>CAVFGF010000080.1:0-10221 GCA_963621925.1 Alistipes onderdonkii | reverse complement strand
CGGCTTGCAGAAGAACTCCAGCTCCATCTGCTCGAACTCTCTGGTACGGAAGGTAAAGTTGCCCGGTGTAATCTCATTTCGGAAGGACTTTCCGATCTGACCGATACCAAAAGGAATCTTCTTTCTGGAGGTTCTCTGTACATTTTTGAAGTTTACAAAGATACCCTGGGCAGTCTCCGGACGAAGATATACGGTATTCTTCGCATCCTCGGTGACACCCTGGAAGGTCTTGAACATCAGGTTAAACTGTCGGATATCGGTAAAATCATGCTTTCCGCAGGACGGACAGCAGATCCCATGCTCATCTACATAGGACTTCATCTCCTCCGGAGACCAGGCATCCACGGAGCCCTCGATCTCGATGCCATTTTCTGCCATATAATCCTCGATAAGCTTATCTGCACGGAAACGCTCATGACAGCTCTTGCAGTCCATCAGCGGGTCGGAGAAACCGCCCAGATGTCCGGAAGCCACCCAGGTCTGGGGATTCATCAGAATCGCGCAGTCCACGCCGACATTGTAAGGATTTTCCTGTACAAACTTCTGCCACCAGGCTTTTTTGACGTTATTCTTCAGCTCTACACCCAGATTGCCGTAGTCCCAGGTATTGGCCAGTCCGCCGTAGATCTCAGAACCCGGATATACGAAACCTCTTGCCTTTGCCAGAGATACAATCTTGTCCATTGTCTTTTCCATTTGTTATACTCCTCTACTTATAAATAATATACGACAGACCGCCCGCAGTGACAGACGCCTGACTCTTTCCTGTGATGCTTACGTTTCCGGCACCGGATACAGCGACAATCTTTCCAGGTACCTCGACACTTACCGTCTCATCATTTTCCAGGATCACGATCTTCATCTTTTCTGTATCCTCCAGGGAATCCAGCGCCGTTTTTTCGCCATCTGCATCCAGCATATCCCCGGTCAGCTCGTAGCCCTCGGCCTGCGCTTCCTCCACTGTTCCCGTAAAGAACGTCGACTCCGTATACTCCTCATAGTATTTACTTTCCGTAAAAAGCAGCTGCAAGGTTGCCTGTCCATCCTTGACCGCAAACTTCTTCAGTGTAATCGGATCGGAGGCATAATTCTGATTATACTTTGCCAGCTCCTCCTCTATCTCACTCTGAAGCTCTTCGGAATCGTAATAATCCTTGTCAAAATCCTCCACGATCGTATCCGTGATCTTTCCTTTTTTATCTACGGCGATGGTATTTTCCACCGGCGCAGAGCTGCCGCATCCGGCCACAATCGATAACAGACCGATCAGGAGACCCAAACAGACTGATTTTTTCATCCAGACTCCTCCTACTTTTTTCTGAAACTCTAAGTCTCAGGAAATCTCATTTAGTATACCGTCTTTCCGGTCATTTTTCAACCCAAACTTCGAGGCATCTCAGGGCTTTGTTCCCGAGATCGCAGCCTCGCAGCTTTCCAGTATCTCCAGTGATTTGAAATGTCCTTCCATATAGGTATCCCGATATCCCTGAAGAACCGCGCGTAATTCCCGAAGTACCTCCTCCGATACCGTAAAGGTATAGAGCTTTTCCACCGGAGACAGGGCAATATACTGTAAGGTATAACGCGTCGATTCGCTGATATCCGACCGGTCGAAATCCGGCGGACACTCTCCGTTGATCACGAGAACCTTCAGCTCGAAGATGTAGCGAATCAATTCGTCCGGGATACTCTTCTTTCCAAGAGCCCGAAGGGATTGATACAAAAGCTTCAGCATCTCCAGCTCGTCATTGGCCTCCCTGGTATAATACTCCGTCAGCTCGCAGAAATAAAAGCCATAGCAGGCTCCCTCAAAATCAGCGCTCAGTTCCTGGAAATAATTGGAAATCTCTGCCTGCTCCAGATTGTAGGAGGTCCGCCCCTCGAAGAGCTGAAATTTGCCGAATACAAAGGAATTACATACGGCCAGGAGCGGACTGTTCGGCCGTCTCGCTCCCCTGGCAAAGGCTGTAATTTTCCCCCTCTCCCGGGTCAGAAGAATGATACGCTTGTCATAATCTCCCTGGGGATAGGCTGCCAGCACCTGACCCGTCACGGTAATCAATTGCCCCATCGCTTGTTACAGCTCCAGATCCTTCTTGTCATAGCCAAAATTTTTGATCAGGAAATCGCTGTCCCGCCAGTCCTTCTTGACCTTGACCCAGAGCTTCAGATTTGCCTTCATTTCCAGCATGTCTTCAATCTCATAGCGAGCCGCACTTCCGATCTTTTTCAGCATGGCTCCCTGCTTTCCGATGATGATGCCCTTGTGGGAATCCCGTTCACAGATGATCGTTGCATCGATATCCATGATCCGGCCGTTCGGCCGTTCCTTCATTTTATCAATGGAAACGGCGATGCCGTGGGGAATCTCCTCGTTCAGGCAGCGCAGAGCCTTCTCCCGGATCAGTTCTGCCACGATCTGGCGCATCGGCTGATCCGTTACCGTATCTTCGTCATAAAATTTCGGTCCATAGGGCAAATACTTGAAAATCTGTTCGATAAGTACCTCCGTATTGTCCCCGCTTAAGGCCGATACCGGCACAATCTCCTCAAAGGCATGGAGCCTTCGATAGGTATCGATGACAGCCAGAAGCTCCTCTCTTTTGACGGTATCCGTCTTGTTGATAACCAGAATCACCGGTGTCTTCACATTCTCCAGCTGCTTCGCGATATGCTGCTCTCCTGCTCCGACAAAGGTCGTCGGCTCCACCAGCCAGAGGATGACATCGACCTCCTTCAGGGTTCGCTCCGCCGCATGTACCATATATTCTCCCAGCTTATTCTTCGCCTTGTGGATACCCGGGGTATCCAGGAAGACGATCTGTCCCTCCTCGCAGGTATAGACCGTCTGGATCCGGTTGCGGGTGGTCTGGGGCTTATTGGATGTAATGGCTATTTTCTGACCGATCAGTCGATTCATCAGGGTCGATTTTCCTACATTGGGTCTGCCGATCAATGTGGCAAACCCGGATTTGCAATTTGTATTTTCCATTCAGTATTCTCCCTTTTCTAATGAAAGAGGCTCTCTGTCACCTCAAAAAGCTCCTTCTCCTCCTCCAGCTTTTCTTCATTGCCGATGACGCAGAGATAATGCTGGGAAAGTATCGCTCTCAGGTAGGGGGCCAGAGCTCGAATTTCTTCTATGCCGCAGCCAAGGACCTCGTCCCGCTCCTTCTGCAGCTGTTCCTCCGTCAGTCCCGTCATATAGGCGCTTAGGGATCTCCTGCCCTTTGCTCTGGCATTCAGCGGCGTGTCCATAGAGCTTACAGTACCGATGATATACTTGGTCATATCCCGCTCGGATACCTCGAAATGCTCCGTATAATCAGCACTTTCCTCGAAGATCGCATTGGTCTTCGAAAGGTTCGGATCCCGGTAGGATACCAGATATCCGCTGCCGGTACGCGTATAATTGTTCATGCAGCCATAGGCGCCGCCCTTTACCCGAACATTGTTCCAGAGATACTCGTAGCTCATGATGATTCGAAGCACCTTCAGGGCTCCGGTATAGGGAAGGCCTGCCGAAAGGAAGCTTCCGGCCCGGGCTACATACTGGATCTGGGAGGAGGTTTTCAGTCCCTCATTTTTATGGGCGGGAACCAGCTCCCATACAGCCTTTTCGGCTCCGGTATTCGGATAAAGTGCCCCGGTAAGCTTTTCTGCCTCTGCCTCCATATCCGCCAGACTCTTTTTCTCTCCGGTATAGCTGATCAGCAGATTTTCCTGACAGAAGAGAAGTTTGCAAAGCTGCTCCAGCTTCTTTGCCGTCTTCTCAAAATCTGTCTCAAAACTCTTATCCAGTTCCTCGATGAAATGATAAAAATCTACTCCCTCGGTTCGGTCTGAGAAGGCCGCACTCGATGAAAAATAAGACATAGCCCGCAATGCTGCCATCGAGTGTCCTGCCGTCTGGAATACCATCTGCAGTCTGGATTTTGTCTCGGACAGGATTTCCTTCAGCCGCTTTTTATCCCGAAACTTCGAGGTCAGAAGCATCTCTTTTATCATCGCGAAGGCCACCGGCACCTCCTCGTAGAGAGCCTTACTCTTGACCTCCAGAACAGCCGTATAGACGCCCGGCTCCTGCAGACTGTCGTAGCTTCCGACGCTGATGGAAATGCCTCCTGTATGAAGATTCAGTTCGCTGGAGAAATCTCCGTAGCTATAGTGCTCGGTATCCACCTGCCCGAGCACAGCTTTTAAAAGACCGAGATAAGGAATCAGCTCCATCGGGATCCGATCCGCCCGGAAAATCAGGTCTAAGTAGCCGATGCCATTGGTAAAAATGGGATGATAGAGAAGCGTGGTTCCCGCTACCCTTCTCTCTTCATTCTGGAAGGGCTGTACCTTCTTTTCGATATCCTCCCGACTAAGCAGCGGAATCTTCGCCAGATCCTCCTGGGGCGACGGCTCACTCTGGTACTGCTTCAGATGCTTCGTAAAGGCCACGATCTGCTGCTTCTCCTCCGGGCTTAGGGAATCCCGGTAGGCCTTCAGCTTTTCCTTTTGCTTCTCATCCTGCTCGGCGGTCAGCCCCTTCTTCGGCCGAATCGTCACCAGGGTTCCATGGGGATTGTCAAGAAGCCAGGTCTTGATCAAATCCTCAAAATATCCTTTCTCTGCCTGTTCCTTTAAGAAGGCGAAGGTATCCAGAGCTTCCAGATGCAGGAAGGCACTGTCATCGCGGTAAAGCCAGCTGTCAAAGGCCTGCAGGCCATACATCAGGCCGGCGGGATAGTTTCCAAAATCTGCCTCCCGATACCTGAATTCGAAATAATTGATGCCTGCACGGAGTGCCTTCTCGTCCAGCCCCTCCTCAGCCAGCTTCTTCAAGGTGCTTTCGAGCACTTCCACAAATGTATCTTTTTGATCTTCATTTGCATTTTTCGCAATAATAGAAAAAATAGGCTGCTTGACGCCATTATCATAGGAGCTCATGATATCCTGTCCGATGCCGGCATCCAAAAGAGCCTCCTTCAGGGGTGCACCGGTGGCAGACAAAAGGACATATTCCAATACCTGCATTGCCAGATAAAGCTTCGGATCCAGGGTATCTCCCACAGATTTATTGTAGGAGAGATACGTATGGTCTTCCTCGCTCTCCTCGGCTGAAATCGAATATTCCTTCACAATCTCCCGCATTTTTTCAAAGGGAGGCTGGGTTCGAATCTCCGAATCGATGGACAGATAGTCATAATGGCTCAGGTACTTTTCATCAAGCCAAATAAGCTTTTCCGCCATATCGCAATTGCCGTACAGGAAGATATAGCTGTTCGACGGATGATAATAGCGGCTGTGGAAGTCCAGAAACTGCTCGCGCGTCAGCGTCGGAATAAATTCCGGATCACCGCCGGACTCATTCGCATAGGTGGTATCCGGGTAAAGGGAATTTAGGATCTCCCGCTCCAGTACTCCCTCCGGGGAAGAAAAGGCGCCCTTCATCTCATTGTAAACGACACCGTTGACCGTCAGCTCGCCATCCTCCTTCTCCATCTCGTAATGCCAGCCCTCCTGGCAGAAAATTTCTTTCTTCTGATAGATATTCGGATAGAAAACCGCATCCATGTATACATGAATCAGGTTCTGAAAATCCTTGTCATTGCAGCTCGCCACAGGATATACGGTCTTGTCCGGGTAGGTCATGGCATTTAAAAAGGTATTCAGAGAGCCCTTGGCCAGCTCCACAAAGGGATCCTTTACCGGAAATTCCTTCGAGCCGCAGAGCACGGAATGCTCCAGGATATGGGCTACACCGGTATCATCCGGCGCCGGTGTCCGAAAACCGATATAGAAGACCTTATTCTCGTCGTCATTGGAAAGGAGGCAAACCTTCGCCCCCGTCTTTTTGTGCTTCAGGTAATAGCCTGTGGAATGCAGCTCCTCAATCTCGCGTTTTTCCAGCAGCTCATAAGCCTTCAACTCTTCTATCGTCATCTTATTTTCTCCTCTATTTTAAACTCTATATTACCATAACACTTTTTTCTCCTTCACGCAATCTTTAAGAAAAAAGGCACAGTCGCAAATGACTGTGCCTTATCTCACTAAAATCGTTTTTACAGATTGGTCTCGAAGAAGTTCTTGATTGCCTCAAAAGCAGCATCCTCATCCTCACCGTCTACGGTAACGGTAACCTCTACGCCCTGCTTTACGCCCATGGACATAACAGCCATGATTCTCTTGGCATCTGCCTTCTTTACTCCGCTGTCTACGGTAATGGCGCTCTTATACTTTGCAGCCTCCTTTACCAGAAGTCCTGCCGGTCTTGCGTGAAGACCAAGCTCATCCTGTACTACATACTTAAACTCTTTCATGGTAGATTCTCCTTTTGTTGTAATAATTTTATAGCGATAAACCGGACTGCCTCCGGTCACCTATCGTTTGAAAGCTTATTCTGTCTCGCGGATCTTCTTGCGCAGCTCCAGCGTAAAGACAGGAGATACGGAAAGCTCGTCGATACCCATCTGGATAAAGCGGCGGGTCAGCTCCATATCTGCACCCAGCTCTCCGCAGATACCACACCATGCTCCATGGGCATGGGCACACTCGATGGTTCTCTGAATCATACGAAGCACTGCCTCGTGATGCGGATCATAGATATTATCCAGAGACTGGTTCTGACGGTCGATAGCCAGGGTATACTGGGTCAGGTCATTGGTTCCGATGCTGAAGAAGTCTACCTCCGGAGCCAGCATATCTGCGATCATGACGGCAGCCGGTGTCTCCACCATGATACCGAGCTCTACATCGCCGAAGGGGATATCTGCCTGCTGCAGCTCCTGCTTTACTTCCTCTACGATCTCTTTGATCTTCTTTACCTCTGCCACGGAGATAATCATCGGGAACATAATGGATGCAGTACCATAGGCACTGGCCCGATAGATCGCACGCAGCTGAGTCTTGAATACTTCCGGTCTGGCCAGGCAAATACGGATGGCACGGAAGCCCATGGCCGGATTCTCTTCCTTCGGAATCTGGAAATAATCTGCCTGCTTATCTGCTCCGATATCCAGGGTACGGATGATGACCTTCTTGCCGTTCATCTTCGAAATTACATTCTTATATACCTGGAACTGCTCCTCCTCCGTCGGGTAGGTATCGCGGCCCAGATACAGGAACTCACTGCGGAACAGGCCGATGCCCTCGGAGTCATTCTCCAGAACCGCATCGACATCCTCCTCGCTTCCGATATTGGAATACAGGTGGATATGCTTGCCGCTCTTGGTCACGGTCGGCAGTCCCTTCAGGCTCTGAAGCAGGAGCTTGCGCTCTTCCTCGCGCTTCTTCTTCTCAGCCATCACTGCAGCCGTTACCTCGTCCGGCTCGATATAAATCTTACCGGTAAAGCCGTCTACGATACCTTCCTTACCGGTAAGCTCCGGATCCAGATCGATATCTGCCGTCACGATACACGGAATATTCATCATACGCGCCAGAATTGCGGTATGAGAGTTTGCAGAACCCTTCTGGGTTACCAATGCCAGGATCTTGTCCTTCTCAAACTGTACGGTCTCGCTGGGTGCCAGATCCTCTGCCATGATAATCACCGGTTCCGGCATCGCCTCTGCGCTGACCTGGGTTCCGCTCAAGATCGCAATCAGACGGCTGGAAATATCGTTGACATCGGCTGCGCGTCCGCGCATATAATCATCGTCCATGCTCAAGAACAATGCTGCGCACTGCTCACCGGTCACAAAGACTGCATACTCTGCATTGACCTTGTCGTTCTCAATCATGCCTGTGATGCCTTCTACGAAATCCAGATCCTCCAGAAGCATCTGGTGAGCCTCGAAAATCTCAGCCTCAGCCTCTCCTACATCCTTCATCGTCTTTTCTTTCAGCATTTCCAGCTGCTCTTTTGCCTTTTCCTTTGCAGCCATATAACGAGCCACTTCTGCTGCAGTATCCTCAATGCTGTTTTTCTCTACAACCTGTTTTGCCTTCTTGTAGATAAAAAGCTTTCCGATGGCTACACCGGAAAACACGCTCTTGCCCTGACGAGTCTCCATGAACCTATTCCTCCCTGACTTGATTTTGCTAAGCGCTGCCCAGATACGGATAAACCGACAGTCGAAAAAGAAGCCAGATATTGCGTAAAATAATGGGTTGTCCTCATGCCCCTCATTTTCGCAAAACCCGGTCTTCTTCTCATTTCTGCTGTCTGTTTTTACGCTCTTCGTAACTGTTTACTGCCTGACCAGTTGCGCTTTTTCTACCATAGAATATAGCAGTTTGTCTATTAAAAGTCAATGCTGTTTATGAGCGTTTCAAGGTCTATTTGTTCACTCTTCCCGCCTTTATTTCAAATTTAAAAGCCCTGCCTGAAGAAGCCTTGTACGAAGTATATTTCCGACCAGAACCGCGGCTACCATTTTCACCAGGTCACCCGGGATAAAGGGAATCACACCTGCCCACAGTGCCGCCTGAAAATCCATGCCTGCCGAATAAGCCAGCCATGCGGTGCCCAGGATATACAGAACAATCGTTCCAAGCACCATGCCTACCATCGCAAAAGCGATATTTTTTCCTTTTTTCTCCGGAAAGCGTCCCACGAAGGCGCCTGCAATCAGAGCCAGGAACAAAAAGCCGATCAGATACCCGCCGGTAGGTCCAAACAGCTTGTCCGCTCCGGCGCTTCCCCCTGCATAGACCGGAAGACCGATAAGACCCAAAAGCAGATAGAGTCCGCAGCTTATCGTTCCCAGCTTCATTCCCAGCACGGTAACCGCCAGATAAACCGCCATACTTCCCAGAGAAATCGGCACCGGGCTAATTGGAATGCTTAAAGATATCGGGCTCAGCACGCAGATCACGGCGGTCATCACCGCGGTCAGGGTCAGCTGATAGGTCGTCAGTTTCTTTGTGTTTTTTTTCGATTCTGTATGCATTGTTGCTCTCCTTGTTCGTAACTGTTCAGCATTTTCACAGTTACAGTTACTTTTTCTTTTCTCTCTGTAATATACAGAATCGCGTTCGGATTGTCAACCTATTTTATCTGTTCGGTTAACATTGCACCTGCTTTCCTCCGGAACATTTAGCTTCTGATCCAATTCAGCTATCCATTGTTTTTTTATCTTTTCATATTGCAGGTCCGGAATCAATCCCTTTTTCTTCTTGATGCGTCGCCGCACGTTGTCATCTCCTGTCATCATTCGATGACAACATTGTATCATTTATCTGATTTTGAATCTATAAAAGATCGTATACAAATCATTCGCGCTCTGTATGCAATCGAGTGATCATGCAAACTGTGCCCCCCATATTCAAACCAATTGCAAAGGATATGCCAATAAAATCATACAGCAAAAAATAAAAATGATTGATAGAAAGGATCATGATATCGGCAAAAAAATAGAGAGCAAACCAAAATAGTATTTTCCTTTTATTTGATAAACAGAGTGCAAATGTAATCAAAAATCCAAGCAAAAACACGGGTATAAATCTTATAGCAAAATATCTGTAGGTATCAAACCATGCCGCCGCTTCTCTTTGTAATCTGTATAAAATAGAATCGTATGCAATTGTCAAAATCTCTGCAGCTGTCAAAAATAGGAATCCCAGGGTTTCTTTGAGTTTATTCATTATTCTCTCCCAAATCGAATGCGGCGTAACCTATCTTTTCAGTCGCGCCGCATATCTATGTTACTGCTTCTCTAACGTTCACCTTTTCTGTAATCCCGAATGTTTATCCTATTGGATTACCTTCTACGCAGTTATATATTTTATGTGACCAGTAACTGGAGCTTGCTCTTTTCATTGTGAAAGAATAATTTGCACCGGCAAATGTTCCCGAAACTCCTGTTTGCACCGGCAGCCAATTAGCTGAAGGTGTAACTGCCCAGGACGTTCCCGATACCCCTTTATCTGTTGTTTGTGTTTTGTATCCACTTGAATAAGTCCGTCCATTTTGCGCTATATAAACTGACTGCGCACGAACAGAAACACTGCTATCCAACACCTCATACCCGCCACTAACTGATTCCAAATCTATAAATTCATTTCCTCCCAATGTAACATATCGAAAGAAAACAGAAATGTATCCTCGAACACTTGATGTATTGTCTGTGTCTACCCTGTAATTTTCTTGATTACTACTACGAATACTTTTAAGGTTATCGGTTAATTCACTAACCCCATTTTCATTTGGTATAAAAAATACTGTTGTTGCCTTAAACAATTCAACATCTCTTAATGAATTCTTTGATGAGCTGTTAAAATTTATCG
>CAVFGF010000079.1:0-10237 GCA_963621925.1 Alistipes onderdonkii | reverse complement strand
GTTTCCCTCGCCGGATTTGCGCTGCGAAGCAGCAAATTCCCTTGCAAATCCGTGTGATCCACCGGAGGTACTACGGAAATGCTGATTTAATCAGCATTTCCGTAGGATACCGTGCGAAATATTTCGTAGGAGGTCAGTCATGAGTGATGTAAGAAGAATCTATGTAGAGAAAAAGGAAGCCTTTGCGGTAAAGGCAGCAGAGCTTTTGGAGGAAATTCAAAGCTTCCTCGGCATCGAGGATGTGAAAAGTGTGCGGGTGCTGATTCGCTACGATGTAGAGAATATCTCCGAAGAGGTATTCGAGCGGGCCTGCCGGACGGTATTTTCCGAGCCGCCTGTCGATCTGCTCTATCATGAGGATTTTGAGACCGCGCCGGATGCCCATGTATTCAGCGTAGAGTACCTGCCGGGACAGTTTGACCAGAGGGCGGATTCTGCCGTACAGTGCGTGCGCTTCCTGAAGGAGGACGAGCAGCCGGTGATCCGCACCGCCACCACCTACGTCATCGAGGGCGGTATTTCCGAGGAAGAGCTGGCTTCCATCAAGAGCTATTGCATCAACCCGGTAGACTCCCGCGAGGCAGCGATAGAGAAGCCGGATACTCTGGTGACCGTCTTTGATGAGCCGGCGGACGTGAAGATTTTCGACGGCTTCTGCGACATGGAGGAGGCCGCTTTAAAGGAGCTCTACAGCTCCCTGAACCTGGCCATGACCTTCCGGGATTTCCAGCATATCCAGAACTATTTCAAGGGCGAGGAAAAGAGAAATCCGTCCATGACCGAGATCCGTGTGCTGGATACCTATTGGTCCGATCACTGCCGTCATACCACCTTCTCGACGGAGCTGACCGATGTAAGCTTCGAGGACGGTTATTATAAGAAGCCCATCGAGGCCACCTACCAGCAGTACCTGACTGACCGGGCCGAGATCTTCAAGGGAAGAAAGGACAAATTTGTCTGCCTGATGGATCTGGCGCTGATGGCCATGCGGAAGCTGAAAGCAGAAGGAAAGCTTCAGGATCAGGAAGAGTCCGATGAGATCAACGCCTGCTCCATCGTCGTTCCGGTGGAAATCGACGGAGAAGTAGAGGAGTGGCTGGTCAACTTTAAAAATGAGACCCACAACCATCCGACGGAGATCGAGCCCTTCGGTGGAGCGGCGACCTGCCTCGGCGGTGCGATTCGCGACCCGCTGTCAGGCCGTACCTATGTATACCAGGCTATGCGTGTGACCGGCGCGGCTGACCCCACCGTATCCGTGAAGGAGACCCTGAAGGGCAAGCTGCCCCAGAAGAAGCTGGTACGGGGCGCAGCCCACGGCTACAGCTCCTACGGCAACCAGATCGGACTGGCTACCGGTTATGTAAAAGAAATTTATCATCCCAACTACGTGGCGAAGCGTATGGAGATCGGTGCTGTCATGGGCGCAGCTCCCAGAAAGGATGTCATTCGCGAGACCTCCGATCCGGGCGATCTGATCATTTTGCTTGGCGGCGAGACCGGACGCGACGGCTGCGGCGGCGCTACCGGATCCTCCAAGGTTCATACCGAGAAATCCATCGAGACCTGCGGCGCGGAGGTGCAGAAGGGTAATGCCCCCACCGAGCGCAAGATTCAGAGACTGTTCCGCCGTCCGGAGGTCACCCGCCTGATCAAGAAGTGCAACGATTTCGGCGCAGGCGGTGTATCCGTAGCCATCGGCGAGCTGGCAGACGGCCTGAAGGTGAATCTCGATCTGGTTCCGAAGAAATACGCAGGCCTGGATGGTACCGAGATTGCCATTTCCGAATCCCAGGAGCGTATGGCCGTAGTCGTAGATAAAAAGGATGAGGCAGAGTTCCTGAAATATGCCGCAGAGGAGAACCTGGAGGCTACCACCGTCGCAGTGGTTACCGAGGATCCGAGACTGGTACTCTCCTGGAGAGGCAAGGAGATCGTCAATATCTCCCGTGCCTTCCTGGATACCAACGGTGCGCACCAGGAGACGACCGTAGCAGTAGACCTGCCCGCCGAGCAGGATAACTATTTTGTAAGAAATGAGGTCGAGGATGTCCGCACCAAATGGCTGGATACCCTGAAAGACTTAAATGTATGCTCCCAGAAGGGTCTGGTGGAGATGTTCGACAGCTCCATCGGCGCAGGCAGCGTCCTGATGCCCTACGGCGGCAAATACCAGCTGACCGAGACCCAGGCCATGGTGGCGAAGCTTCCGGTACTGAAGGGCAAGACCGATGTGGTCACGATGATGAGCTATGGCTTCGACCCCTATCTGTCCAGCTGGAGCCCCTATCACGGAGCGGTCTATGCAGTGATTGAGTCTGTGGCAAGAATCGTGGCAGCAGGCGGCGACTACAGCAAGATCCGCTTCACCTTCCAGGAGTACTTCCGCAGAATGACCGAGGATCCCCATCGCTGGAGCCAGCCCTTCGCGGCGCTCCTGGGTGCGTACAGCGCGCAGTTGGGCTTTGGATTGCCCTCCATCGGAGGAAAGGACAGTATGTCCGGTACCTTCAATGAGATCGACGTACCGCCCACCCTGGTTTCCTTTGCGGTGGACATCGCCAGCGACAAGACCATCCTCACACCGGAGCTGAAGAAGGCAGGCAGCAAGCTGGTACTGGTGCAGATTCACAGAGACGCTTACGAGCTGCCGGATTATGAGGAGATCAAGGACCTGTACGGCAAGTTCTTTGCGGACGTGAAGGCAGGACGGATTCTTTCCGCCTACGCCCTGGACGGCGCAGGACTGGCAGCCGCAGTCAGCAAGATGTCCTTCGGCAATCGCTTAGGCGTTAAGATTGAGGCAAATGTAGATAAGAGAGACCTGTTTACCGCAGGCTTCGGCGATATCGTAGCCGAGGTTCCGGCGGATAAGGTAAATGAACTGGGTGTAACGTATACCGTAGTCGGAGAGGTTACCGAGAGCGGCTTCGCTTACGGTGATATGAAGATTGATATCGAGGAAGCACTGAAAACCTGGGAGGCACCCCTGGAGAAGGTCTTCCCGACCAAGGCAGCGGCAGGAACCGAGAAGGTGGAGAGCCCACTTTACAAAGCGGACAGCGTCTATGTATGCAAGCACAAGGTAGCCCGTCCTACCGTATTTATCCCGGTTTTCCCGGGCACCAACTGCGAGTACGACAGCGCGAAGGCCTTCGAACGCGCAGGCGCGGACGTGATTACCAAGGTATTCCGCAACCTGACCGCGGACGATATCCGCGAATCCGTGGAGGAGTTTGAAAAGGCCATCGCTCAGGCGCAGATCATCATGTTCCCGGGCGGCTTCTCCGCAGGCGATGAGCCGGACGGCTCCGCAAAGTTCTTCGCGACGGCCTTCCAGAATGCCCGCATGAAAGAGGCCGTGATGAAGCTCTTAAACGAGCGCGACGGACTGGCTCTGGGTATCTGCAACGGCTTCCAGGCTCTGATCAAGCTGGGACTGGTACCCTACGGTGAGATCGTGGGACAGAAAGAGGATTCCCCGACCCTGACCTTCAATACCATCAACCGCCATGTATCCAAGATGGTCTATACGAAGGTAGTTACCAATAAGTCCCCGTGGCTTATCGGTGCCGAGCTTGGCAAGACTTATGTCAACCCGGCGTCCCACGGCGAGGGTCGCTTTGTGGCAAGCAAGGAATGGATCGATAAGCTCTTTGCAAACGGCCAGGTCGCTACCCAGTATGTCAATCCGGAGGGTGAGGCCAGCATGGATGAGTACTGGAATGTCAACGGCTCCTATGCAAGCATCGAGGGCATCACCAGCCCGGACGGACGAGTTCTTGGCAAGATGGCGCACTCCGAGCGTCGCGGCGACTCCGTAGCCATCAATATTTACGGAGAGCAGGACTTACAGCTCTTCGAGTCCGGCGTAAAGTATTTTCGATAAAAGGGAAGTTTATGGACACAAAGAAATTTGAATATTTTTGCAGCCGAGCGGCAGCAGGGATAGGAATCCTAATCTTAGGATTCCTGTCCCTTTACAGCTTATTTTACACAGAGGAATTCACCGCCAACAGGACAGAGGAACTGGAGCTTGTAAAGGATCCGGTTGTTCTGTCATTGCTGTCTATAGCGGTAATCCTCGTTTTGCTGTTTTATGCAGCGAGAATCATCCTAAAAAACGAGGCCCACAGAAAGCGCAATATCCGGATCCTTCTGGTCTTTACCAGCGCCTATATCGGAATCTTCGGTTTTGTCTGGGCCTTTTTATGCCATTATCATATGATGTGGGACGGGGAGATGATCTCCTTCTTCGGCAATCAGTTTGCCAACGGCATCAATGATGTCAGCGCCCACGACATCGATTATATCACCTCTTATACGCAGCAGCTGGGAATTATTTCCATTCTGCAAACCCTGTACCGCATCGCGGGCTGGGAGAACTATCGCCTGTTTCAGGCATTGAATGCGGTGGCAGCGTCCTGTCTTGTACTGACCGGATACGGGCTTACCAAGGAGCTCTCCGGGCGGGAGGAGGCAGGGGTCTATTTCCTCCTGACGATGCTGGGCTGCTGGCCGCTGATCATCTACGTGCCCTTTATCTATGGTGAGGTGCTGTCGATTTTATTTTCGATGCTTTCAATTTATACCCTGCTTTTGTATCTCCGAAAGCAGAGGATGCGGGATATCCTGTTTATGGCCCTCTCCATCGCCGCTGCCTGCCTGGTCAGAAGCAATTGCTATATCGTCCTGGCAGCCATGGCCTGTGTGCTGGTGGTGAAGACGATCGCGGACAAGAGGCTTCGACATATGCTGGCACTTTTGGCCTGCATCGCCCTTTATTTCGTCGGGCATATGGGCCTGGTAAAGTACTACGAAGGCCGGTTGGGCGTCGATTTGACGCATCCGATGCCCTCGATTCTCTGGGTCGCCATGGCGACCCAGGAGGGGGAGGACGGCAAGGAGGCCGGCTGGTACAACGGCCTGGCCTGGGACCTCTTTGTGGATGAATGCGGCCGGGATCAGGAGCTGGCGACAGAGCGATCGAAGGAGGTCATCGCAGAGTCCATGGCCAAATTTAAAGCCGATCCTTCTTATATGCTGGATTTCTATAAGCGGAAGATCGTCAGCCAATGGAGTGAGCCGACCTATGCCTGCCAGGTGGAGACGAACCACCGCTGGTCCGAGCGCAGTGCCTTTATGGATCGGCTTTACAAGGGAGATCTCTGGAAGCCCTTCGTGCGGGTAATGGATATCTACCAAAGTCTGATTTACTGGGGCGCCCTGTTCTACCTGCTTTTGATGATCCGAAGGAAGATCCCGGTGGAGAAGCTGGGGCTTTTGATCGTCGTGATCGGAGGATTTATTTTTTACATATTCTGGGAGGCAAAATCCCGGTATGTGTTCCCATACTTTATGATGATGATTCCGATGGCGGCCTGCGCCTGGGAGGAGCTGCTTCGAAGGTTGACCGGATGGCGGAAAAAGGAGAAAGTCCGGGAAAAAGGAAACAAGCTTCGGGGAAAGCTGGAAGGCTTCAGTGCCAGGGCGGTTCTCTTACTGGCCGGGCTTCCCTCCGCCTTTCTCTTCCTCTATAGCTTGATTTTTACAACGGTCTACCAGAGCAATGACCTCGAGGTGCCGCTGGAGCAAAAGGATCCGGTGCTGCTGATGCTGCTGTTTGTAGCGGCAAGCCTGGTATTTTTGACCCTTGCGGGACGGCTGATCCTGAAAAAGGAAGAGCAGAGAAAGCGAAACCTAAACTTCCTGCTCTTTGCGGTACTGGGTTACTGTGCAGTATTTTGCATCGCCTGGAATCTGTTGGCCAAGAGTGCCCTGCGCTCCGATCCTATCTATCTCCATGCGATTGCCGGCGGCTTTGCCACCGGGGATGTGGGAGAGAGTGCGATGGATTACCTCTATACCTATCCCCACCAGGCGGGGCAGGCGCTGCTTTTGGAGGTGGTCTACCGGATCTTCGGTTATGAGAATCTGTTTGCCTTCCGGATGCTGAATACTTTGGGCGTTCTGGTGTTGGTTTTCAGTGGCTACCGGATCACCGGTCTTCTCTATGAAAATGACCGGTCGAAGGTCACGTATCTGCTGCTGGCAGCAGGCTGCCTGCCCCTGTTGATCTATACGAATGTGATCTACGGAGAGGTGCTGGCTGTGGCGGCAGTTTCCTTAGGCTTATGGCTGTTCCTTTTGTGGCTGCGGAAAAAGAAGCTTTGGCAGTTTATCCTGCTGGCGCTTGCTCTGGTTTTTGCCGTTTATATGAAGAACAATGCCCTGATTGCGGTGGTGGCCATCGCTATCGTGATGCTGATGAAGGCCATCGGGGAGCGAAAAAAGGAGCTGGCTCTGTGGTTGATCCCGCTGGTGGCAGTTATCCTGCTGGCTCAGCCGGGCATGACGAAGCTTTACGAGGCCCGCAGCGGCTGGCCCCTCGATCAGGGGATGCCGAAGTCCCTCTGGGTGGCCATGGGGCTCCAGGGCGAGGGCATGAGCGCCGGCTGGTGGAATGAATTTCCGGATCAGATCTATAAGGAAAAGGCAAATTATGACCCGGAGACGGCGGACGAGCTGGCAAAGGCAGCGATTTCCGTATCCCTGCAGGGCTTTAAGGAAAATCCAAAGGCGGCAGCCGTCTTTTTCCTGGATAAATTTGTCAGCCAGTGGAACGATGCGAGCTACGGCTGTCAGGTGACGAGCGGAAGCTCTGAGACCCCGCTTCTGGCCTTCTTTATGAACGGTTACCATTCGCTGATCTTCCTGGGGGCTTCGATTTTTGCTCTCCTTGGATGGAAACGTCGATACCGCTTGGAGCAATGTCTGCCGCTTTTGATCCTCCTGGGAGGCTATCTCTTCCATATGCTCTGGGAGGTCAAGGGACGCTATGGCCTGTTTTATTTCGTCCTGCTGCTGCCGGCGGCGGCGGAGGGGCTTGCGGGGCTTTCGAAATCAGCAGACAAGAAATGGAAAAAGAGATGAAAAACCAAAACAAAACACATGGGACACTGGAAATATTTTCCTGCAGGCTGGTCTGGCTTTTGAGTACGCTTACTTTCCTGCTGCTTACGGGGACGAGCCTGATTTTTACCAGATATTTTGCGGCAGATTATGATGGGGAGATTCCCTACCAGAGGATCGCATGCTTTCCGCTGACCCTGCTGGCAGCGCTCTTGATCGGCCTGGTGATCTGGAAGATCGCAGCTCGGATAAGCGAGGACGAGGAAAAAGGAAAAAAGCAGGTACAGTATATCCTGGCGGCAGTGCTGCTCTGGTGTCTGGCCTTCGGGACGGCCTGGGTACTCCTGGCAAAGAGCACGCCGGTCTCGGATCAGGCCATGGTGTCAAGCAGTGCAGAGCGGTTCCTGGAAGGAAACTACGGCCGCTTGGAATATAGCAAATATTTGTATTACTATCCGTTTCAGATCAGCATCGTGGCCTTCGAGGAGCTGGTATTTTATCTGTTTGGTGTAAATAATTATACAGCCTTTCAGCTATTAAATGTTCTGGAGATTACAGGTACAGTTTATGCAGGGTATCGGATTACAGCATTGCTTTTTGACAGAAGAAAAGTAGAAGTAAGCTATCTGTTACTGGTTGCCGTATGTTTTCCGTTACTGATTTTCAGTGCTTATGTATACAGTGATGTGGCTTCGATTTTTCTCTCGATGATTCTGATCTGGCAGACCCTTGCGCTCCTGAAAACAGGGAAAAAGCGGCATATAGCAGCCATGGTCCCGGCGGCCAGCCTGGCGGTGCTGCTTCGCAGCAATAGTCTGATTCTTCTGATTGCGGTTTGCTGCGTACTTGTAGTAAAAGCAATTTCAGAAAAAAAATGGATTTATCTGCTTTGTATTTTGCTTATGAGTGCCGGAATTCTGGGAAGCCGGGAGACGCTGTATCATTATTATGAAGAGAAATCAGGAACAGAATTGAATGACGGGATGCCCTCGGTTCTCTGGATTGCGATGGGGATGCAGGAGGGGGATAAGGAGGCCGGCTGGTATAATGGATATTCCATCTATATCTATCAGGATGTATGCTCTTATAATGCTCCGACGGCGAAGGCTCTGGGCATCGCAGAAATCAAGACCCGGGCAAAGGTATTTTTGAAGGATCCTCTCTATGCGGTGGATTTCTATTTCCGGAAATTCACCAGCCAATGGAATGATCCTACCTATGGCTGTTTTATGATGACACATGCTACGGATCTGGAACGAAATGCCCTGGGGGTCAGTATGTATGACGGAAATATAAAGAAGCTGCTGGAGCGCTTCATGGATCCCTATCAGCTTTTGATCTACGGAAGTATTCTTTTCCTGCTTCTCTATAAAAGGAAGGAAAAGCGTTCCATCGAATGGTATCTTCTGTTGGTCGGCGTACTGGGAGGCGTCTTGTTCCATGAGCTCTGGGAGGCGAAATCTCGCTATGTGCTTCCCTATTTTATCTGCATGGTCCCGATGGCTGCGGGAGGCCTTACAGAATTTGGAAATGCACTTACAGGATGGAGGAAAAAGGATGAAGCTGCTCAAGCTGGCTGATCGGACTGTTTCGGTTTTCAGCCTTCTGCTTTTTAGTATGCTGACAGGAGTCAGTCTGTTTCTGACCTCGTATTTCGCGGCGACTTATGAGGAAATTCCCTATACGAAGGTGGATATCTTTCCATTGGTCTTGCTTTTTTGTGGATGTTTTCTATTTGTGATGCACGGGATCACCGGATGGCTCCTGAAAAGGGAAGAAGGGCAGGAGAGACGAATTCGCCTTCTGGCCGGAGCTGTCTGCCTCTATACCCTGCTTTTCGGGATCTGGTGGGTCGGTGCGGCCAAGTGCCTGCCTCTGGGCGATCAAAACTCGGTTTGCACGGCTGCGTCCCAGTTTCTGGATGGCAACTACGAGATGCTGACCATCGATTCCTATGAGAAATATCTCTATATTCATCCCCATCAGCTGGGACTGACGGCGCTTCTGGAGCTGACCTTTGCCCTCTTTGGAAATGGCAATTATCTGGCCTTTGAGTATCTAAACTGCATCGGAGCGACCGTGACGGTCTATGCGGGATATCGGATCACGAGATGCCTGACCAGACGAAAAGAGGCCTGGATTCATTATCTTTTACTGGCAGCAGGCTGCTTTCCGCTGCTTTTTTATGTCGTCTTTGTCTATGGGGAAATGCCGTCGATTACCTTCTCGGCTCTGGCACTCTTAGGGTTCCTGGAATACCGGAAGCACGGGGCGGGACGGAAACGGCTCCTGTGGCTGGCTTTTGCCTGTGTCACCTGCGCTCTAGCCTGCCTGACCCGTAATAACTGCCTCATTCTCCTGATGGCCTTTGTACTGATTCTGGTGACGACGGCCTTGGGAGAGCGGAATATCCGGCCGCTGGTGGCCGCTCTGCTTCTGGTGCTGACCTTCGGGGGAGCTCGGACAGCCCTGCGCAGCAGCTATGAGGCACGCTCCGGGATAGAGCTGAATCAGGGGGCACCGATGCTTCTCTATGTGGCGATGGGGCTGCAGCAGGGCGAGGGAGCACCCGGCTGGTCGAACGGCTACATTCTTCACAACTACTGGGGAGAGGCGGATTTTGACTATGAGACCTCGGAGACGCTGGCAAAGCAGGATATCAAGGCCTCGGCTTCTGAATTTCTTCATCATCCGAAATATGCCCTTCGCTTCTTTTGGGGAAAATTTACCAGCGAATGGAACGATCCCACCTATGAGTGCTACGCCATGACCCATATCGGCGGAGATGAGCCGAGAGGAGCGGTGGCCGAGAGCATCTTTCACGGGAAACTACATACGTTTTTTGTCTGGTTTATGAATGGTTACCAGAGCCTGATCTACGGGGGCGTCTTTCTCTGGCTCCTCTTTCATTTTTGGGAAAAGAAGGATCTGTCGGTGCTGGTGCTGGCGACCGCGATCTTCGGCGGCTTCCTGTTTCATATGATCTGGGAGGCCAAGGGGCGCTATATCCTTCCCTATTTTGTGATGATGCTGCCCATGGCGGCCGCGGGCCTGTCGGAGCTGTCCGAGCGCCTGAGTCGGAGAGCTTCAAAAACTTCCCGCCAGTAGAGCAAAAAGCCGCCGGTGGCAGGGTAACCAACGTTCCATGGCGCGGAACAGCACTTCCATTGCGAATTTGTTGGTATCGTTCACGGCCTCTGGGGATAGTTCCAGTTCATTCGACAGCTGGACACTTCCACCCAGGCGTTCGCTATTCCGGCACACTCGATTATGACGTGCCGTGTGGGAGTTACATGCCGGCGAAAACGTTAGGTTGCCCGGTGCG
>CAVFGF010000078.1:0-10480 GCA_963621925.1 Alistipes onderdonkii | reverse complement strand
AAACCACTACCCTGCTGGCCTTGGCAAAAGCCTTGGAAGGCCGCATAAATATGGGTGTCATGGAGGCAGACATTGACTCGGCGGTGGATGCCGAGACCATGGCCAGGGCGGGCGTGAAGTCCATCCAGATTCATACCGGCGGCATGTGCCATCTGGATGCGGATATGACGAGACAGGGTCTCTATGAGTTCGGTCTCGACGACGCGGAGCTGGTGATTCTGGAAAATGTGGGAAATCTGGTATGTCCGGCAGAATTTGACACGGGATCTGTCAAAAATATGACAATCCTGTCCGTGCCGGAGGGAGACGACAAGCCGCTGAAATATCCGCTGATGTATGAGAAATGCGATCTGCTGGTGGTCAATAAGACGGATGTGCTGCCGTATTTTGATTTCAGCAAAGAAAAGCTAGAGGCGAATGCAAAGCTTCGAAACCCGAACATTACGATTCTCTACATCTCCGCAAAGACCGGGGAGGGCGTGGAGGCCCTGGCCGACTGGATTGTAAAAGAGGCAGAGAGCTGGAGAAGTTAGAGATAAAGCTTTTATAGTATCAGAAAAAAAGAAAAGGAGACCAAACTTATGTTTGACATGGAACAATACAACCAGTGGCCCGCGAACCACAAGCACGACAAAGCACCCAGTGAGAAAATCATCAAGCTGGGACGCAAAATCACCGACGTAGCCGGACATATCTTCGGCGGCGTGAAGGTGGAGGACCCGGAGTACTGGGGCCTGGCGGAAATCATTACCGAGGAGATGGCAGAGGTCGGCTTGTCGATGAAAAAGCGCGTACCCTACACCTTTTCCGAGATGTGCCACCTGAACAAGATCCCCAAAGAGGGCGAAGAGAAATTCCAGAAGCTGCTGGATGAGATGAGCTACATCGGCCTGCTGGAGTACGATTACGGCTACCATTACGACCATAACGGCCGCACCCACGAGCCCACCGAGCGCAGATACGTCCTGCCCATGTTCGTACCGGGCTCCGCGGAGCTGTTCAATATGGAGGAGCTGCCGGACGGAAGCAACCCCAGACTTAAGGATCACCCGGACGTAGCCTCCTTCTTCGAGCGTATGACCTACATCCCGCTGGCCGGCATCACCCAGATGGTACCACCCGGAGGCGCAGGCGTCGGCATGCATGTCATCCCGGTGGAGAAAGCCATTTCCATGGAAAATCAGTCCATCGACATTGAGCACCTGTCCTACTGGCTGAAGAAATACGAGGGTCACATCGGCGTAGGCCGCTGTTCCTGCCGTGCTTCCCGTAAGGTCATCGGCGAGGGCGTAGCGGACGACGATTTCGGCTGGTGCATCGGCGTGGGCGATTTCGCGGACTACTGCCGCGAGACCGGCAAGGGCCACGACATCACCTACGAGGAAGCCATGGCCATCCTTAAGCGCGCCGAGGAAAATGGCTTCGTACACCAGATCACCAATATCGACGGCGACAACAAGATCTTCGGTATCTGCAACTGTAATGTAAATATCTGTAACGCACTGCGGACCTCTCAGCTTTTCAATACCCCGAACATGTCCCGCTCCGCATACGTGGCGCACGTGGACAAGGATAAATGCGTGGCCTGCGGCCGCTGCGTGGAGTATTGTCCGGCAGGCGCTACCCGCCTTGGTCAGAAGCTCTGTCAGAAGGACGGTACCGAGGTCAAGTACCCGAAGCAGCAGCTTCCGGACGCCGTAAAATGGGGCAAGGACAAATGGGATCCCGACTACCGCGACAACAACCGGATCAACAGCCACAAGTCCGGTACCGCTCCCTGTAAGACTGCCTGTCCGGCCCATATCGCCGTACAGGGTTATTTAAAGAAGGCTTCCCAGGGCAAATATCAGGAGGCTCTGGCTTTGATTAAGAAGCAGAACCCGTTCCCGGCAGTCTGCGGCCGCATCTGTAATCGCCGCTGCGAGGACGCCTGCACCAGAGGCACCATCGACCAGGCTGTAGCCATCGATGCAGTCAAGAAGTTTATCGCAGAGCAGGATCTGAAGGCAGAGACCCGCTTTATTCCGCCCGTGGTCATCCCGGCCAGCATCCATAGGGATCATTTCGAGGAGAAGATCGCCATCATCGGCGGCGGCCCGGCAGGTATGAGCGCAGCCTTCTATCTGGCAGAAAAAGGCTATCGCCCCACTGTATTTGAGAAAAATGAGGAGCCCGGCGGTATGCTCCGTTACGGCATTCCTTCCTATAAATTGGAAAAAGATGTCATTGCCGCAGAGATCGATGTGATGCGGGAGATGGGCGTCGAGATCAAGACCGGCATAGAGGTCGGCAAGGATGTGACCTTAAAGGAGCTGCGGGAGCAGGGCTACAAGGCCTTCTACATCGCCATCGGCTGCAGCGCCGGCCGCAGACCCGGTGTACCCGGCGACGACGCGGAGGGAACCATCACAGCCCTCGAGTACCTGCATGAGGCCAACACCGGCAAGACTTCCTATACCGGCAGAGTCGTGGTCGTAGGCGGTGGAAATGTAGCCATCGATGCGGCCAGAGTCAGTGCCAGAAGCGGAGCAAGCGAGGTACATATGCTTTGTCTCGAGTCCGCAGCGGAGATGCCGGCGGCAGACGACGAGGTACGCGAGGCCGGTGAGGACGGCGTAAAGCTTCAGAACGGCTGGGGTCCGAAGGAAGTTCTGACTGAGAACGGCAAGGTCACCGGTATCGTCTTCAAGAAGTGTACCTCCGTCAAGAACGCAGAGGGTCGCTTTGCACCGGCCTATGATGAAAAGGAGACTATCGAGATCCCTTGCGACCGCGTCATCTTTGCAGTGGGACAGAGAAGCGTCTGGGGCAATATGCTGGAGGGCGAGAACGTAACTTTTAACGGCCCGGCCATCGTGGCAGACAAGCTGACCTACCAGACCGGCCAGCCGGATATCTTTGTAGGCGGCGACGTGTATACAGGACCGAAATTCGCCATCGATGCCATCGCGGCAGGCCACTATGCGGCAGAGTCCCTGCATCGCTACGTACAGGGCGGCCATATGACCATCGGACGGAACCGCTGGGAGTTCAACGAGCTGGATAAGAGCAATATCCGGGTAGAAAGCTACGACAATTCCTCCCGCCAGGTGGAGGGCGTGGATGAGACTATATCCGCCAAATCCTTTCAGGATGCGCATCGGACGCTGACCGAGGAGCAGGTTCGAAAAGAAACCGCGAGATGTCTGGGCTGCGGCGCGACCATCGTGGATGAAAATAAGTGTATCGGCTGCGGTGTCTGCACCACGAAGTGCGAGTTCGACGCCATTACCCTGCACCGGGATCATCCGGAGTGCTCCACCATGGTAAAGGCGGAGGATAAGTTCAAGCACATCCTTCCGTATCAGCTGAAGCGTGCGGTGAAGATCGTGACAAATAAGGAAAAATAGGGAATAGAATAGTATGCACGAACTGGGAGTCGTATTCTACGTTGTGCGCGACGTAAAACAAGTGGCGGAGGAAAATCATGTAAAAAAGGTCTCCGCCGTTACCCTGGAGATCGGTGAGGTGACGGGAATTGTCCCCGATTACCTCATCGACTGTTGGAACTGGGCCAGGAAAAAAGAAGCGGTGATGGAGGAGGCTACGCTTAAGATCGAGCGGATCGACGCGGTCACCTTCTGTGAGGACTGCGGTCAGGAGTATCCTACCGTGGCTCACGGCAAGATCTGTCCCCATTGCGGCAGCGCACAGACCTATCTGCGCCGGGGAAATGAATTCCTGATCAAGGAGATCGAGGTTCCGAACGGATGATTTTATAAGACTTGATCATTAAATATATAAGCTGTACTTATAAGTGAACAGAAATTTCAAGAAAAATTAATAAATCTATTGACAAAGGGAACGGCAGACACGTATACTTTTATGTATTGAGTCGAGTGAAAGTGATTTTACTCAGCATCCAATCAAGGAAAACACATAGGAGGAACGTTATGAAAAAGAGAGTACTTAGTCTTATTACTGTACTGACTATGACCGTCGGCATGCTGGCAGGCTGTGGCGGATCTTCGGACACTGCTTCTACCGATGCGGCAGACAGCGCTGCTGAGAGCACCGCAGAGGGCGAAACGAAGGATCTGTCCGATATGAAGGTAGGCTTTATCTTCCTGCACGATGAGAACTCCACCTACGACCTGAACTTCATGAATGCCGCAAAAGAGGCATGCGAGAAGCTGGGTGTTGAGTATACGGCAAAGACCAATATTCCGGAAGGACAGGAGTGCTACGAGGCAGCCTGCGAGCTGGCAGATGCCGGCTGCGACTTCATCTTCGCAGACAGCTTCGGTCATGAGGATTATATGATCGAGGCAGCTAAGGAATATCCGGAGGTACAGTTCAGCCATGCGACCGGAACCAAGGCGCATACCGAGGGACTGGACAACTTCCACAATGCTTTCGCTTCCATCTACGACGGCCGTTATCTGGCAGGTATCGTAGCAGGCGAGAAGCTGAATGAGATGATTGCAAACGGTGAGATTACAGAGGATCAGGCAAAGATCGGTTACGTAGGAGCTTATACCTATGCAGAGGTTATCTCCGGTTATACCTCCTTCTTCCTGGGCGCTCGTTCCGTATGCCCGACGGCTACGATGGAGGTTACCTTTACCGGTTCCTGGTATGATGAGACCGCTGAGAAAGAGGGAGCAAACAAGCTTATCGAGAATGGCTGTGTTCTGATCAGCCAGCATGCAGACTCCATGGGAGCTCCGACCGCATGCGAGACCGCAGGTGTGCCGAACGTATCCTACAACGGAAGCACCGAGAGTGCTTGCCCGAATACCTTCCTGGTATCCTCCAGAGTAAACTGGGAGCCGTACTTTGAGTATGCCATCAACTGTGTAGCAAACGGCGAAGCCATCGATGCTGACTGGACCGGAAGCCTGGCTACCGAATCTGTAGTACTGAGTGACCTCGGAACAGCAGTAGCAGAGGGAACGCAGGAAGCAGTCGAGGAGGCAAAGGCAAAGCTGGAGTCCGGCGACCTTCATGTATTTGATACCACGACCTTCACAGTAGAGGGTGCAGAGCTGACCACCTACATGGCAGACGTAGATACCGATGCAAACTATGAGGGTGACCATGAGGCAGTCAGCGATGGTTACTTCCATGAGTCCGAGTACCGTTCCGCTCCGTACTTCGATGTACAGATTGACGGCATCACACTTCTGGATACCGCATTCTAAGGAGTCAAAAAAAGTAAAAAACAGGGCGGCGCAGCAGCCAAAATGCCGCGCCGTCCTTTTGATCCGTCTATGGGTCAGTGATAAATAACGGAAGGAAACGAAAGATGGAAACCAAAGCAGCCGCAGTTTCAATGAAAAATGTAACCAAGACCTTCGGCTCCGTAGTGGCCAATGAAAAGGTCAGTCTCGAGATCTACAAGGGCGAGATTCTGGCACTTCTGGGAGAAAACGGAAGCGGAAAGACGACGCTGATGAATATGCTCTCCGGTATCTATTATCCGGATGAGGGACAGATCTTTATCAACGGCAAGGAAGAGGTCATCAAGACACCGAAGGATGCCCTGAATTTGGGAATCGGTATGGTGCATCAGCATTTCAAGCTCATCGATGTCCTCTCTGCGACCGAGAATATCATCCTGGGTCTGGAGGGAAAGCTGAATATCAAGGAGGCCTCGAAAAAGGTCGAAGAGATCTGTACCAAATATGGCTTCGAGGTCAATCCGAAGCAGAAGGTCTATGATATGTCGGTATCCCAGAAGCAGACCGTGGAGATCGTCAAGGTTCTGTACCGCGGAGCAGATATCCTGATCCTGGACGAGCCGACGGCTGTATTGACGCCCCAGGAGACCGAGAAGCTCTTCCGTGTCCTTCGAAAGATGCGGGATGACGGCAAGGCCATCATCATCATTACCCATAAGATGCATGAGGTGGAGTCCCTGTCGGATCGCGTGGCAGTTCTGCGGGACGGCCGCTATATCGGCAGTATGGCGACGAAGGATACCACCGTCACCGAGATGACGAACATGATGGTAGGCCATGCGGTAACCTTGAATATCGACCGTCCGGATCCGGTAAATCCGAAGCCGAGGATTCGGGTAGAGGGCTTGAATGTACGGAGTGAGGACGGAATTCAGAAGCTGAAGAATGTCTCCTTTACGGCAAACAGCGGAGAGATCCTGGGTATCGCCGGCATCTCCGGCTGCGGCCAGAAGGAGCTTTTGGAGGCCATCGCAGGCCTTCAGCCCGTAGAGGGCGGCAACATCGAGTATGTCGAGGAGGACGGCCATGCGGAGCCGCTGATCGGCAAGGATCCGCTGAAGATTGCGGAGCTGGGCGTTTCCCTTTCCTTCGTGCCGGAGGATCGTCTGGGCATGGGTCTGGTGGCCAATATGGACCTGGCGGACAATATGATGCTTCGTACCTTCAGAAAGGGCAGAAGTCCCTTTACAAACCGCCGTCCCTCGAAGAAGCTGGCAGAATCCGTCGTTAAGGAGCTGGAGGTCGTAACCCCCGGTATCTCCACCCCGGTTCGCCGTCTCTCCGGCGGAAATGTGCAAAAAGTTCTGGTAGGCCGCGAGATTGCTTCCTCACCGACGGTTCTTTTGACCGCCTATGCGGTACGAGGCCTGGATATCAATTCCTCTTATACGATCTACGACCTGCTGAATGAGCAGAAAAAGAAGGGCGTAGCCGTTATCTTCGTTGGTGAGGATCTGGATGTCATGGTAGAGCTCTGTGACAAGATCATGGTGCTCTGCGGCGGTGAGGTAAGCGGTATCGTCGATGCCCGGAAAACCGATAAAAATGAGGTTGGCCTGATGATGACCAGAGTAGGAGGGGAGAAGAGCCATGAATAAAAAAGAACCGCTTTTTCATATCGTCAAAAGGGATGCTCTTCCCTTATATCAATCCATCGAAATCCGGGCCGTGGCCATCGTCCTGGCTCTGGTGCTTTGCGGAATTCTGACGACGATTACCACCGGTGTGGACCCCATCGCCGTCTACAAATCCATCTTTGCCGGCGCCTTCGGAAGTGAGCGGAAAACCTGGATTACCCTGCAGAACCTTTCGATTCTGCTTCTGATTGCCCTGGCGCTGACCCCGGCCTTCAAGATGAAGTTTTGGAATATCGGAGGCGAGGGTCAGGTGCTGGTAGGCGGTCTCGCTGCCGGAGCCTGCATGATCTGCCTGGGTGACAAAATGCCGAATGGCGTCCTGATTTTGGTGATGATCGCAGCGAGCCTTGCAGCAGGCGCCTTCTGGGGCTTTGTTCCGGCCTTTTTCAAGGCAAAATGGAATACCAATGAGACCCTGTCGACCCTGATGATGAACTATATCGCGACCCAGCTGGTGGCCTTCTATACCATCGTCTGGGAGGTCCCGAAGGGATCGGGAAAAATCGGTATCATCAACCAGAGCACGAACGCAGGCTGGCTGCCCCAGATCTTGGGCTCCAAGTATCTTCTGAGCATCCTGGTGGCCGTCGTCGTGACGATCCTGATGTATATCTACTTGAATTACAGCAAGCACGGCTATGAGATCTCCGTCGTCGGAGAGAGTGAGAATACAGCCAAGTACGTCGGCATCAAGGTGGAGAAGGTCATCGTCCGTACGATGCTTCTCTCAGGCGCTGTATGCGGCCTGGTAGGCCTTCTGCTGGTGGGAGGCATCAATCATACCATCACCACCACCATTGCGGGCGGACAGGGCTTTACCGGCGTTCTGGTATCCTGGATGTCGAAGTTCAATCCGCTGACCATGGTGCTGGCCAGCTTCCTGATCATCTTCATGGATCGCGGAGCCGGTGAGATCTCCACAGCCTTCGGCCTGAATCAGTCCTTCTCCGATATCCTGACGGGCATTATCCTGTTCTTCATCATCGGCTGCGAGTTCTTCATCCAGTATAAGCTGCAATTCCGTAAGAAAGCAGAAAAGGAGGTACAGTAATCATGTGGAATTTTTTACTTGCATTTATTCCGAGAGCCATCGTGCAGGGTATCCCTCTTCTCTACGGAAGCACCGGTGAGATCATCACGCAGAAGTCCGGCAATCTGAACCTGGGAATCCCGGGTGTCATGTATGTCGGCGCCATCAGCGGTGTCATCGGGGCCTTTCTCTACGAGAATTCGGCAGCGAATCTGAATCCCTTGCTGGCGATCCTGATTCCGATGCTTTGCTGCCTCTTAGGTTCCCTCCTGATGGGCCTTCTCTACTGCTTCCTGACCGTTACGCTGCGGGCCAATCAGAATGTAACGGGTCTTGCAATGACGACCTTCGGTGTCGGCTTCGGCAACTTCTTCGGCGGCTCCTTGATCAAGCTGGTAGACAGTGATGTGCCATCCATCGCCCTGACGGCGACCAGCGGCTGCTTCAGCAAATCCCTGCCCTTCGCAGGAAGCTTAGGGTGGTTTGGAAAGCTCTTCTTATCCTATGGCTTTCTGGCTTACCTGGCAGTCATTATCGCCCTGGCGGCCTCCTATTTCCTGAATCATACGAGAAAGGGTCTCCATCTGCGGGCCGTGGGAGAGAATCCGAATACCGCCGATGCAGTCGGTATCAATGTCTCGAAATACAAATACGCAGCGACCTGCATCGGCTGTATGATTGCAGGCCTCGGCGGCCTTTACTATGTCATGGATTATGCCTGCGGCGTCTGGTCCAACGATGCCTTTGGCGACAGAGGCTGGCTTGCCATCGCCCTTGTCATCTTCACGATTTGGCGGCCGAACTTAAGTATCCTGGCCTCCTTCCTCTTCGGCGGACTGTATATCATCTACCTCTATATACCGACCGGTATGGATCATATGGAATTCCAGGAGCTCTATAAGATGCTTCCCTACGTCGTAACCCTGGTGGTACTGGTCGTGACCAGCATCCGCAGCAAGCGGGAAAATCAGCCGCCTGCAAGCCTGGGACTTCCCTATTTCCGAGAGGAACGATAAAAAGGGAAAATATGGAAAATACAAAAGACCGTATGCTTTTTCAAAAGGCGGACGGTCTTTTTTCTTGCCTTTAAAAGGAAAATCCTGTATAATAATCGATTGGGTTGCAAATAACTATTTGAAATGCAAACGGGAGAAAAGCATGATTACATTAAATGACTATCTGTATTCCGGAGATACCGTGATGCGGATTCTGAAAAAATACAGGAAGGACCTGGCGGCAGACGCGGCCGTGACAGGCAATGCCATTGACGAGATCCATTGTGATTTCCTGCAAAGCCTCATTGACCTTCTGGAGCACAATGAATTTTTGACGGCCCAGTCGCAGAAGATCCGGGAATTCTATATGTATATGGCCAAGGAATATCCGGAACTGGCCTTTACCTTCAAGGGTCGGATCAAATCCCTGATTCGAGCCGAGAAGAAGTTCAACGGCTATATCGTCAAGGACAGCTATAAGTATTATATGACCTACGGAACGTTTCCGCCGGTGGAGGAGCTTAGAAAGCGCCTGATCAAATTTCGGGATCTCATCGCCTACCGTATCGTTATCTCGCTGCCGCGCTGCCAGGTACGCTCCGGGGAGAATCAGGCCGACGAGGAGCTTCGGATCCTGTATCAGATCGCGAATGTCCTGCCGGGCTTCCTTTCAGAGCGAGGCTTTCAGGTACAGCCTACCGGGGGCGTCAAGAGAAGCGGCTCCCCCCTTCTCGAGGAGAAAAATAAGGATTATTATCGAGATTATATTTACAATAAGAATATGTCCGAATACCAGTCTCTCCACATCACCTTCTTTGATGAGAGTGCCAATTGCTATATGGAGGTGCAGCTTCGAACGAAGGAGATGGACGATGTGGCGGAGATCGGCATCGCAAATCATATGGCCTACGAGAAGCGCCAGGAGCGGGAGAGAGCCAGAAGACATCAGATCCCCAAAGGGGAGTGTATCTGGTTCGATGAGGCCTATGAACGCGGCAGACTGCTGCAGCAGCTCGATCTGTCCGAGGTCGATGTCAATATGTTCGGAGCCGCGAACAACAGCCTGATCAACGACGGCTGCGGCCTGTTCCGCGGCAGACAGATTTTGCCCTATGAGCATCTGTCCCGCTTCCAGAGCGAACAGGCGGATGATTAAAAAAGGATCCTGCGAAAAGCAGGATCCTTTTTTTAATCATCCAGTTGTACGATGGCTTGCATCAGGCGAGCGTGCGCATCCTTTACGCTGTCCCAGAGAGAGGAATTCGCAAGGGGCTTGTCTCCGCGAAGCGCCTCGGTCAGAGCAGAACTTGCAGCAAAGAGTTCGTCAAAACCGAGATTCGAGGCGATGCCTTTTTCGGTATGAGCAGCGCGAAAGGCGCCGGCCCAATCCTCATTTTCGATCGAAGAGGTCAGCGCCTGAAAGGTAGTGTCCTCTAAATATTTCCTGACAAAACGCTTGACTAAAGCGTCACTGCTGAGCCTCGAGACGGTTTGATGATAATCACCGCCAATGGTATTGTAAAACTCTTCCAAATTCATAAAAAACTCCCCTATATAAAAAATTCAGCTGTTATCTTTTAAGACAAGGATAAGCAT
>CAVFGF010000077.1:0-10553 GCA_963621925.1 Alistipes onderdonkii | reverse complement strand
CCTTCCGTACCAGAGAGTTCGAGCAGATGGAGCTGGAGTTCTTCTGCAAGCCGGGTACGGATCTGGATTGGTTTGCTTACTGGAAGCAGTACTGCATCGACTGGCTGAAGTCTCTCGGCATGAAGGATGACGAGATGCGGGCCAGGGATCATTCTGCGGAGGAACTTTGCTTCTACAGTAAGGCGACGACGGACCTCGAATTCCTCTTCCCCTTCGGCTGGGGCGAGCTCTGGGGTATCGCAGATCGTACCGATTATGACCTGACACAGCATCAGAATGTATCCGGTCAGGATCTGACCTATTTCGACGATGAGGCGAAGGAGAAATATATCCCCTATGTCATCGAGCCCTCCCTGGGTGCCGATCGTGTGGTTCTGGCCTTCCTGTGTGCAGCCTATGACGAGGAGGAGCTGGAGGGCGGAGATATCCGTACCGTGCTTCATTTCCATCCGGCTCTGGCTCCGGTGAAGATCGGTGTGCTGCCGCTGTCCAAGAAGCTGAATGAGGGGGCGGAGAAGATCTTTGCAGCCCTCAGCAAGAAGTACAATTGTGAATTTGATGACAGAGGAAATATCGGAAAGCGTTATCGCCGGCAGGATGAGATCGGAACACCTTTCTGTGTGACCTACGATTTCGAGTCTGAGACAGATGGAGCCGTGACGGTTCGTGACCGCGATAGCATGGAGCAGGTTCGTGTAAAGATTGACGAGCTGGATGCATACTTTGCGGATAAATTTACTTTTTAACTTCATATAACGGACGAAACCGGAAGCATGATGCCCCTGGCTGACACGCATATTTTCCTGCTTTGCTCCGCGCGGCTTATACGCACCCGAATTGCGCATCTATGCGCAATTCCCTCCGGGAAGATCGCACTGTGGCAAGAGGAAATTGCCACAGGCGGGGAATCCTGCTTGCAGGATTCCATGAAAAACTCGGCCCTACGGCCTTCAAACAGAGCCTCCTTCGGGTGCTGCCTAGCGCAGAGTAAAAGCAGCGGAAAATACGCTATTGTCATCCAGGGGCATCATGCTTCCTGTTTCTGTATATGAAAGACGGGCGGGTCGGGGCGATAACGTCTATCCCAGAGAAAGAGGCCGCGTGTTCCGGAGAGCGCACCCGCGGCCTCTTTCTCTGAACATAGTCTATTTATTTTTTTACTGGATAATGTTAAAAAAATATCAATAGGTCAAAAGTTATATATTTAACACTTCCATTTTTGATGCGAATATGATAGAATACAAGCAACAAAAATCATAAAACGACAAAAGAATGTGAAAACAAATACGAAAATGATAAAAAATATGCATATTTAAATGATAAAAAAATAACGAATAAATCCAAAGACAAGGAGGCTTTATATGGCGAAAAAGACAGAAGTGAACCAGGTACCCGAAACCAAGAGCGACGTAGAACTGCTGAAAGAAAAAATGGCATCCATGCGCGAAGCCCAGAAAATCTTCGCCACCTTCACCCAGGAGCAGGTCGACCGTATCTTCTTTGAGGCAGCAATGGCAGCGAATAAGCAGAGAATCCCCCTTGCCAAGATGGCCTGCGAAGAGACCGGCATGGGTGTGGTCGAGGACAAGGTCATCAAAAATCACTACGCAGCCGAATATATGTACAATGCATACAAGGGTGTGAAAACCTGCGGAGTCATCGAGGAGGACAAGTCCTTCGGCATCAAGAAAATCGCAGAGCCGGTGGGGCTGGTAGGAGCCGTCATTCCGACTACAAACCCGACCTCCACAGCGATCTTCAAGACGCTGATCTGCCTGAAAACCCGCAATGCAATTCTGATAAGCCCTCATCCCCGTGCAAAGAAGTGTACGGCTGAAGCGGCGCGTATCGTAAGAGAGGCGGCAGAAAAGGCAGGGGCGCCGAAGGGGCTGATCGACTGCATTGAAAGCCCGACAATCGAGCTGTCTAACGAGCTGATGAAGGGGGCAGATGTGATCCTGGCTACCGGAGGTCCCGGCATGGTGAAGGCAGCCTACTCCTCAGGCAAACCGGCCATCGGCGTAGGGCCGGGCAACACCCCGGTTATCATGGACAGCAGCTGTGATATCGAGCTGGCGGTATACTCGGTGATTCATTCCAAGACCTTTGATAATGGTATGATTTGCGCGTCCGAGCAGTCCGTAACCGCTCTGGCGGATATTTATGATAAGGTACGTGCAGAATTCGTAAAGCGCGGCTGTCATATTTTGAACAAAGAAGAATTAGATAAGATGCGCAGCATTATTCTGACAGAGGCAGGCACGGTCAATCCCAAAATCGTAGGTCAGCCCGCGGCTGTCATTGCGGGACTGGCAGGCTTTGAGGTGCCGAAGGAGACAAAAATCCTGATCGGAGAGGTGACATCGGTGGATATCAGCGAGCCCTTCGCCCATGAGAAACTGTCTCCGGTACTGGCACTGTATAAGGCAAAGGATTTCGAGACGGCCCTGGATATGTCCGAGAAGCTCATCGAGGACGGCGGCTACGGCCACACCTCCTCCCTCTATATTCATCCGTCCCAGACTGAAAAAATGGCGCAGCATGCAGCCCGCATGAAGACCTGCCGTATCCTGGTAAATACCCCGTCCTCTCAGGGCGGCATCGGTGACCTTTACAACTTCAAGCTGGCTCCCTCCCTGACCTTGGGCTGCGGCTCCTACGGCGGCAATTCCGTATCCGAAAATGTCAACGTGAAGCATTTGATCAATATCAAGACCGTGGCAGAAAGGAGAGAAAATATGCTCTGGTTCCGCACACCGCAGAAAGTATACTTCAAAAAAGGCTGCCTGCCGGTGGCGCTGGACGAACTGAAAACCTATTATCAGAAGAAAAAAGCCTTTATTGTAACCGATGGCTTCCTCTACAGCAATGGCCATACCAAGCCGATCACGGATAAGCTGGACGAGATGGGCATTACCTATGCCTGCTTCTACGAGGTGGCGCCCGATCCGACCCTTCAGTGCGCGAGACGCGGCGTAGAACAGCTCCGCGCTTTCCAACCGGATGTGATCATCGCTCTGGGCGGCGGCTCCGCCATGGACGCAGGCAAGATCATGTGGCTCATGTATGAGCATCCGGAGTGCAATTTCGAAGATCTGGCGATGGACTTTATGGATATCCGGAAACGAGTTTATGTATTCCCGAAGATGGGCGAAAAAGCCATGTTTGTGGCGATTCCCACCTCCTCCGGAACCGGCTCCGAGGTAACCCCCTTCGCGATTATTACCGATGCGGATACCGGCACCAAATGGCCCATCGCCGACTACGAGCTGCTCCCGAATATGGCCATTATCGATACCGATTACATGATGACCCAGCCCAAGGGTCTGACCAGTGCATCCGGCATCGACGCCTTGACCCATGCCCTTGAGGCTTATGTATCCATCATGGCGACAGACTTTACCGACGGCCTGGCGCTGAAGGCAGCCAAGAACATCTTCGACTACCTGCCCCGCTGCTACGACGACGGCCCGAACGACCCGGTGGCTCGCGAGCATATGGCGAATGCGTCGACGATGGCCGGCATGGCCTTTGCCAATGCCTTCCTGGGCGTCTGCCATTCCATGGCTCATAAGCTGGGCGCTTACCACCACCTGCCCCACGGCGTAGCGAACGCCCTTCTCATCGAGCATGTGATGCGCTACAATGCCGATCCGGCACCGGTAAAGATGGGCACCTTCTCCCAATATCCGTATCCCCATGCAAAGGAGCGCTACTGCGAGGTAGCCCGCTTTGTAGGAATCACCGGCAAGAACGACGACGAGGTCTTCGAGAACTTCATAGAGGCAATCGCAGCCCTGAAGGAGCGCGTCGGCATCAAGAAGAACATCAAGGATTATGACATCAAGGAAGAAGATTTCCTGGCTACCCTGGACGAAATGGTAGAAAACGCCTTCAACGACCAGTGTACCGGCGCCAACCCGCGTTATCCGTTGATGTCCGAGATTAAGGAGCTGTACCTGAAGGCATACTATGGAAATTGACAGAATTTGAATTACAATTGCCAATAGAAGCAGGTGCAAAGTGATTATAATTTAGAAATGCGTATTTGATTATGCATCCTTAACAAAGTAAATTCGCAAGAGAAGTAGGGAGCGCCCTTTACGGAACTCTAGCAGATTTTTCGTCGAGACGAGCAGGCTGGCAGCACTCGAAGGAGCCACTGTCTGAGGCCGCAAGGCCGAGTTTGGCGGTCGAGTGCGTATAAGCCGCCTGCGAGGAACAGAAAAATCCGCATGTTCCGTAAAGGGCGCTCCCTACTTCTGTGCGGCATAACTTTCAATCTGCCGAACACCACATGTGGAATCCTGAGAGATGGTTAAAAAATAAACAAAAAGATAAGACATAATTAAGAAAAATATAGGACAAATCCACGAAAACGGGTTGACAAAAAAAACAAACATGTTACACTATAAATGTGCGCAGGGTTTGGTCGTTGACCACAGATCCCGCGCTGTTTTTATGAATAAGGGAGAAACAACATTCACAGGAGGAAACAAGGCAATGGTAAAATGGGTTTATTTATTCAAAGAAGGAAATGCGCAGATGCGCAATCTTCTTGGCGGCAAGGGAGCAAACCTGGCAGAGATGACAGGACTCGGACTTCCGGTACCGCAGGGCTTCACGATTACGACAGAAGCCTGCACCCAGTACTATGAAGACGGACAGGAAATCAACGCAGAGATCATGGGACAGATCGAAGAGTATATCAGCAAGATGGAAGAGATTACCGGCAAAAAATTCGGTGATGCAGAGAATCCACTTCTGGTATCGGTTCGTTCCGGCGCCCGGGCTTCGATGCCGGGTATGATGGACACCATCCTGAACCTTGGTCTGAACGAGACAGTCGTAAATGCAATCGCTGAGAAATCCGGCAATCCCCGTTGGGCATGGGACTGCTACAGAAGATTTATCCAGATGTACTCCGACGTCGTCATGGAAGTCGGAAAGAAATACTTCGAAGAGCTGATCGACGCCATGAAGGAGAAAAAGGGCGTAAAGCAGGATGTCGAGCTGAACGCGGACGACCTGAAAGAGCTGGCGAATCAGTTCAAGGCAGAGTATAAAGAAAAGATCGGCGCAGACTTCCCGGATGATCCGAAGGAGCAGCTAATGGGCGCCATCAAGGCCGTATTCCGTTCCTGGGACAATCCTCGTGCAAATGTATATCGCCGTGACAATGACATTCCCTATTCCTGGGGAACAGCGGTCAATGTACAGTCCATGGCCTTCGGAAATATGGGCGATGACTGCGGTACCGGCGTAGCCTTTACCCGTGATCCGGCTACCGGTGCGAAGGGACTGTTCGGCGAATTCCTGACAAATGCCCAGGGCGAGGATGTAGTAGCCGGTGTTCGCACACCGATGCATATCTCCGAGATGGGTGAGAAATTCCCGGAGGCCTTTGCAGAGTTCAATGTAGTATGCAAGATCCTGGAGGAGCATTACCGGGATATGCAGGATATGGAATTTACCGTAGAGCATGGAAAGCTCTATATGCTGCAGACGAGAAATGGTAAGAGAACCGCACAGGCAGCTCTGAAGATTGCCTGCGATCTGGTAGATGAGGGTATGCGTACCGAGGAAGAAGCGGTTGCCATGATTGACCCGCGTAACCTGGATACCCTGCTGCATCCCCAGTTCGACGCAGCTGCACTGAAGGCTGCGACTCCGGCCGGAAAGGGTCTGGGTGCATCTCCGGGAGCAGCCTGCGGACGTATCGTATTTACCGCAGAGGATGCGGAAAAGTGGGATGAGAGAGGCGAAAAAGTCGTTCTGGTTCGTCTGGAGACTTCTCCGGAGGATATCACCGGTATGAAGGCAGCTCAGGGTATCCTGACCGTCCGCGGCGGTATGACCTCCCACGCAGCTGTTGTAGCCCGCGGTATGGGAACCTGTTGCGTATCCGGCTGCGGCGATATCGCGATGGATGAGGCAAATAAAAAGTTTACCCTGGCCGGCAAAGAGTATCATGAAGGAGACTGGATCTCCATCGACGGAACGACCGGTAATATCTATGACGGACAGATTCCGACGGTAGATGCCACCATCGCAGGAGAGTTCGGCCGTGTTATGGCTTGGGCAGACAAGTACAGAACTCTGAAGGTTCGTACGAATGCAGACACACCGGCAGACGCAAAGAAAGCCCGGGAGCTGGGCGCAGAGGGTATCGGCCTTTGCCGTACGGAGCATATGTTCTTTGAGGAAGACAGAATCGCAGCCTTCCGCGAGATGATTTGCTCCGATACCGTAGAAGAGAGAGAAGCGGCGCTGGATAAGATCCTGCCGTATCAGCAGGGTGACTTCGAGAAGCTGTACGAGGCGCTGGAGGGCTGCCCGGTTACGATTCGTTTCCTGGATCCGCCTCTTCATGAGTTTGTACCGACAGAAGAAGCAGATATCGAGAAGCTGGCGAAGGCTCAGGGCAAATCCGTCGAGACCATCAAGAACATCATTGCCTCCCTACATGAGTTCAACCCGATGATGGGTCACAGAGGCTGCCGTCTGGCTGTCACCTATCCGGAGATCGCAAGGATGCAGACGAAGGCGGTCATCCGTGCGGCACTGAACGTCAAGAAGGCGCATGCAGACTGGACCGTAAAGCCTGAGATCATGATTCCGCTGGTATGCGAGGAGAAAGAGCTGAAATATGTCAAGAAGATCGTAGTAGAGACTGCAGATGCAGAGATCAAGGCCTCCGGCATCGCCCTGGAGTATGAGGTAGGTACGATGATCGAGATTCCGAGAGCTGCTCTGACGGCCGACGAGATCGCAAAGGATGCTGATTTCTTCTGCTTCGGTACCAACGACCTGACCCAGATGACCTTCGGCTTCTCCCGCGATGACGCAGGAAAGTTCCTGAATGCATATTATGACAAGAAGATTCTGGAGAATGATCCGTTTGCGAAGCTTGACCAGACCGGTGTCGGCAAGCTGATGGAGCTGGCTATTAAGCTCGGTAAGCCGGTCAATCCGAAGCTGCATGTCGGTATCTGCGGCGAGCACGGCGGCGATCCGTCTTCCGTAGAATTCTGCCACAAGATCGGACTGGATTATGTATCCTGCTCCCCGTTCCGTGTACCCATCGCCCGCCTTGCAGCAGCACAGGCTGCTATCGCAAATAGGTAGGAGTTCTCTTTCCTTTGAATTACAATAAGCGTATCATTAGAAATAGTGGTACGCTTATTTTTTACCCTGCATCGCACCTTTGAGTTTCAATTTTGTTTTTTATATAATGGAAGCAGGAAAGGGACTATTCAAAGTCGGTAGCTCCCTTGTGCCGTTTGTAAACAAGTTTCCAAGAAATACCGAGCTTTATAAGCTGATGACGACCAAATTTGGGGAGGTATAAAGAGAACTAAATTGTAAATTTTCATACCGAGTATTTGTAAGACTTGATTTTTTGACTTGGCTGTTGTTATGAAATACTTGCATAACTCCTAAATGATTGTGCAAGTATATTGATATAACTCCGTGGAAATAATGAAAGTATGGAGGTGCTTTTATGGCAATAGCAAAAGGCGCATGGGAATATAAATCCATGCGCCTTTTTGTTTCTGTTAGCGAATACAGATATAAACGAGATACCCAGCATACAGCAAAATCATCAGCCATCCTTCGAGCTTGCTGAGGCGATGCTTCGTCCAGGCCATGAGCCAGACAAGAATGGTGAAGCCAACCAGAATGACGATATCGATGATATTTTCTCCGATGAAGGAGATGGGACTTAAGGCCGAAGCGATGCCCAGTACCATCAGAATATTGAAAATATTGGAGCCGACAGCATTGCCGAGAGCCATGTCGACTTCATTTTTGCGGGCAGCGACGACGGAGGTGGTAAGCTCCGGCAGACTGGTGCCGCAGGCCACAATGGTGAGGCCGATGAGATTCTCACTGAGGCCGAAGGCAGAGGCGACGGTAGTAGCACCGTCTACGACCCAGTCACTGCCGAAGGTAATGGCTGCGATGCCGACGACGATATACAGGAGACTTTTCGGAACGGACATGACCTTGATTTCTTCCGTCTCAGAGACAAGCTCGGCGTCCTCAAGGTTCATCGAACGCTTTGCGGAGCGAATCATATAGAGGATGAAGCAGGCGAAGATGAGAATGAGAACAAGTCCGTTGACTCGTGTCAGCGTCATGCGGTTACAGCCCAGGGCAAGAAGTAGGAGGGCGCAGATGACGGAAAAGGGAATATCGACGATGAGGGAGCTTTTCTGTACAGCGACGGGAGTCAGCACTGCACAGACGCCGATGACGATCATCAGGTTAAAAATATTGGAGCCGATGGCATTGCTGACCGCCAGGGCATTGCTGCCGGCGATGGAGGCTGTGACGCTGACGGCAGTTTCCGGAAGGCTGGTGCCCATGGCGACGATGGTCATGCCGATGATCAGGGACGGTACACGGAAATGCTTGGCGATGCTGCTGCTGCCTTCGACAAAGGCATCTGCACCTTTGACCAGAAAGGCGAAGCCAATGATCAGAAGAATCACGGCGAAGGGTACGCTTTGAAAAAATGTGTTCATAGAAAATCCTCCTTGGAAATATTATCGGAACATAAAAAAGACTCCTATATACCGTTCTTGTAAAGAATGGTATACATGAGTCTCATTTTTTAAGGTTTGCCAGGCGTAACAAACGCCGAGGTTGTTGACAAACCACACTTGCGTGCAAATTACTCCCTCATGGAATGCTTTTTATGTCGGAGTTATGATAGCAGACGGGGGTGGGGCATGTCAATAAATATTTTCAGTTAGACGGCTGTGGGCATCCACTTCGTGCTATTGCTATACCGCTGTTCCTGGTGAAAGCTTGAGAGTAACATAGTTATAATGGATTATTTCCTTAACCCTTGTAACCCATGACAGTGAGGACGGTTTCTTTAAAATTCAAAGGATTTACGTAAGAACCATTTCTATCTTGGTAATAAGGAGAGTAGTAGACACGATCCGGGTATGCAGCAAGGTAAGTATCAGGACTGGAAAATTCAGATTCGTTATAAGCTATCGTTTCCTGCGTTTCGCCAAAATAAATGCCGATCTGTCCCTGCCCATTTTTATAGATAAGAACCATGACCTTACCATCTTCAGCTACTAAGGCGCAAAACCGACCTTTACCATCGAGGGAGGAGACTTCTGCTAGACGGACAATCTCATTATAGCGCTCTTTTGATCCGCCATTTCCGTTTTTATCAGCAATAGAATATTTACTGGGATCAACAGAACTGGTGCCCTGATTTTTAGCGTAACTCAACCAATCATCGTTTGCATAATATTCTGACATAACAGTTTGAAGAGCGGTATGGATGGATCGTGTCTCCGCGATAACCTGCTGTTTCTTCGCCTTATCAATATACCCGGTCAACGCCGGTACCAGCAGCGCGGCCAGGATAGCGAGAATCACAAGCACTACAATGAGCTCTATCAGCGTGAAGCCGCCTCAACGGTTTTTATTATCTTTCCGAAGTGTCATAAAATTCCTCCCCCTATAGTGTAATTCCCTTGAAATATCAGGTCTTCGCCGGTTCCACCTGCATCAGATGCGCCTTATACCGTTCTATGCACCCGATGAAAAGCCCCACAGCCCGATTGGCGTCGCCCCGGCGGATGCAGTCGGTAGTCTCTGACAGAGCCTCGAGGATCTGTTCCCGCCCGATGTATTCGCAGTAATCGATCCAGGCCGTGATGGAAGACTGGAAAAAAGCGTTCATGATCAGCGGCGAGATACAGTTGCCGGTCAGGCTCACGACGGTACGGCGATACAGGAACAGAGCCGAAGCGAAGTCTGCGATATCTTTGTCCATGGCTTCCCGGGCATTGTCAAGAAGCTTGGACAGCTTATCGACGTCCGCCGGATCCTGCCGATCGCAGAGGATTTGCAAAGCCGGGCATTCCAGGTAAAGGCGGGTGTCCAGGAGGCTAATCAGAATCTTCCTGTCCGGCATGCCGCCCCGGTAGCGGATCATCGCAAACAGAGTATCCAGGTTGCCGGTGCTTGTATAGTCGGCCACATGGACGCCCTTCCGGGACGCCACATCGAGAAAGCCACGCCTGGACAGCTCCTGGATCCCCTCATGGACGACGGTTTTACTGATCCCCATCATATCTGCCAGCTCCCGCTCCGAGGGCAGTCGCTCGCCCGGCTTCAGTTCACCGGAGAGAATCAGTTCCTCCATCTGGGTCAGAAACAATTCTTTAATCGAGGGCGCGTCAATTTTTTTAAAAGCCAAGGTGAAACCTCATTTCTATCATATCAAATCATATCAGAAAAATCTATATTCCGAATTGATTTCACTATAACATTTTGAGGATGGGAAGTCAATTAAAGCTGGTCAGACCACGACCATATAAAAAGGTTGTGATTTTTTTGTCAAATATGTCACTTTACATCTGTTACTTTATGTCAGAAAATGATAATATATATCTGTGAGAAAGAAAAGAATGGGAGAGTTATGCAATGGAAGACAAGATTCGAATCCTAGAAGTAAAGCGTAGTATCTTTGCAGACAATGATGCGGATGCGGACAGGCTCAGACAGCAGCTCAAAGA
>CAVFGF010000076.1:0-10601 GCA_963621925.1 Alistipes onderdonkii | reverse complement strand
CCGATATGCAGTCCCTCAAACTTTCCGAGGGAAATCGCCGTAGGCTCCAGGGTTTCAAATTCTGTCGTTCCGGTTATGCACTTCATGCAAGTCTCCTTTGTAAGGTCACGGCAAGAACATCTTTTCAGGCCGAAACTCTTTTCCGTTCTCTTTGCACCGGTAAAGCCCGAGGAAGACACCGTCCGAGCGATAGACGCGAACGCAATTTCTCCAGGGATTGTTTTCCTCTGCCGAACGGCTTTCCTGCATTTCTGCGATATCCTTTTTCGAAAATGCATTACCGTTCTGAACCAGCCGATCGCTGTCCGGTTTCATAAAGACCGCCGGGCAGGCTGCAAACACTTCGTCCACCGAAAGCAGTGCTTCCTCGATGCGTCCTTCTCTCATCAGGTTCTCCAATTCAGAAAGGCGCAGGCTGTCCTTTAATACAAAGCGATCGACCCTGGTGCGCAAAAGGCTTTTCATACAGCCTCCGCAGCCAAGCTTCTCTCCGATATCCTGGCAAAGCGTGCGGATATAGGTGCCGCTGGAGCAGCTTACCGTAAAGCTGACCTCTCCGCTCTCCGGCCGAATCTCCTGAATCTCGATTTCCAGGATCCGGACTCTTCTGGCTTTTCTCTCGATCTCCTTGCCCTCTCTGGCCAGCTCATAGAGCTTTTTCCCGTTGACCTTCAGAGCCGAATACATCGGCGGAACCTGATCGTAATCGCCGACAAAGCTCATCACCGCCTCGCGGATCGCAGACTCGTCTGCCTCCACCGGAGCCTCGCAAAGGATCCTTCCGGAGAGATCCTGGGTATCCGTCGTCAGGCCGAGCTTTAGCACAGCCTGGTAGGTCTTTTCCTTTTCCGTCAATAGGCCGCAAAGCTTTGTCGCATTTCCCAGGCATACCGGCAGAACCCCCTCCGCATCCGGATCGAGGGTTCCTGTATGACCGATCTTCTTCTGTCTCACGATGCCCCTAAGCTTTGCCACCACATCGTGGGAAGTAAAGCCGGCCTCCTTATAGACATTGATGATTCCATTCATAGATTTTATCTCACTGCTTTTTTAGCTGCCGCTCGATATGAAGCGTCAGATTGTTCACCACATCATAGAAGGTGCCGTGCATCGTACAGCCTGCCGCCTTCACATGGCCGCCGCCGCCGAAATAAGTGCAAATCGCACTGACATCCGCATCTCCGTTTGAGCGAAGGCTTACCTTATATTCATGGTTGCCTGTCTCGTAGAGGAAGACTGCCACCTCGATGCCCTCTGTCACCCGAAGCTGGCTGACGATACCGTCTAAGTCCGCCGGTCCGGCTCCGTAGAATTCCATATCCTTTTCCCGGATCCGCCCTACGATAACCTGACCGTCAAGAAGGAGGATGCTCTCCACCAGCGCCCGTCCCAGGATCTGGTTCTGCATATAGGTCTTTTTATAGAAGGTATTGTCCACGATGCGGCTGAAATCGATGCCCTTCGCCATCAAGCTGCCGGCAATCTGCATCGTCTTCCCGGAGGTATTGGAATACTGGAACACCCCAGTATCATGAGCAATGCCCATATAGAGGGCTTCCGCCGCAAATCTGGAAATTTTTTCCTCTTCCATTGTCTCAAAGGCAAGCTCCGAGGCGCTGCTGGCATCCGCCACCACCCAGTTTTCATCCGCAAAGCCATGATTGGTAATATGATGGTCGATGCAAACCGTATGCTTCGCTGTATCGAGATACTTGACAGCCTCCCCCAAGCGTTCCCGGTCACTCGCATCCAGCGCGATAAACAGATCATAAACCCGTTCCTCGCTGCAATCTGTCTTTACCTCTTCTGCCCCCCGCAGGAAGCGGAACTTCGGTACGACCTGTTCCAGATAGACATCGGCTGCTATCTCGGGAAAATTGTCCTGAATATAATTTCGGACTCCGAGGCATGCGCCGACGCAGTCCCCGTCCGGGCGGATATGACCGCTGATCGCGACAGTCTTTACATTCGCAAGCACATCCTTAAGACGGATCATCCACATCACCCTCTTCTTGATTCCCCTGATTTACATCATCGATGAGCTTCGACATATGGACACCGTACTCGATAGACTGATCCATCACGAAGCGAAGCTCCGGCGTATTGCGCAGGTTGATGGAGCGAGCCAGTGCCCGACGGATATAGCCCTCGGCGCTTTGAAGGCCGGCCAGGGTATCGGCCTGGGCCTTCTCGTCGCCCAGGACACTGATATAGGCCTTTGCCGTCTTCAGATCCGGTGCAACCTCCACTTCTACCACTGAGGTCATCGGACAGATGCGCGGATCCTTGACCTCATTCAGGATGATATTGCTCAGCTCCCGACGCACCTCTCCGTTGATTCTTGTATTTTTAATGCTATTCTTTCTCATCTATTTTTCACCTCAGAATGCTGCCTATCTGGGCACCTCTACCATGGTATAAGCCTCCACGATATCCAGCTCCTTGATGTCGTTGAACTTCTCGAAGACAAGACCGCACTCATAGCCGGCCTTCACTTCCTTTACATCATCCTTGAAGCGCTTCAGGGAAGCCAGCGCACCGTCGAAGATCTGCGTACCCTCGCGGGTAATGCGACACTTGCAGCCTCTCTGGAATACACCGTCCAGTACATAGGAGCCTGCGATATTGCCGACGCCGGATGCCTTGAAGATCTGACGTACCTCGGCATGACCCAGAACCTTCTCCTCGTAGATCGGATCCAGCATGCCCTTCATCGCTGCCTCTACATCGTTGATGGCATCGTAGATGACACGGTACAGACGCAGATCCACCTTCTCGCGCTCCGCTGTCTCCTTCGCTGTCGCGTCAGGCCGTACATTGAAGCCGATGATGATGGCATTGGAGGCTGCAGCCAGGCTGACATCGGACTCGTTGATGGCACCGACACCGCCATGGATAATCTTGACTACAACTTCCTCGTTGGACAGCTTCAGGAGGCTCTGCTTGACTGCCTCCACGGAGCCCTGCACATCCGCCTTGACGATGATGTTCAGCTCCTTTAAGTTTCCGGACTGGATCTGCGAATAGAGATCATCCAGAGACATCTTCAGCTTTGTATCCTCGATCAGCTTTTCCCGACTCTCTTTTACATAGGTCTCAGCGAAGGAACGAGCTTCCTTATCGGTCTCCGGAGATACAAAGGTTTCGCCTGCGTTCGGCACGTCGTTGAGTCCCAGAATCTCTACCGGCTTGGAGGGACCTGCCTCCTTGACGCGGCGGCCGTTGTCATCCATCATCGCACGAACCTTGCCGTGGCAGGCTCCCACTGCGATGGGATCTCCGACATGCAGGGTTCCCTTCTGTACCAGCACGGTAGCTACCGGACCCTTACCCTTGTCAAGCTCTGCCTCGATCACGAGACCCCTTGCACGGCGGTTCGGATTGGCCTTCAGCTCCAGAACATCGCTGGTCAGAAGGATCATCTCCAGCAGATTGTCGATACCCTCATGGGTATGAGCAGATACCGGGCAGAAGATGGTGCTGCCGCCCCAATCCTCCGGGATCAGCTCGTATTCGGTCAGCTCCTGCTTCACACGCTCGATATTGGCGCTGGGCTTGTCGATCTTGTTGATGGCAACGATGATCTCGATGCCTGCAGCCTTTGCGTGGTTGATCGCCTCGATGGTCTGGGGCATCACGCCGTCATCGGCAGCTACTACCAAAATAGCGATATCTGTAGAGTTTGCTCCACGCATACGCATGGCTGTAAAGGCCTCATGACCCGGTGTATCTAAGAAGGTAATCTTCTGTCCGTTGATCGTTACGACATAAGCACCGATATGCTGGGTGATACCACCGGCCTCGCGATCGATGACATGGGTATCACGGATCGCATCCAAAAGGGAGGTTTTACCGTGGTCTACATGACCCATGACGCAGACTACCGGCGGACGGGAAACTAAGGTCTCCTCAGCATCCTCTGTATCCTCCAGAAGCTTTCCGATAACATCCTCCTTCTCCTCCGGAACCGGATCGAAGTTCATCTCCATCGCCAATTCTCCGGCCGCCTCGAAATCCAGCTCCGAGTTTACTGTCACCATCTTACCTGCCAGGAAGAGCTTCTTGATGATCACGGAGGGCTGAATCTTCATCTTTTCTGCCAGATCATGGATGCTGATCATCTCCGGGATCTCGATGACCTTGGGGGTATTGTCCTCTTTCTTCGGTGCAGGTGCCGGCTGACGATTCAGCTGAGCGCCCTTGCCTCCCTTACCGCCCTTCTGATTCGGGCGATTGCTTCCCTGGTTCGGACGACGGCCGCCCTGAGACGGCTTGCCGCTCCAGCTGTCATTGAACTTGGTATTCTTATCCTTCTTCGTATCATCATTGCGATTTTTATTGTCCGCTCTGCGATTCTCGTTCTTGCGAAGCTCGACCGGTGCAGCCGGAATGCCCATCGAGGAACGACGGTTGTCTCTTCCCTGGCTGCTTCTGCCCTGGCCGTCACGGTTTCCGTAGCCGCCCTGGCCGCCTCTGCTCTGGCCGTCACGATTGCCATAGCCGCCCTGGCCGCTTCTTCCCTGACCGTCACGATTGCTGTAGCCGCCCTGACCACCTCTGCTCTGACCGTCACGATTGCCGTAGCCGCCCTGGCCGCCTCTACTCTGACCGTCACGGTTTCCGTAGCCGCCCTGGCTGCTTCTTCCCTGACCGTCTCTTCTCTGATAGCTTCCGCCGGTTCCTTCTCTTCTGACACCGTCACGATTCTGTGCCGGACGACCGGAGGCTGCAGGCGCTGTCCTTCTTACGGTATCTGCTGTCCCCTGGGTGCCTTCCGGCTTTGCAGCCGGCTTCACCGGTGCTGCTGCCTGGGTCTGGGGCTTTTCTGCCGCCGGAGTCTTCGCCGGTGCAGCCGCCGGAGTCTTCGCCGGTGCCGGCTTTGCAGCTGCGGCCGCCGGTCTCGCTGCCGGACGCGCACTGCTCTTCGCAGCCTGCTTTTTCTCCACTCTCGGATCCTTGATACCGGTCTTGCTGTTGTGTGTATTGTATACAGCAATGATCTTTTTCTTCTTTTTTACCTCGTGCTCTTCTCCATTTGTATTCATATGGCTGTTTCCCTCCAAATTTCTACCTCCGTTAAACTCTTAACTGTTTTTCTATACTTTTTGCAAGTCCCTCATCCAGAATCGCCGTCGATGCGCGAAACGTTTTTCCCATCGCATGTCCCAGCTCTTCCTTTCCACCATAGAAATACAAAGGTACTTCGTAGTAGTCACACATATTTTGGAACTTTTTTTTCGTATTCTCCGATGACTCAGCGGATACAATGACCAGTGCAGCCTTTCCGGATTTCACTGCATGCTCCGTTGCAAATTCTCCGCTGGCAGCCCTTCCGGCCTTCTGTGCCAGACCTATCAGTGAAAGTACTCTATCTGGTTTCAAGCTCATCCAACTCCTTTTCCAGACTGTCATATACGGCCCCGGGAATCTCTGTCTTCAGAGAGCGCTCGAGTCCCTTATTTTTCCGTGCCAGCCGAAGGCATTCCTTTGAAAAGCAAAGATAAGCTCCTCTGCCGTTTTTCCGTCCTGTCGCATCCAGCACAATCTCATCCTCCGCTGTCTTCAGGACGCGGAGCATCTCTTTCTTGCTCTTCATTTCATGACAGCCGACACACTGGCGCATCGGTATTTTTTTATTCATCCTGCTCTGCTTCCTCTGCGTTCTCTTCGCCTTCCTCTACTTCTGCCTGGGCTGCTTCCAGAGACTCCTCGTAGGCCTGAGCCTCCTTGTAGTCCTCGAAGTCCTCATACTCCTCGTACTCCTCGTCTACATCCAGCCAGCCTTCTGCATCTCTGGCCTGGGTCTCGCTCTTGATGTCGATCTTGAAGCCGGTCAGTCTCGCTGCCAGTCTGGCATTCTGTCCTTCCTTACCGATGGCCAGGGACAGCTGATAATCCGGAACCACAACCTTCGCTGTCTTATCCTCCGGATCCGCCAGCACCGCGATAACCTTCGCCGGACTTAAGGCATTTTCAATCAGAAGGGCCGGATTCTCGTTCCAGTTGATGATATCGATCTTCTCTCCGCGCAGTTCATTGACAATGGCATTGACACGGGCACCGTTCATGCCGACACAGGCTCCGACCGGATCGACATCCGGATCATTCGACCATACGGCAATCTTTGTTCTGGAGCCGGCCTCTCTCGCGATACATTTGATTTCTACCGTTCCGTCCCGTACCTCGGTAACCTCTGACTCAAACAGACGCTTTACCAGCTCCGGATGGGTTCTTGAAACCAGGATACGCGGTCCCTTAGTCGTATCCTTTACCTCCAGGATGTAGACCTTGATGCGCTCGGTAGGCTTGAATACCTCACCCTTCACCATCTCATTTTCATTCAGGATGGCATCGACCTTGCCCAGGTTGACACTGACATTTCTGCCCAGGTATCTCTGCACAACACCGGTAACCACTTCTTTTTCCATACTATAGTACTGATGGTACAGAACCTTGCGCTCCTCCTCGCGGATCTTCTGCAGGATCACATTCTTTGCGTTCTGTGTGGCGATACGGCCGAATTCCTTGGACTTCACCTCGACATTGACGATATCGTCCAGCTCATACTTCGGGTCGATCATCTTGGCATTCGCCAGGCTGATCTCCGTGACATCATCCTCCACGGTTTCTACAACCTTCTTTTCTGCAAGCACGGAAAACTGACAGGTCACCGGATCGATATGAACCTTGATATTGTCCGTTCGTCCGAAGTGTGCCTCGCAGGCTTTCAAAAGAGAATTCTCAATGGCCTCCAGCATCGTTTCCTTGCTGATATCCTTTTCCTTCTCCAAAAGCTCCAGAGCTTCCAAAAGTTCTGTGTTCATTTTTTTCATTCCTCCTGATCTATTCCTTTTTTAAAAATCAAATGCCTGACGGATCAGCGCAATATTTTCTCGTTCAAAAACCTGCTCCTGCCCATCCTCGTTTTCTATCGTTACCGTATTTTTATCCCAGGCCTTCAGAATTCCCTGAAATTCCTTGAGACCGTCTATCATGCGATAGGTGCGGATTTCTACCTCCCCGCCCTGATTGCGAAGGAAGTCTTTTTCCTTTTTTAGTGGCCGGCCAAGCCCCGGTGAGCTCACCTCCAGGATATAGGAATCCTCGATAAAGTCGTCCTGATCCAGCAGGTCTCCAAGCTTGCGGTTTACGATCTCACAGTCGTCTACCGTGATTCCGCCCGGCTTGTCGATATAAGCACGAAGGTACCAGCTTCCGGCCTCCTTCACATACTCCACATCCACCAGCTCGAAGCCATTGGCTTCGATAATGGGCTGGAGAAGCTTTTCGGTTTTCTGTTCGTATTCTTCTCTCTTTGTCATAGTCTTCCTTTCGCTTAGGGACGTCTAAAATTTCCTATTTACAAAACAAAGAGTGAACTTTCGTTCACTCTTTGTCGGCCTCGCTATTCATCAGATACCAATGTAGCATATTTTCAGGCCAAATGCAAGCGTTTTATACGTTAATTTCCGCTTTTTCGCCCAAAACATCCTTGTATTTTTCGAGAATCGGCTCGATTACCTGCCCGATAAAGGCATCCACCTGCTCCGGCGCCCGACCTACATAACGGGCGGGATCCATGGTCTTCTTCAAATCCTCCAAAGAAAGACCGAAGGCCGGATCGGCAGCGATCAGCTCGAGAAGGTTATTCTCTGCTCCGTTTACCTTGACATTCTTTCCTGCCTCCATCGAAAGCTCTCGGATCCGTTCATGCAGCTCCTGGCGATCGCCGCCTGCCTTTACCGCGTCCATCATGATATTCTCTGTCGCCATAAAGGGAAGCTCCGCCATGAGATGCTTGTGAATGACCTTCGGATAAACTACCAGTCCGTCTACGACATTCAGGCAAAGATCCAAAATTCCGTCAATGGCCAGAAAGCCTTCCGGGATGGACAAACGTTTGTTCGCCGAGTCATCCAGGGTACGCTCAAACCACTGTGTTGCGCTGGTGATCGCCGGATTCAGCGCATCCACCATCACATAACGGGAAAGGGAAGCAATGCGCTCGCTCCGCATCGGATTTCTCTTATAGGCCATCGCCGAGGAACCGATCTGGGATTTCTCGAAGGGCTCCTCCACCTCCTTCAGATGCTGCAGAAGGCGGATGTCATTCGACATCTTATGGGCACTGGCCGCGATCCCTGCCAAGACGTTCAAAACACGGGTATCGACCTTACGGGAATAGGTCTGTCCGGAGACCGGGTAGCATTCCTCGAAGCCCATCTTTTTTGCAATCATCGGATCGATTTTGCCAATCTTCTCCTCATCGCCCTCAAAGAGCTCTTTGAAGCTTGCCTGAGTACCGGTAGTTCCCTTGGAGCCCAAAAGCTTCATCGTGGAGATTACATGCTCCAGATCCTCCAGATCGAGGCAAAATTCCTGCATCCAGAGGGTTGCGCGCTTTCCGACGGTCGTCGGCTGAGCCGGCTGGAAATGGGTAAAGGCCAGAGTCGGAAGATCTTTATATTTCTCCGCAAAGTCCCGAAGCTCATTTAATACATTGACCAGCTTTCTTCTGACCAGCTTCAGAGCCTCTGTCATAATGATGATATCGGTATTGTCTCCTACGTAGCAGGAGGTTGCTCCCAGATGGATGATCCCCTTTGCCTTCGGGCACTGGCAGCCATAGGCATAGACATGGGACATGACGTCGTGGCGTACTTCCTTTTCCCGCGCCTTCGCCACATCGTAATTGATATCATCCTGATGGCTCTTCAGTTCGTCGATCTGTTCCTGGGTAATCGGAAGTCCCAGCTCCATCTCGGTCTCAGCCAGGGCAATCCAGAGCTTTCTCCAGGTACGAAATTTTTTATCCGGGGAAAAGATATACTGCATCTCTTCGCTGGCATAGCGTTCCGACAACGGGCTTACATAGCGGTCTGTATTCATACTCTTTCTCCTTTTTATTTCTCAAAGTTGCCGCGGATATCCTCCGCCGGCGGCTCGATGGGATATTCTCCTGTAAAACAGGCCGTGCAATGTCCCAGGCCTCCCACCATCTCTCCCAGGCGCTCCGTCCGAAGATAAGCCAGGGAATCAGCTCCGATAACCTCTCTGATCTCCTCAATGGTACGATTGTGAGCGATCAGCTGATCCTCTGCGGGTACATCCGTGCCGAAATAGCAGGGATGTAAGAAGGGCGGCGAGCTGACCCGCATATGCACCTCTTTTGCTCCGGCGTCCCGCAGCATCTTTACAATGCGGTCACTGGTGGTTCCCCGGACGATGGAATCATCGATCATGATCACCCGTTTTCCTTTTACCGCTTCCTTCAGGACATTCAGCTTGACCATAACGCTGGATTCCCGGCTGCTCTGTCCCGGCTTGATAAAGGTACGGCCCACATAGCTGTTCTTCACAAAGGCAGTGCCGTAAGGAATGCCGGACTCCAGGGAATACCCGAGGGCTGCTGCATTGCCCGACTCCGGTACACCGACCACCAGATCTGCCTCCACCGGGCTGTCCATGGCCAGGAATCTTCCGGAGAGGATTCTCGCCTGGTAGACACTGACTCCGTCAAAATGGCTGTCGGGGCGGGCGAAATAAATATATTCAAAGATACATCTGGCCTCATCCTGTTTCGGAAGGCAATGACTCTTGTCTGAGACGATGCCGAACTGAGGCGTGATCGTCACAATTTCTCCGGGCTCTACATCCCGGACAAAGGTGGCTCCGATGGTATCTAAGGCACAGCTTTCGCTGGCCAGGATATAGGCATTGTCCCGTTTTCCGATGCAAAGCGGGCGGAAACCGTAAGGGTCTCTTGCTCCGATGAGCTTTCTCGGGGACATGACGATCAGGGAATAGGCTCCCAGGATCTTGTCCATCGCTCTGGACACGGCCTCCTCTACGCTGGAGGTATGAATCCGCTCCCTGGCGATATGATAAGCAATGACCTCGGAGTCAATGGTCGTCTGGAAGATCGCACCGGTATATTCCAATTCCCGTCTCAGCTCCGGGGCATTGACCAGATTGCCGTTGTGCGCCAGTCCCAGGGTTCCTTTTACATAATTGAGCACCAGCGGCTGGGCATTTTCCCGCGTACTGCTGCCTGCTGTCGAATAACGGGTATGGCCGATACCGATATCGCCCTTCAAGGCCTTCAGCTGTTCCGGGGCAAAGACCTCGTTGACCAGACCCATACCCTTATGGCTCTTCACTAAGCCTTTGGGTCCGCTCGTATCGCTGACCGCAATGCCGCAGCTTTCCTGTCCTCTGTGCTGCAGGGCGAATAAACCATAATATACGGTAGAAGCGACATCATTGCCGTCAAAGTCATAGATTCCGAAGACGCCGCATTCCTCGCGCAGCTTCTCATCCTCTTCATATTGCTCATGTATCTGTTCGTTGATCATAGGTACCTCCGTCTTGACCGGCTGCTTCTTTTTCTCATTACTACCAAAAAAGTATAAACCATGCCTTTTTGAATTGCAAGGGCGGATCCAAGCGCTATTATTACTTATTCTTATGGAAATTCCGAATCTTTTCTTATAACTCAAACTTCTCACTTGGGAATCTGGAAAAAAACAGCCCGGGGTGGGCGCCCGCAGCTGCATGACGCGGATATTCACTGGAATTGCGTAAATTTGTTAGGTGCCGCT
>CAVFGF010000075.1:0-10651 GCA_963621925.1 Alistipes onderdonkii | reverse complement strand
GCACGGCACCTATCGTCATAGCTGCCTCGATAAGGGCGCTGGTCTTCAAGCGATAGATGAAATCCAGCTTTTCTCTCGACAGTGGCTGCCCTTCGGATTCCACATCCACCACCTGACCGCCGATCATGCCATAGATGCCTGCCTTCTTGGACAGAATCTGCAAGGCTTTTGCCGTCCGTTCACTGGTCTCGATCGTGAAAGCATCTGCCGCCGTCTCAAAAGCCAGGTTCAAAAGAGCATCGCCTGCCAGAATTCCCATGGCTTCTCCGTAGACAGCGTGGGTCGTCTTCTTTCCCCGCCGATATTCATCATTGTCCATCGCCGGAAGATCATCATGAACCAGGGAATAGGTATGGATCATTTCCAGGGCCGCCATAAATGGTTCTACAATGGCTCCTTCTCCGCCGAACATCTGATAGGTCTCCTTCATCAGAAGAGGACGGAGCCGCTTGCCCCCGGCTGTTATACTGTAATTGACAGCTTCCAGAACGGTTCTTTGAAAGCCCTCTTCCTTCGGCAGATATCCCGTCAGCAGTTTTTCGATCTCTTCTGTCTTTTGGCGAAGCTCCTCTTTAAAACTCATCCAGTTTTCCCTCCTCATTCATGACAAGCATCTTTTTCTCCACCTGATCCAGTTTGTCCCCACAAACCTTCAAAAGCTTCATTCCCTCTGCATAAATGGCAAAGGACTCCTCCAGCGGCACATCCCGATCACTAAGCTTTCCCAGCATCTCATCCAAGGCCGCGAAATTTTCTTCCAGCGTTGCTTCCTTCTTTTTTGCCATCCTGCTAACCTCTCTTTATCTTCTCGCGGCTCTCTACCACCGCTGTATATATTCCGTCTGTCACATGAATACGAAGCTTCTCTCCTTCGGAAACAGCATCAATTCCCGTCACAGCCCTTCCTTCCTCGTTTTCCGTGTAGGAATAGCCCTGCTGCAGCTTCAGAAGCGGAGAAAGCCCCTGAAATCTTTCGATATAGAGCTTCAGGCTGTGTTTCCCTTCCAGGAGCTTTTGCTGCATGGCCTGCTCAAAGCCGTTTGACAATTCTGATAGCCGCATTCTCTTTTCTAAAATCTGGATCTCCGGACTGGCATTTTGCATCCGATTCTTCAGGACAGCCAGCCGCCTGTAATATTCCTCCATGCGGAAGCGGAACAGCTGCTGCAATTGACGCTGATAATTCTGCAGCCGCTCCAGAAGCTCCCGCATATCTGTCACCGCAAGCTCGGCCGCTGCCGATGGGGTCGGAGCCCTAAGATCCGCTACATAATCTGCAATCGTCGTATCTGTCTCATGACCGACGGCCGAAATCACCGGTGTCCTGCAGTCAAAAATCGCTCTGGCAACTTTTTCTTCGTTGAAAGCCCATAGGTCTTCGATGGAGCCGCCTCCGCGGCCTACAATCAGGACATCCAGTCCCAGAGCGTCCAGAGCTTTAATTCCCCGTACGATACTCTCCGCAGCGCCCTCTCCTTGTACCAGAGCCGGATAAAGAATCAGCTGGATATAAGGATTTCTCCGGAGGGCAATGTTGCGGATATCCTGGATGGCAGCTCCGGTCGGTGCAGTCACGATACCAATCTTTTTTGCATAATAGGGGATTGGCTGCTTATATTCCGGCGCAAACATTCCCATTTCTTCCAGCTCTCTCTTCAGCTTCTCGTAAGCCTCATAGAGCTCGCCGACGCCATCCTTACGAATCTCCCGCGCATAAAGCTGATAGCTGCCGCTGCGCTCATAGACGCTGATACGTCCCTGCACGATCACGCGTTCGCCGTCCTTCATTTCAAAGGCCAGACCCTTCCGATCTCCGGCAAACATCACGCAGCTCATCGCTCCGCCTTCATCCTTCAGGGAAAAATAAATATGTCCCGAGCTGTGATATTTACAATTTGATACTTCCCCTTTGATCGCAATACGGTTCAGCATAAAATCCTGTGTAAACATATTTTTGATATAGGTATTTACCTGCGCAACCGTATAGACATGCTTCATTTTTCTATTCCTGACTTTCCAATCTTACCCAAGATACCGTTCACAAAGGCCGGGGATTCGTCCCCGCCAAACTTCTTCGACAGCTCCACAGCCTCATTGACAGCCACGCCTACCGGCACATCCTCATCGTATTTCATCTCATAGACCGCCAGACGAAGAATCGTCAGATCTGCTTTTCCCATGCGGCCGACCTTCCAGCCTTCCGCCGTATCCTCCAAAAGCTTATCGATTTGCGGCAGCTTCTCTACAATATGTGCATACTTCTTCTCGATATACTCCTGATCCTTTTCATCGACCTCCCCCAGTCCTTCAAAGAACAGGCGCAGCTGTTCCGGCATCTCCTGTGCGCTGTTGAATTCAATGCGAAACAGCAATTCAAAAATATGCTCTCTCAGTTCTCGTCTTTTCATCATCTTCCGTCCTATATCCCTCTTGTTATTTGAAAAAGGAGCCGCTGACTAAAGCCGCTCCTCTCGCATATGCTTTTTATTTCTCTGTTTTTCCCATATTGACATTGACGATACGGATATTTACCACGCTTACCTCCAGGCCGGTCATATTCACGATCGCGCTCTTGACGCGTTCCTGTACCTTCTCGGAGACCTTCATGATACTGTAGCCGTACTCGATATTCAGAGCTAAATCTACATCAACATTCTTCTCGGAAACCTGAATCTTTACGCCCTTGGACAGGTTCTTGACACCGAGCTTTCCGATGAGTTCATTCGTAATATTGCCTGCCATTGAGGCAACTCCCTCAACCTCCGTTGCGGCAAGGCCGGCGATGGTAGCTACTACCTCGTCTGCAATCTGAACGGTACCCAGCTGACCGTCCTCATGGATCATATGCGCACCTCTTTTTTCTTCCTTTGACATATCTAAATCCTCCTGTCTTTTACGAGAATATGCAATACTTGTATTTTATCACACTTAAACCATAATTGACAAGGCTTACCGGCCAAACTCCGACAGAACCAGTCCCGGATTTCGCTCCAGCGTCATACCGACGCTCCAGGCATTCGCCCAGATAAGCAGCGGCCTGCCCTTCAGATCCTTGATTTTTTTCATATCGGAGGTGCCGACCAGCTTACTCATGTCGATATCCTCATTTTCAATCCAGCGAATATGCTCGTAGGGCAAAGGCTCCAGGCGAATCTCGACGTTGTATTCGTTCTCCAGACGATATTTCAATACATCAAACTGCAGGACACCTACCACACCTACGATGATTTCCTCCATACCGGTATTGAATTCCTGGAAGATCTGAATCGCACCCTCCTGGGCAATCTGTTCGATGCCCTTGACAAATTGCTTTCGCTTCATGGTATCCAGCTGACGTACCCGGGCAAAATGCTCCGGTGCGAAGGTCGGGATTCCTTCGTACTTAATCTGTTTACCCGGCATACATAAGGTATCTCCGATGGAGAAAATGCCCGGGTCGAAAACACCGATGATATCGCCCGCATAGGCCTCGTCCACAATCTTCCGATCCTGAGCCATGATCTGCTGCGGCTGTGACAGACGCTGCTTTCTGCCGCCCTGTACATGAAAAACCTCCATGCCGGCGGTAAATTTGCCGGAGCAGATACGAATGAAGGCAATGCGATCCCGATGTGCTTTATTCATGTTGGCCTGAATTTTGAAAACGAAGGCTGAAAACTCCTCTTCCATCGGATCGATTTCTCCCACATTTGCCTTTCTGGGCAGCGGAGAGGTCGTCATCTGCAGGAAATGCTTCAGGAAGGTCTCTACACCGAAATTCGTCAGAGCCGATCCAAAGAAAACCGGAGATAGTTTTCCCTGGCTTACCAGCTCCTGGTCAAATTCCGCACTGGCACCGTCCAGAAGCTCGATATCATCCATCAGTTTTTCCTTCTGTCCTGGATCGAGAATGCTGTCGATCTGCGGATCGTTGATGGAAAGATCGAGCTCCTCGCCCTCTTTGGTTCCCTTCTCCGTATCAGAGAACAGCAGCACCTTCTCGGTATTGCGGTCATAGACGCCCTTAAATGCCTTACCGGAGCCGATGGGCCAGTTTACCGGACAGGTAGCGATTCCCAGCTCATTCTCGATATCGTCCAACAGCTCAAAGATATCCATGGCATCCCGATCCATCTTGTTGATAAATGTAAAAATCGGAATATGACGCATCGCACAGACCTTAAAAAGCTTCCTGGTCTGCGCCTCCACGCCCTTGCTGCCGTCGATCACCATGACTGCAGAGTCCGCAGCCATCAGGGTTCTATAGGTATCCTCCGAGAAATCCTGGTGTCCCGGAGTATCCAAAATATTGATGCAGTAGCCATCGTAGTTGAACTGCAGAACCGATGAGGTTACGGAAATACCTCTTTCCTTTTCGATCTCCATCCAGTCCGATACGGCATGTCTTGCTGTCGCCTTGCCCTTGACGGAACCGGCCAGATTGATGGCTCCGCCGTAAAGCAGAAACTTCTCCGTCAATGTCGTTTTACCGGCATCCGGGTGGGAAATAATCGCAAAGGTTCTTCTTCTTTTTATTTCATCTCTATAATTTGCCATACGTGTCTTCTTCCTTGTTCGTATCTTTTTCCAAAATTGGGCACACTATTTATTAGTATACACATTTTAGCGACTTTTGCAAGGGTTAGCGTCCAGCCGTTTCCTCTTTCCTTTTTTGTTAAATCATGTTATAATTCTAACAAATGTGTAACACAGGACGGTGACTTTTATGGAAAACGAACTGCAGAGAACCTTTCTCGATACCACAGATATACCGGATATCCAGACCTATTTTGTCAATCAGGCCTTTGAATTTCAAGAACTCATGATGATGTACAATTGTGCTATTCGCGAAATGAGAACCAAGCTGGAGGTACTGAATGATGAATTGAGTATTCATCACCAGAGGAACCCCATCGAGTTCATTACATCCCGTGTAAAAAAACCTATGAGTATCGTCGAAAAGCTTCACCGTTATGGGGTACCTATCAGCGTGGAGTCGGTTGAGAAAAACCTGAATGATGTGGCCGGTGTCCGCGTCATCTGCTCCTTTATCGATGATATTTATACCGTAGCGGATATGTTGCTGCATCAGGATGATATCACGCTGATCAAAGAGAAGGATTATATCAAATGTCCTAAGGAAAACGGCTACCGCAGCCTCCATTTGATCATCGAGATTCCTGTCTTTTTTTCGAATCAGAAGAAAAATATACGAGTGGAGGTACAGATTCGTACCATTGCCATGGATTTCTGGGCCAGCGTCGACCACCAGCTAAAGTATAAGCAGGACACCGACGATGTAGAAAACATAGATGAGCTCACTACAGAGCTGAAGGAATGCGCGGACATCATTGCCCAGACAGATTCCAGGATGCAGGCCATCAAAGATAAGATTTATCCCGGTAACACCCTGCCCCAGACGAACATGGAAAAGTTGAAAAAGCTGACGATTCCGCTAAGCAATTAAAAAATAAAAAAAGAATCCTGCCAATTGCAGGATTCTTTTTTTATTAATCTTCAAAATTTCGATTGTGGCTGTAATGACCCGGATTTGGAACCGGAGCGATCGTGCTGACCCAACGGTTTGTATAGTTGAAAAAGCCTGCCACAAAGGCCGCCTCCAGAATCTGATGATCATCGAAGCCTGCCTCTCGGAGCTTATTGACCTGTTCCTGGTCAATATCCCGGGGATGGGCTGTCACATACCACGCATATTCACAGAGCGCATAGTCTTCCTTTGAGAGCTCATCCTTCGCAGAACGATAATTGTAAGAAATCTTATCTACCAGACGTGCATTCTTCCACATGCCGCGCAGATTGTCACCATGTGTCGTCAGACAGTAGCAGCAGCAATTGTAGGAGGATACGACGACACCGATCATCTCCTTCTGTGCATCCGTCAGATAGCAGGTGTCATTGTACAGGGAATTTTTAAAGTTTAAAAATCCGATATACTCCTTGGCATTCAGGGGCAGAATCTTGAACAGATTGTTGATGAAGCCCCAGTTTTTCTCCATTACTTCTACATTTTTGTTGAAGACGGCATATTCCTCGTCTGTCATCTCCTCGCGATCCGGTTTTTGCAGTCTCGAAAGCTGCTCATCAAATTCCAGCATACTTAAATCCCTCCTGATTTAATCCTCGGGGCAGATTGCAAAACATCTTGCCGGGAAGCCGGTGCCATCCTTCAGCTTCGGGAATGCACATACGATCATGGCTCCCACAGCCGGTACCTGGTCGAGATTTCTCATGACCTCAATCTGGATGCGATCGGTCTCTAAGATATACTGCTCACCCGGATACGGATAGGCATCCTCTCTCGTCGTCACATAGCTCGGATCGGTATCTGCCGGCTCATGTCCGATGGCGCCGATCTTTCTCTCCTCTACCAGCCACTTGATAGCATCTACACTCCAGCCCGGATAATGCGGCTGACCGTTCTCATCCGGATTGTCCAGATTGGATTTCTTATGCCAGTCGGAACGGAAGGCTACGAAAGCACCCTCCGGAATTTTTCCGTTCTCGCTCTCCCACTTTTCCAGATCTGCTACCGTCATGGTAAACTCTGCGTTCTCTGCACATTCCTTGGACTTGTCCACCACTACCAGAGGATATACAAGCTCCTTCACTGTAATATGGCTCATATCGCGGCCGTCACCCCAGAAATGAAGCGGTACGTCTACATGTGTTCCGTACTGGCTCGCTACACTGTACTGCAGGCATCTCATCGGTGCCATCATATCATCCGGCGTACCCTCTCTGTAATCAAAGAGAAGCTTCCCCTCCAGCGGCTTGAAGCCGTACCAATGCGGTGTCTCCGGGCTCAGCTCATGTGTCAGATCTACCCATTTGTAACCTGTCCCTTTTACTTCCTTTACGAAGTCCCATAATTTAAGGTTTGCCATAGTATTATCCTCCTTTAATTAAAAAAAGTCAATATCAGACACTCCTTGCTTGTCTTCATTGACCTTTTGTTTTCAGTGTACGGCTTAGATTTTTCATAGTGGTTATACTATAGCATAGGATTCTTTCTCTGTCAATACCTATTACACATATAGGAAATATGGGTTAACTTATAGATAAAAAAAGGACACTCCCTGCATATCTCTCTGCAGGGAGTGCCCTTTATATCTAACTTTATCCTTAGGGAAACGTTGATTTAATCAGCATTTCCTTAGAACTTTCCGGCGTCAGCAGCTTCCTGTACAGCTACTGCTACAGCTACAGTCATACCAACCATCGGGTTGTTGCCTGCACCGATGAGACCCATCATCTCTACGTGAGCCGGTACCGAGGAGGAACCTGCAAACTGAGCGTCAGAATGCATACGTCCAAGAGTATCGGTCATACCGTAGGAAGCCGGTCCTGCTGCCATGTTGTCCGGATGAAGAGTACGTCCTGTACCGCCGCCGGATGCTACGGAGAAGTACTTCTTGCCTGCCTCCAGGCGCTCCTTCTTGTAAGTACCTGCTACCGGATGCTGGAAACGGGTCGGGTTGGTAGAGTTACCGGTGATGGATACGTCTACATTCTCCTTCCACATGATAGCGACACCCTCCGGTACGCTGTTTGCGCCGTAGCAGTTTACCTTTGCACGAAGTCCCTCGGAGTAAGCCTTGCGGAATACTTCCTTTACTTCGTTAGTATACGGATCGTACTCGGTCTCTACATAGGTAAATCCATTGATTCTGGCGATGATCTGAGCAGCGTCTTTTCCAAGACCGTTCAGGATAACGCGCAGCGGCTTCTGACGAACCTTGTTTGCCTTCTCAGCGATACCGATAGCGCCCTCTGCTGCGGCGAAGGACTCATGGCCTGCCAGGAATGCAAAGCACTCGGTCTCCTCTTCCAAAAGCATCTTGCCCAGGTTACCATGTCCCAGACCTACCTTACGTGTATCTGCTACAGAACCCGGGATACAGAAAGCCTGAAGACCCTCTCCGATAGCTGCGGCAGCGTCTGCTGCCTTGCGGCAGTCCTTCTTGATAGCGATGGCTGCGCCTACGATGTATGCCCAGCAAGCGTTCTCAAAGCAGATCGGCTGAATGCCTTTGATCTGGTTGTATACATCCAGGCCTGCATCCTTGGTGATCTTCTCAGCTTCCTCGATGGAAGCGATGCCATAGCTGTTCAGAACAGCGTTAATTTTCTCAATACGTCTCTCATAGGATTCAAATAATGCCATTTTTCATCTACCTCCTCGATTACTCTTTGCGCGGGTCAATGATCTTTACCGCATCTGCTACACGGCCATACTGGCCTTTCGCTTTTTCCCATGCAGTGTTCGGGTCATCACCCTTCTTGATAAAGTCTGTCATCTTGCCAAGAGAAACGAACTGGTATCCGATAATCTGGTCCTCTGCGTCCAAAGCGATGCCTGTTACATAGCCCTCTGCCATCTCCAGATAACGCGGTCCCTTCTTCAGAGTACCGTACATGGTACCAACCTGAGAACGAAGTCCCTTTCCGAGATCCTCGAGACCGGCGCCTACTGCAAGACCATCCTCAGAGAAAGCGGACTGAGAACGTCCGTATACGATCTGCAGGAACAGCTCACGCATCGCGGTATTAATAGCATCACATACGAGGTCTGTGTTCAGAGCCTCCAGTACAGTCAGACCCGGCAGAATCTCGGAAGCCATTGCTGCGGAATGAGTCATACCGGAACATCCGATAGTCTCCACCAGTGCCTCCTGGATTACGCCTTCCTTAACATTCAGGGTCAGCTTACAGGCTCCCTGCTGCGGTGCACACCAGCCAATGCCGTGTGTAAAGCCGGAAATATCTTTCACTTCCTTCGCCTGTACCCATTTTGCTTCTTCCGGGATCGGAGCGGCGCCATGGTGTACGCCCTGTGCTACCGGACACATCATCTCGACTTCATGTGAATAAATCATTTTAAAACTCCTTTCAGAATGTATTCCTCGCGACACGGGGTGGCTTAGATCCCGTCTTGTCGCATTTGGCTACATTTTCTCATATTCGTTCGGTTTCGTAAAGTCCTTTTTACAAAAAAATTCAAATTTGTGAACAAAATAACAGTCCCGGCTTACTCCTCCTCTGCCAGCTTACGCCCCATCAGAACGCCCATGACGGAGGCCATCATCAGACCTCTGGTCCATCCGCTGGAATCTCCCAGACAGTAGAGCCCCTTGATATTTGTGACAAAATCCGGTGTCATCTTGATCCGGTTGCTGTAAAACTTCAGCTCCGGGGAATACAGCAGGGTTTCATTTCCGGCGAAGCCCGGCACGACATGATCCACTGCCTGGATGAAGTTTATAATGTTCGTCATCGCCCGGTACGGCATCGCAGCCGTGATATCTCCCGCTACTACATCCGGCAGGGTCGGACGCACGTTTGACTGGGAAAGCTCCTTCTGCCAGGTGCGCTTGCCGCTTAGGATGTCCCCGTAGCGCTGCACCATGATTTTACCGTCCCCCAGCATATTTGTCAGCTCTCCTACCTTCTGTGCATAGGCAATGGGCTGGTTGAAAGGATGGGTGAAATTGTGGGAACAGAGGATGGCCAGGTTCGTATTGTTGGACTTCAGATCCTTGTAGGAATGTCCGTTTACCACGGCCAGGTCGTTGTCGTAATTCTCCTGGCTGACAAAGCCTCCGGGATTCTGACAGAAGGTACGTACCTTATTTTTAAAGGGCAGCGGATAACCGATCAGCTTCGACTCGTAAAGGACGTTGTTGACATCCTCGATAATCTCGTTGCGGACCTCTACGCGAACGCCGATATCGACGGTACCCGGCTGATGGGCAATGTCATGCTGCTCGCAGAGCTTTTCCAGCCAGTCTGCACCCTTGCGGCCGGTAGCGACAATGATATGCTTCGCATAAATGACCCTTTCATTCGTCTCCTTGCCGGAATCCTCGATGACCGCTCCTTTACAGACCTCATTCTCTACAATCAGGTCGCGGCAATGGCTGTCAAACAAAATCTCTACTCCATGCTCCAGAAGATATTGCTCAATCCGAAAATAGATCTCCTGGGCCTTTTCCGTTCCCAGATGACGGATCGGACAGTCTACCAGCTTCAATCCGGCCTGAATCGCCCGCTTGCGGATTTCCTTTACTTCTTTTTCATTGCCGATGCCCTCAACATGGGTATCGGCACCAAATTCCAGGTAAATCTGATCCGCATAATCGATCGTCTCCTGTGCCAAATCCTCTCCGATGAGAGTGGGCAGATCGCCTCCTACCTCGTAGCTTAAGGAGAGTTTTCCGTCGGAAAATGCACCGGCTCCGGAAAATCCTGTCGTGATATTGCAATAGGGCTTGCAATTGACGCACTTCTTGGTTTTCCCCTTCGGACAGGAACGTTTTTCCACCGCCCGGCCCTTCTCCACGATGGTGATGGATTTCTTACTTCCCTTCTTCAGAAGCTCTAAGGCCGTAAAAATGCCGGCCGGTCCCGCTCCGATAATCAAGATGTCGGTATTCGCCATGTTTATACCTCCTTCACAGAAAAAGCTGCCCCGGCAGATGGTAAGTCTCCCGCAAACGGAGACTTTCGTCAACTGGAAAGGCAGCTTTAAAGACATATCTATACCTATACTATAATAAAGGATTTCAGAGAATCCTGTCAAGCATTTTCCCTATTCTACGTAACTGTTCAGTACCTTCACCTAAGGACTTGCCACTGGCAACTCCTCACGGAT
>CAVFGF010000074.1:0-10702 GCA_963621925.1 Alistipes onderdonkii | reverse complement strand
TGCTGCGCAGCGCAAATCCGGCGAGGGAAACGCTTTAATCAGCGTTTCCCTAAGTATATATGTAGCCGATAAGAGAGAAAGAGAGTAAGCAGTATGGCAAAGAATCTGGTGATCGTGGAGTCTCCGGCAAAGGTAAAAACGATAAAAAAATTTCTGGGTTCCAATTATGAAGTCATGGCGTCCCAGGGACATGTGCGGGATTTGCCCAAAAGTCAGTTGGGCTTTGACGCAGAGCATGACTACGAACCGAAGTATATCACGATCCGCGGCAAGGGAGATATTCTGGCGAAGCTGCGTAAAGAGGCAAAAAAAGCAGATAAAGTCTATCTCGCAACCGACCCTGACCGGGAGGGAGAGGCGATTTCATGGCATCTGTCGCAGGCATTAAAGCTGGATCCGAAAAAAATGTATCGCATTACCTTCAATGAAATTACGAAGAGCGCTGTCAAGGAATCCCTGAAAAATGCGCGCGAGATTGATATGGATCTGGTCAATGCGCAGCAGGCACGGCGTATGCTGGATCGCATGGTGGGCTATCGGATCAGTCCGATTCTCTGGGCAAAGGTAAAAAGAGGACTGAGTGCAGGAAGAGTACAGTCCGTAGCGCTCCGTCTGATAGCCGATCGGGAAGAGGAGATCAATGCCTTTGTTCCGGAGGAATATTGGACGCTGGATGCTTTCTTTCAGACAGGGGATGCAAAAAAACCGTTGCAGGCTCATTTTTATGGCACAAAAGATGGGAAAATGACCGTAAAATCCAAGGAGGAAATGGATCGGATCCTGAAGGAGCTGGAGGGCGTTTCCTACCAGGTCAGCGAGGTAAAGAACGGAGAGCGGGTAAAGAAAGCACCGCTGCCGTTCACCACCAGTACGCTGCAGCAGGAAGCCTCCAAGACACTGAATTTTTCCACACAGAAGACGATGAGTGTAGCGCAGCAGCTCTATGAGGGCGTCGATATCAAGGGCAGCGGTACCATCGCTTTGATTTCCTATCTTCGTACAGATTCCACTCGTGTATCCGCGGAGGCAGCAAAAGCGGCGCAGGATTATGTACAGAAGCAGTATGGAGAAAAGTATGTATCCAAAGGAACCGGAAGCAAGGCGAGCAGCAAGAAGATTCAGGATGCTCACGAAGCCATCCGTCCGACCGATCTGTCCCGTACGCCGGCCCTGGTAAAGGATTCCCTTACGAGAGAACAATTTCGCTTATATCAGCTGATCTGGAAGCGCTTCGCGGCAAGTCAGATGGCGGATGCCGTCTATGAGACTTCATCGGTCAAGATAGACGGAGGAAAGTATCGATTTACGATGTCGGCCTCCCGCGTATCCTTTGACGGCTTTATGGCAGTCTATATACAGGATGATGAAAAAGAAGGAGACAGCCGGCTGTTAAAGGGCTTCAGCAAGGAAACCAAGCTGACCCTGCAGGACTTCGAAAGTAAGCAGCATTTTACGCAGCCGCCGGCTCATTATACAGAGGCTGCTCTTGTAAAGACTCTGGAGGAGCTGGGAATCGGACGGCCGAGTACTTATGCTCCGACGATTACGACGATCATTGCCAGACGCTATGTATCCAAGGAAAATAAAAATCTTTATCTGACGGAGCTCGGAGAAGTCGTCAATAATATGATGAAGCAGGCATTTCCGAGCATTGTCGAGACCGATTTTACGGCCAATATGGAAGGCCTTCTGGACTGCGTAGAAGAGGGAACCGTCAATTGGAAGACGGTGGTAGAGAATTTTTATCCGGACCTGGAAAAGGCGGTTGAGGCAGCAGAAAAGGAACTGAAGGAAGTCAAGATCGAAGATGAAGTGACGGATGTGGTCTGCGAGGAATGCGGCCGCCATATGGTGATCAAATACGGTCCCCATGGCCGTTTTCTGGCTTGCCCCGGCTTCCCAGAGTGCCGCAATACGAAACCGTATCTTGAAAAAATAGGGGTCGACTGTCCGAAATGCGGCAAGGCGGTGGTGCTTCGCAGAACCAAGAAGGGGCGGAAGTACTATGGCTGTGAGGACAATCCTACCTGTGACTTTATGTCCTGGCAGAAGCCTTCCAAGGAGCGCTGTCCGGTCTGCGGAAGCTATATGGTTGAAAAAGGCAGCAAGCTGGTCTGTGCGAATGAGACCTGTGGTCATGTCACGACCAGAAAAAAGGAAGAATAGTCAGAAAATTCGGAAATTTCAGCTTGAAAATGCAGTGAAATCGTGCTAGAATTCCTTTAAATAGTTACAAAAGTACAACGGAGGAAATGCAAGTGAGCGTACAATTATTGGATAAAACAAGAAAGATTAATAAGCTGCTGCATAATAATAATTCCAGTAAGGTAGTATTTAACGATATCTGTGAGGTGCTGACGGAGATCCTCAATTCCAATATTCTGGTAATCAGCAAGAAGGGAAAGGTACTCGGCGTCGGACAGTGTGCAGGCGTGGAAGAGATACAGGAGCTTCTCGTGGATGAGGTCGGTGCACATATCGATGATGCGCTGAATGAGAGACTTTTAAGTATCCTGTCGACGAAGGAAAATGTAAATTTGCAGACGCTTGGTTTTGAGTCCGAAAATGTACGCGAATACCAGGCGATTATTACACCGATTGATATCGCGGGAGAGCGCCTGGGCACTCTGTTTCTTTATAAATATCAGCAGCAGTATGATATCGATGATATTATTCTGAGCGAATACGGAACGACGGTCGTCGGTCTCGAGATGATGCGCTCCGTAAATGAAGAAAATGAGGAAGAGAAGAGAAAGGTACAGATTGTAAAATCTGCCATCAGTACCCTGTCCTTTTCAGAATTGGAGGCTATTACCCATATTTTCGATGAACTAAAGGGAAATGAAGGCATTCTGGTAGCCAGCCGTATTGCAGACAGCGTCGGCATTACGAGATCGGTGATTGTCAATGCACTTCGGAAATTCGAAAGTGCAGGCGTTATCGAATCGCGTTCCTCCGGTATGAAGGGAACCTATATCAAAGTGGTTAATGACGTTATATTTGAGGAATTAGCAAAATTAAAAAAGGAAGCCTAGAAAATAAAACAGGAATTCGGTGAGAACCGGATTCCTGTTTTATTAGGGAAACGCTTTAATCAGCATTTCCTGAAAAAATCTGTTGACAAAGTGAAAGGAAAGATTTAATATAATAATCGTAAGTTAGCACTCAAACAAAGTGAGTGCTAATAATGAAAAAGAAGAAAAAGAGAATCAAGGAGGAATAGAAATGAAGTTAGTACCATTGGGAGACAGAGTTGTACTGAAGCAGTTTGAAGCAGAAGAGACGACAGCATCCGGAATCATTCTGGCAAGCAAGTCTCAGGAAAAGCCGCAGCAGGCAGAAGTTGTAGCCGTTGGACCCGGCGGAATGGTAGACGGCAAAGAAGTTACCATGCAGGTAAAGGTTGGAGATAAGGTAATCTATTCAAAATATGCCGGAAATGAAGTAAAGCTTGGCGATGAGGAATACATCATCGTAAAGCAGAATGATATTCTTGCAATTGTAGAGTAAATAGAAGAAAATCTGGAGGAAGAATAAATGGCTAAAGAAATTAAATATGGCGTAGACGCCAGAAAAGCATTGGAAGCCGGAGTGAATAAGCTGGCAGATACGGTCAGAGTAACGATCGGACCGAAGGGAAGAAATGTGGTACTGGATAAGCAGTACGGTGCACCGCTGATCACCAACGATGGTGTTACCATCGCAAAGGAGATTGAGCTGGAGGATCCGTTTGAGAATATGGGTGCGCAGCTGGTAAGAGAGGTTGCGACAAAGACCAATGATGTAGCCGGTGATGGTACAACTACCGCTACGGTTCTGGCTCAGGCTATGATCCATGAGGGCATGAAAAACCTGGCTGCAGGTGCAAACCCCATCGTTCTGAGAAAGGGTATGAAGAAGGCGACCGATGCAGCTGTAGAGGCGATCAAGGAGATGAGCAGCCCGGTTACCGGAAAGCATCAGATCGCAAGAGTAGCTGCCGTTTCTTCCGGTGACGAGGAAGTCGGCAACATGGTAGCGGATGCGATGGAGAAGGTAACAGCGGACGGTGTCATTACCATCGAAGAGTCCAAGACAATGAAGACAGAGCTGGATCTGGTAGAAGGTATGCAGTTCGACAGAGGTTACATTTCCGCTTATATGGCAACGGATATGGAGAAGATGGAAGCAAACCTGGACAATCCGTATATCCTGATTACCGATAAGAAGATCTCGACCACCCAGGAAATCCTTCCGCTGCTGGAGCAGATCGTTCAGTGCGGCAGAAAGCTTCTGATTATCGCTGAAGATATCGAGGGTGAGGCTCTGACTACCCTGGTTATGAATAAGCTTCGCGGAACCTTTACTGTTGTAGGTGTCAAGGCACCGGGCTACGGCGACAGAAGAAAAGAGATGCTGCGTGATATCGCCATCCTGACCGGCGCAAATGTGATTTCTGAGGAGCTTGGCCGCGAGCTGAAGGATGCTACCCTGCAGGATCTGGGTACCGCAAAGTCTGTGAAGGTTCAGAAGGAGAATACCATCATCGCTGAGGGCGCAGGCTCTAAGGAAGATATCCAGCAGAGAATCGCTCAGATTCGTGCCCAGATTGAGGAGACCAAGTCTGACTTCGACCGCGAGAAGCTGCAGGAGAGACTTGCAAAGCTGGCTGGCGGCGTAGCAGTGATTCGCGTAGGTGCTGCAACCGAGACCGAGATGAAGGAAGCAAAGCTTCGTATGGAGGATGCTCTGGCAGCTACGAAGGCCGCTGTGGAGGAAGGCATCATCGGCGGCGGCGGATCCGCATATATCCATGCAAGCAAGGAAGTAGCAAAGCTTCTGGATACGACAGAGGGTGACGAAAAGACCGGTGTAAAGGTAATTCTGAAGGCTCTGGAGGCACCGCTGTTCCATATTTCTGCAAATGCAGGTCTGGAGGGTGCTGTCATCATCAACAAGGTAAGAGAGAGCGAGCCGGGTATGGGCTTCGATGCGCTGCATGAGGAATATGTAAACATGGTAGAAGCAGGTATTCTGGATCCGGCAAAGGTTACCAGAAGCGCACTTCAGAATGCGACCAGCGTAGCTGCAACCTTCCTGACCACAGAGAGCTGCGTAGCCAATATCAAAGAAGAGACTCCGGCGGTGCCCGCAGGCGGCGGAATGGGCGGAATGATGTAAGCTGGAGGGTTCCTAGATGCCCAATTCCCTCTTGCAACTCGTGTTGAATCATGTTATAATTTGTTAGAAAACTGAACAACAAGCTATATGGGGTGCTGGCAGAAGCCGGCTGAGATTTGGACTGAAGCTGTCCATGACCCGATGAACCTGTTGGATAATGCCATCGTAGGGAGTAGAATTGTAAAAGCAAGCAAGATGCAAAAAGCGCTCGGCGAAGGCCGGGCGCTTTTTTTGCGGAAAACCTCTTACGGCACAGTTTAAACTTACTATCAGGAGGAATGGAAACATGACAACAAGAAAATGGGAATTGAAGGACATCATCATGATGGCAATATTGGGAGTCGTCTTCTCGGCCGTTTATCTGGCGGTATTTGACGGCGGCGTGGTACTGTCGACGGTGCTGGCACCTACCGGACTTTCCAATTTTGCTTTTGAAATCATCTATGGCGTCTGGTTTATGGCCGCGACCCTCGCGGCTTACATTATTCGCAAGCCCGGTGTCGCTCTGATTACGGAGGTTCTGGCATCGGTCGTGGAGCTTTTGATGGGAAATTCCGGAGGTGTGACGGTCGTTTTGACCGGTATCATTCAGGGAGCCGGCGCAGAGCTTGTCTTTGCACTTTTCCGTTACAAAAAATGGAATCTTGTCAGTATGTCTTTGGCAGGCATTTTCTCTGCCATCTTTATTTTCTGTTATGAGCTGTATTATTTGAACTATATAGCATTGGCACCGTCTCTTTTGATTGCGCAGCTGGCAGTTCGTTTTGTCAGTGCAATCGTATTTTCCGGTGTCGTTTGCAAGCTGGCCGGTGACGGACTGGCAAAGACGGGAGTCGTAAAGAGCTACGCCATCGGTGCTACAGTAAAAATCGGCAAGGTTTATGATGAGGAGGACTAAAGAAATGGATAAATTAAAGGTTGTTCTGGATTGGTTTCCCAATACCAACCATACCGGTTTTTTGCTGGCGCAGAAGCGCGGATGGTTTCATGAGGCAGATCTTGACGTGGAAATTTTCGGTGAGGTACACGGAGATATGGAGCTTCACGGAGCGGATTTTGTATGTGGCCCAGAGATTGCGATGCTGGAGTGCCGGGAGCGTGGCATCCCGCTGACCGGCATTGCCGTCATGACACAAAAATGCGATTCCGGCATTGTTTCTTTGAAGGAGGCAGGTATCACAAGACCCCGGGAGCTGGAGGGAAAGCGTCTGACGCATTGGAGCCCGGCATGGTTTCATGCAGCGATTCGACGCATCGTCGAGGCAGATGGCGGTGATTATGACAAGATTCAGCTGGTAAATCTTGACGTAGGAGATATTGAAGCCACCCTCGGGAATGTGGCGGATGCCACCTGGGTTTATGAAAACTGGGAAAACCAGGTGCTTCTGGAGGCCGGAAAAGAGATTAACTATTTTAATCTGGGAGATATTGATCCGATTTTTGATTTCTGTGCGCCGGCCATGGCTGCTTCGAAGGAAGTATTGGAGACAAAGCCGGATGCGGTGCGCCGCTTTTTAAAGACCCTGGATCTGGCTTATCGCGAGGTGGCAGCACACCCGGAGGAGACTGTTCTGGAGGTGCGAGATATGCTGCCGGCCGATGCGACAGACGCGCTTCTGATTCGAAGCCAAAAGCATCTGGCGCCAATTTTACTCGATGCACAGGGCCGCTGGGGAAGAATCGAAGCACAGAGATGGGATCGAATGGCTGATTTTCTGGTTGAATGCGGCGTCATCTCAGGCAGAACGGAAAAAGAATTCACAAATGAGTATTTTGAAGCATGAGTATCAAAATTGAAAATCTGAATTTTACATATTTCGAGGATCGAAAGAATATCCTCTCTGACTGCAATGCAGAATTTCATGCCGGTGAGATTACCATTCTCACCGGCTCTTCCGGTTGCGGGAAATCTACTTTGCTCTATCTGGCGGCAGGGATTTATCCGAAAAATGCAGGAATTCTGCGCTCCGGAAGCATTACAGTGGAAGGGGTTCATCCAGACAGCCTGAAGCCGTCGAAGCGCTGCCGTCTGGTGGGCATGATGTTTCAGAATCCGGAGTTACAATTTTGTATGGATACGGTAGAAAACGAACTTTTGTTCTGCCTGGAAAATCTTTGTACTCCCAGAGAAGTGATGATGGATAAGGTAGAGGAAGCACTGGCGTTTTGTGAAATTTCCGAGCTGAAAAAGCGTACCCTTCACAGTTTATCCGGCGGGGAACGGCAGAAGGTCATGCTGGCCTGTCTGACATTGCTTTCTCCCAAATGGCTTTTGCTGGATGAACCCTTCGCGAATATCGATGACAGATCCGCCCGGATGATCGTAGCGAAGTTAAAAGAATTAAATCGTATAAAGGGAATCGGAATTCTGGCGGTGGATCATCGGCTGGAAAATTGGCTGGGGATCGCAGACAGGATACGGATCCTGGAAAATGGCAGGCTTCGAGCTGAGTCCATGGATGCGGTGAGACCGAACCGGGAGCTATTAAAAAGCCTGGGAGTGATCGTGCCCGGAGAACCTTATCGTACGGAACATGAGCGGGCAGTCCCGGGCAAGGTCGTGCTGCAGCTGGACCAGCTTTCTCTGCAGCATGGGAAAAAGAAAATCTTTGAAAACCTACAGGCAGAATTTCGTGCCGGCTGTATCTATGCAATCCTAGGTCAGAGCGGATGCGGAAAAAGCAGCCTCTTCGGTGCCCTGTCCGGCCTTTATCCTTATCAAGGGCGCGCGCTTTTGGAGGGAAGGGATATTCGCAAGCTTCGAAAAAAAGAGCTGGGAATGATAGGCTTTGTTACACAAAATCCTCAGGATCAATTTGTGAGCGACACGGTGCGGGAGGAAATCGAAGTTGGGCTGAAGGGAACGGAGCAGATGCAGAAAAAAGCCGAAGAGATTCTTCGGGGAATCCAGCTTTGGCGCTATCGAGATATTTCCCCTTATATGCTGAGCCAGGGGCAGCAGCGAAGACTCGGTGTAGCAGCCCTCATGGCTTATCCCTGTAAAGTGCTGATCTGTGATGAACCGACCTATGCCCAGGACGGCAGGAATACCGTAGCAATCATGGATGCTTTGTGCCGCCAGGCCAGAGAACGGGATGTAGCCTTGATTTTTTCAACTCATGACCGTCAATTAGCGCAGGATTATGCGGATCAAATACTGGAGATGAAGGAGGGAAGCTTATGCGTACGTTGAATCCGGCGATAAAATTCTTAGCACTTCTTTGCGTGACTTTTATCCTGGCATTTCGCTATCATCCTCTTCTGAACCTTTCAGTCTTTGCCATCTGCATGTTTTTGCTCTTTCTTTCCAAGGTTCGCGCGAAGACTCTGGGGCTATTGATGCTTCCGATTCTTTTAGCAGCAGTGGGGATGTTTTTTACCGGATATCGTTTCTCCGCAACCGTGGAAATGCCGGTTTCGACTGCAGATTTTCTAATCAGTGATTCAAGAGTCTTCAACGGCATTGCCCAGGCAAGCCGTGTGCTGGCCTATGCGGGAGTGGGGTTTCTTTTTACCCTGACAACAGACCGGATTGAGATGGTAAAATCCTTTGAGAAGCAGTTTCGTCTGCCGCAGATCTGGGCATACGGACTTCTTGCAGCCTGGGGGATTTTTCCGCAGGTTGTCCGGGAATATCGTCGAACCAAAGCCGCCTTTCGTGCGCGGGGTCTGAAGGTTCTTCCGGTATCTCCGGCACTTTTAAAACCCTTGCTGATAAAATCCATCCGCTGGTCAGAGGAGCTTTCCATTGCAATGGAATCCAAGGGCTTTTCGGGAGATGAGAAACGTACGGCTTACCGGGAACCAAAGGTCCGGATCCGCGACCTTACCTTCTTTTTTTTCAGTGTGGGAATGACCGCACTTGCCTCAAATTTTCTCTGATAATGTATTGACAAGGCAGAATCTTTTCGCTAGGATATAGTATTAATGATATCAGGGGCAAAATACCTTTTGACACTCGTATCATATTAATAACAATCAAACAAGGACATGGGAGGAAAGAAGAAAAATGGGTAAGATTATTGGAGAAAGCATTACCTTTGACGACGTGCTTTTGGTGCCGTCCTATTCCGAGGTGATTCCGAATCAGGTCGATCTGACGACGCATTTGACCAAAACAATTAAGCTGAATATCCCGATGATGAGTGCCAGCATGGACACAGTTACCGAGCATCGGATGGCTATTGCGATGGCAAGACAGGGCGGTATCGGAATCATTCACAAAAATATGACGATTGAGCAGCAGGCAGAGGAAGTAGATAAGGTAAAGCGCTCTGAGAACGGCGTTATTACAGACCCGTTTTATCTTTCCCCGGAGCATACACTGGCGGATGCCAATGAGCTGATGGCGAAGTTTCGGATCTCCGGTGTGCCGATTACCGGGGGTAGAAAGCTGATAGGTATCATTACCAATCGTGACCTGAAATTTGAGACAGATTTTTCCAAGAAAATCAAGGAATCCATGACCTCCGAAGGACTGGTGACCGCGAAGGAAGGCATTACCCTGGAGGAAGCCAAGGCGATTCTCGCAAAAGCCAGAAAAGAGAAACTCCCCATTGTAGATGATGACTTCAATCTGAAGGGACTTATCACCATCAAGGACATCGAAAAACAGATTAAGTATCCGAATTCTGCCAAGGATGCAAAGGGGCGGTTGCTTTGCGGTGCAGGAGTCGGAATTACGAGTAACGTACTGGAGCGCGTGGATGCTTTGGTTAAGGCGCAGGTGGATGTGATTGTTCTGGATTCCTCCCACGGACATTCCGCCAACGTCATCCGCTGCCTGAAGATGATCAAGGAAGCATATCCGGATCTTCCGCTGATCGCAGGAAATATTGCGACAGGTGAGGCAGCCAGGGATCTGATCGAGGCAGGCGCAGACGCAGTAAAGGTCGGGATCGGACCGGGATCCATCTGTACGACACGTGTTGTATCCGGTATCGGTGTGCCTCAGATCAGTGCAATTATGGATTGCTATGAGGTGGCAAAGGAGTACGAAATCCCGGTAATCGCAGACGGCGGCATCAAGTATTCCGGAGATATCACCAAATCCATCGCGGCAGGAGCAAATGTCTGCATGATGGGAAGCATGTTCGCAGGCTGTGATGAGGCACCGGGTGAATTCGAATTGTTCCAGGGAAGAAAGTATAAGGTCTATCGCGGCATGGGTTCTATCGCAGCGATGGAGAACGGCAGCAAGGATCGTTACTTCCAGGAGGGAGCAAAAAAGCTGGTTCCGGAAGGTGTGGAAGGCCGCGTAGCTTACAAGGGAAGCGTAGAGGATACGATTTTCCAGATGCTTGGCGGACTGCGCTCCGGTATGGGACTTTGCGGAACTCCGACTATTGAGGAGCTGAAGGAACGCGGCCGCTTCATCAAGATTTCGGCTGCATCCCTGAAAGAAAGCCATCCTCATGATATTCATATCACGAAGGAAGCTCCGAATTACAGCACAGAGGCATAACTATCTGAACAACAGAAAAGATAGTAACTATTCAGAACCAGCCCGAAGCACTTGCTGCTGAGGGCGTATGAAAGTGAT
>CAVFGF010000073.1:0-11100 GCA_963621925.1 Alistipes onderdonkii | reverse complement strand
ATGGGGCATTTTCGGCCCATCAGGATACGAAGCTAGGCAAGGCGGTGGCTCATGCCCTGTACGGTACCGTGCTGGAAAACAGCGTGACGAGGCTGGAGCAGTATGCGGCCTGCGCCTACGCCCATTTCCTGATGTATGGCTTAAAGCTCTCCGAGCGGGAGCAATACGAGTTTGCGCCTGTGGATATGGGAAATATTTTCCATGAGACTCTGGAGGCCTTTTCAAAGAAGCTGGACGCCAGTGACTATACCTGGAAGAATCTTCCAAAGGAGACGGCGGATGAATGGGTGGAGGAATGCCTGGCCTCCCTGACGGCGGACTACGGAAATACGGTTCTGAACAGTACTGCCCGCAATCATTATATGGTTCGCCGGATGGCGCGGATTCTGAAGAGAACTGTCTGGGCGCTGGGCGAACAGATTCGAAAAGGCCTGTTTACGCCGGAAAATTATGAGATTTCCTTTTCCGGTGTATCGGATCTGGAATCCATCCATATCGAATTATCGCCGGAGGAGAAGCTGAAGCTCCGAGGTCGGATCGACCGGGTGGATACCTGTGAGGATGAGGAGCATGTATATGTAAAGGTCATCGACTATAAGTCCGGCAATACATCCTTCCAGCTTTTATCCCTGTACCACGGACTGCAGCTCCAGCTGGTGGTCTATCTGAATGCGGCCATGGAGCTTGAGAAGAAGGAGCATCCGGATAAGGAGGTGCTTCCGGCGGGTATACTTTATTATCAGATTCAGGATCCGGTGCTGGATACAGACGGGGAGGAAGCAGACGTGACAGCCCGGGTGCTGGAGAAGCTGAAGCCAAACGGACTTGTCAATTCGGATCCGGAGATCATCAAGCGGCTCGATCAGTCCATGCCGGGACGATCCCAGGTGCTGCCCATTGCCTATAATAAGGATGGCTCCTTACGAGCCGGTTCCCCGGTGGCCGGCAGTGAGCAATTTGCGGCATTGTCACGTTATGTCAACCGAAAGATTCAAAAGATTGGGTCGGAGGTGCTGGAGGGGCGGATAGAGGTGAATCCCTACGAGCTGAAGGGCAAGACCGCCTGTGACTATTGCTCCTACGGCGGTGTCTGCGGCCTGGACAGCAAGACGGAGGGCTTTTACAGGCGGAGACTTCCTATCTTCGAAGATGAGGAGATCTGGAAGCGGATAGAGGAGGAAGAAGAGTGAGCGTCAGATGGACAGAGGAACAGAAAAAAGTCATCGATGTGAGAGATAAAAATGTGCTGGTCTCGGCGGCAGCGGGTTCCGGTAAAACAGCGGTTCTGGTAGAACGGATTCTTTCTCTGGTCTGCGGCGAGGGGGAGAACGAGTCCCCGCTGGATGTGGATCGGCTTCTGGTGGTCACATTTACGAAGGCGGCGGCTGCGGAAATGCGGGAGCGCGTGAGCTTAGGTTTAGAGAAGCGGCTGGAGGCGGATCCGGAAAATGAGCATTTGCAGAAGCAGCAGACCCTGATCCACAGCGCCCAGATTACCACCATTGACAGCTTCTGTCAGTATGTGATCCGAAACTATTTTCATCAGATCGATCTGGATCCGGCCTTTCGCATCGGAGACGAGGGCGAGCTGAAGCTTTTAAAGGGGGATGTGGTACGGGAACTTCTGGAGGAGCATTATGCGGCGGAAGACCCGGAGGAGCAGGCGCGGTTTACGGAGTTCGTGGAGGCCTATGCTACCGGAAAGAGCGATGAAGGAATCGAAAAACTGATTTTGCAGCTCTATGATTTTGCGGTTAGTTATCCCTATCCGAAACGGTGGCTGGCGGACTGTATGGAGCCCTATCGGGCGAAGACAGAGGAGGATCTGGAATCCAGCTCCTGGATGCAATTTCTGATGAATTATGTCAACCAAACCTTTGCAGATCTGGAACAGGAATTATATCGGATGATCGAGATCTGCCGTCTGCCGGGCGGACCGTATCTATATGAGGACGCAGTACAGGCAGACTTGATTCAGGTGCAGGAGCTGAAGGCCTGCCGAGACTATGAGAAGCTTCAGGAGCGGCTGGAGAGCCTTACCTTTGCGCGGCTTTCCGCGAAGAAGGATCCGAATGTGGAGGAGGAGCGGAAAAATCAGATCAAGGCTTTCAGGGAGGGCATGAAAAAAAGCCTGAAGGATCTGAAGGAGAAGTTTTTCAATCTGCCCCTTTCGGGTGTACTGGAGGTTATTCAGAAGGCTGCGCCTGCTACGGAGGTATTGCTTTCCCTGACGGCGGAATTCGCAGACCGGTATCAGGAGAAGAAACGACTTAAGAATCTGGCGGATTTTCCGGATTTGGAGCACCTGGCGCTGGAGATTCTGGTAGAGAATGTGGAAACCGACGAAGAGGGAAAGCTTGCGATTACGCCGACGGACGCAGGCCGTGAGCTGTCCGCCCGGTATGCACAGATCATGATTGACGAGTACCAGGACAGCAACCTGATTCAGGAGATTATTCTAAATAGTGTAGGCCGCGGGCAGGGCATCCCCAATGTATTCATGGTGGGGGATGTAAAGCAGAGCATTTACCGGTTCCGTCTGGCCAGGCCGGAGCTTTTTATGGAGAAATATCATACCTATCCCCGGACGGACGAGGGGACGGAGATCCGGATCGATCTGCATAAGAATTTCCGAAGCCGGAGAGAGGTGTTGGACGGCACGAACGATGTCTTTAGGAAACTGATGACGGAGGCCGTGGGCGGTATTACCTATGACAGTGCGGCGGCGCTGTATCTGGGAGCGGAGATGCCGGAGCCGGAGAAAGAAAAACAAACGATTCCAGAACTGCTATTATTAGAAAAGAAGAAGGATTCCCTGCCCGGGACAGAAGACGCCGACCAGGCCGAATTGACCGATCGGGAGATGGAGGCCCATGCGGCAGCTGATTGTATCCGCCGGGTCATGAACGAGGGAAAGGTCTGGGATCGGGAAGCCGATGACTTCCGGCCGGTGCGCTATGGAGATATCGTGATTTTGCTTCGGAGTCTGACCGGCTGGGGCGACGTCTATGCCCGGGTGCTGAACGCAGCCGGTATCCCGGCTCATACGGAATCCCGGACGGGATATTTTACGACGATTGAGATCCAGACCCTTTTGAACCTTCTTCGCATCGTGGACAATCCGCGGCAGGATATTCCGCTGGCAGCGGTGCTGAAGTCCATGATTGGCGGGTTTACGGACGTGGAGCTCTCGAAGATCAAGAGCGCGTTTCCGAATGTGAAGTTCCATGAGGCTTGCATACAGTATGCAGAGGAAGAAAAAACAGACAGCGTCGAGACAAATACTGCAAAACCGAATGCAAAGTCTGCGATAGAATCACAAATTCAAGAAAAACTTCGTACGTTCTTCCATAACCTCCGCACCTACCGGGAACATGCCGAATTCCTCCCCATCCACGAGCTCATCGAGGAGCTTTTGGAGGCTACGGGCTACGGAGATTACCTGGCGGCGCAGCCCGCGGGAGTTCAGCGGGAGGCCAATGTGCGGATGCTCATCGAGCGTGCCATCGCCTTTGAGAAGACCAGCTATCGGGGCTTGTTCCATTTTGTAAGATATATGGAGCAGCTGCAGAGCTATAACGAAGATTTCGGCGAGGCAGGCATCCTGGGTGAAAATGAGGACGCCGTGCGCATCATGACCATTCATAAGAGCAAGGGTCTGGAATTCCCCATCGTCATCGTGGCTGGTCTTGGCAAAAGCTTCAACCGTCAGGATATCCGAAGCCGGGTGGTGATTCACCCGGAGCTGGGTGTAGGCGTGGACTGGGTGGATGCAGCGCTGCGTACCCGTACTGCCTTGCTTCCGAAGAGGGTACTGCAAAAGGCCCTGGATCTGGAGATGCTGGGAGAGGAGCTGCGGGTTCTCTATGTCGCATTTACCAGAGCAAAGGAAAAACTGATTCTCCTGGGAAGCGCATCGAAGCTGGAGGAGAAAATGCGAAAAACTCTGTCCTTTCATACCATTTCTACAGCAGGCACCTATCTGGACTGGGTGCTTCCGGCAGCAGGGACAATGAACAGTCCCTTTGCGGTAAAGGCAGTGACCCCGGAGGGACAGACGGAGGAAGCCTTGGCACAGCAGATGGTGAAGGAAGAGCAGAAGGAGGCCTTCGCCCGGCCGGAGGAGCTTCCGGGAGCGGATGAAGCATACGCAAAGCTGCTGGAGGAGCAGCTGTCCTATGTCTATCCGTGGCAGGCGGACATTTCCCTGCGGGGCAAATTCAGTGTCTCGGAACTGAAGAAAATGGGACAGAGCGAAGAGGAGGATGAGGATACCCAGCTTTATTCGCAGGAGGAGATCGTTCCCTATATCCCGCGTTTTATGTCAGACAAGGAGCCGGTCAGCGGAGCGGCCAGAGGTACCGCTTACCACCGGGCGCTGGAATGCCTGGATTTCCGCGGCCTGTACCATTCCGAAAAGGTAAAGGAAGGCCTGGAGCGGCTGGTAGAGGAGGGCCGCATGACCCGGGAGCAGGCGGATGTGGTGCGCCCCTACGATCTCTATGCCTTTGCTCAGACGCCGTTGGCGAAGCGGATGAGTGCAGCCAGAGATCGGGACGAATTCCATACCGAGCAGCCTTTTGTGATGCAGCTGCCTGCGAGAGAGCTGGAGCTTGGCCTTGAGAGCGACGAGCCGATCTTGATCCAGGGAATCATTGACGTCTGGTTTTATGAGAAAAAAGAAAATGGGGAAAACGAGATTGTCATTGTGGATTATAAGACCGATTTCGTAAAAGAGGGTGGAGAACTCTTGAAAAAATACAAGAAGCAGCTGGATTATTATCGAATAGCGATGGAGCGGCTGACGGGAAATCGAGTAAAGGAAACCATCATCTATTCCTTCTGCCTGAAGGAGGAAATCCGGGTATAAGAAGCGGTTGAATCCGAAAATGAAATATTGTAGAATGGATGGCATGGAAATGAAGGGAGTAAAGAGATGCCAGTATTTGACTTTAAAAGCGCACCGGCGAGCCTTCCAAAGGAGCCGGAGTGCACCTATAGCACCTATCGTACCAATGCATCAGAGGCGAGTATAGAGAAGCCGATCCTTTTGCTGGACAATAAAAAGCGTCAGTGGAAGCATCATTCCTGCGGCGTCTTCACGAATCCGGATAAGCATACCGCCTTTGAATTCAAGGAAGAGGATGGAAAATTTGAGGCCGATATTCTTCTGATCGATGCCCGTTTTGTGAGCCTGATTCGGTGGCTTGGCGAGCATCAGATCCATGTGCGCCTGTCCGGTGCCAACCGGGAGGATGGGTATGCAGTATACAAGATTCGTGAGACAGCCTTTGGCGGCGGCACTAAGCTCTCCGCAGAGGATGGATTTTTACAGTTCATGATTGACCGTCTCTTTGCCAGCAACGCGCCTTCCGAGGAGCAGACGGATGAGGATCAGGACGAGGTCGGCGACGACATGAAGCTGACGAGCCTGCAGAGCATCACGGATTTCATGACCTGTGCCGGCCGTACTCTGCCGGACAATATTCAGCTCTGGGCCAGAAGAAACCTGGCCGTGGCCCGCTCCCATGAGGTCTCTCCGGAGGAGAAGCGTCACGCCCAGAGAGCCCTGTCCATCATGATGAATATTCAATGGAAGAGCAATTATTTTGAAGCCATCGATCCGATGGAGGCTCGCAGGATTCTCGACGAGGAGCTCTACGGCATGGAAAAGGTCAAGCAGCGGATCATCGAGACCATCATCCAGATCAACCGAACCCATACTCTGCCGGCCTACGGCCTGCTTCTGGTGGGACCTGCCGGAACCGGAAAATCTCAGATCGCCTACGCGGTGGCGCGGATTCTGAAGCTGCCCTGGACGACCCTGGACATGAGCTCCATCAATGATCCGGAGCAGCTGACCGGCAGCTCCAGGGTCTATGCCAATGCAAAGCCCGGCATCATCATGGAAGCCTTTTCCATCTCCGGCGAGTCCAATCTGGTCTTTATCATCAACGAGCTGGACAAGGCCAATGCAGGCAAGGGAAACGGCAATCCGGCGGATGTATTGCTGACCTTGCTGGATAACCTGGGCTTCACCGACAACTATATGGAGTGTATGGTGCCGACGGTAGGCGTATATCCGATTGCGACAGCCAATGACAAGAGTCAGATCAGTGCGCCCCTGATGTCCCGCTTTGCGGTCATCGATATTCCGGATTATACCGAAGAAGAGAAAAAGGTAATTTTTTCCAAATTTGCACTGCCGAAGGTTCTGAGACGTATGAGCCTCCGGGAGGATGAGTGCATTGTGACGCCGGAGGGTCTGGACGCCGTCATCGCCAAGTATGCGGACACCACCGGCATCCGCGACCTGGAGCAGGCGGCGGAGCATATCGCGGCGAACGCCCTGTATCAGATCGAGGTCAACAAGGTGAAGTCTGTGCGCTTTGATGCGCAGATGGTGCAGGAGCTGCTGGGGTAAAGAGTCAGGGCTCTCAACAGGACGAAAGGACACAGATCCCCCTGCAGGAACACGCACATTTGGGGGATTTTGACCGCGCGGCTTATACGCGCCTGATCGGCAAACTCGCGCCTCACGGCGCTCAGACAGTGCCTCCTTCAGGCGCTGCCTAGCGCAGTCAAAATCTGCCCCAAATGCGCTATCGTTCCTGCAGGGGGACCTGTGTCCTTTCGTCCATTTACTTTCCGGACTGCTCCGAGCGCATCCGCCGAAGCTCCGGCCCCACGGTCAGGAGCATCACCAGAAAGCAGAGACTTCCCCCAATCACATTGGACACCGGCTCTGCCAGGAAGACACCGTCGGTACCGAGACCAAGTCCGTAGGGGAGAAAATAAGTCAGCGGCACCACGATGATGACCTTACGAAGCAGGGAGAAGAACACGGCCTGCTTTTTTTTGCCCAGAGACTTGAACATCGTCTGGCCGATATATTGGAGCAGCATGAAAATAAAGGCAGCGAAATACAGCTTCAGAGCCGGTATGGTATCTGTAAGGAGGCTCTGATCCGAGCTGAAGATGCTGATCAAAAAATGCGGTGCAAAGAGGATCACAAGCCACATTCCAAGGGTATAAATCAAAGCCATGACAGCCATGGTGACACCGGCCAGACGGACACGGCCTGCTCTGCGCGCTCCGTAATTATAGCTGATGATGGGTGAGGAGCCCTCCACGATGGCATAAATCGGTGTCTCTACCATCTGGCGGATACTGGAAATGATCGTCATGACGGAAATGTAGATATCTCCGCCGGTGGCAGAGAGTACATTGTTGCAGCAGATGCTGACGAGGCTGTTGGTAAGCTGCATGATAAAGCCGGCGGTTCCGAGACTTACGATATTGGCAGCGCGGGAGCCGCAGCTTCGGATCTCCGCAAGAGTCAGCAGACGAATCCGGTACTCTGCCTTTTTCCGGAGAAAATACAGGATAAAGGAGGCAGAGAGCAGCTGCGACAGAATCGTGGCAATGGCTGCACCGGTCACGCCCATTTTCAGAACAAAGATGAAAAGCGGATCCAGAATGAGATTCGCAGCGGCACCGATGACGACAGAGAGCATACCCATCGTGGAATAGCCCTGGGCATTGATAAAGGGATTCATGCCGGTGGCAATCATGGAGGGAAAGGTCCCCAGCAGATAAATCATCAGATAGGGATAAGCATAGGTCAATGCGCTGTCGGAAGCACCAAACAAGATCAGAATCGGTACGGCAAAGAGAAGTCCGACGATCGTCAGAAGCAATGCACAGACAGACAGCAGAAAGAATGCAGTATTTAGAAGCATTCCCGCTTCTTCCCGATCCTGCCTGCCTCTGGCGATGGAGAAAAGGGGCGCACCACCGGTGCCGAAGAGATTGCTGAAGGCAGTAATGATGACGATGATCGGAAAACAGAGTCCTACTGCACCCAGAGCCGCAGTTCCCACATCCGGGATACGGGCGATATAGATGCGATCTACGATATTATAGAGCAGGCTCAAAAGCTGCGCCACCAGCATCGGCAGGGCGGCCTGCAGGATATTTTCTGTGATTTTTCCATTTTCAAAATCAATGCGTTTCATGGGATGTCTTACCTCTTATTTGAAATTCATAACGGTCCGATATCGAACCAGTCCAGTATAGCACTCTTTATATAGAAAGCAAAGAGGCAAAGCAGGAGCAGCATATTTAAGGAAATGCTGATTTCATCACTTCCATACGGAGCTAGACATCCGGGGGGATGTCTGTTTAGCTCGGACCGAAACGAAGTGTAGACCCTCAGCAGCAAGTGCTTCGGGCTGGTTCTGAATAGTTACGTATTCTTTACAAATCCGAACAGAAATAGTATGCTTGGGAAGGGAGAATAATCTCTCCGCGGGAGAGAGTAAGAGAATGAAAGAAGTACAAAAAAAGACAAAAGGAATTGAAATGGTCAGCGGCTCGCTGTGGAAAAATATTATTCTGTTCAGCGTGCCGCTGATGTGTACACAGCTTCTGGAGGTGCTTTTCAACCTCAGCGACGTGGCAGTCGTCGGACGCTTCGCGGATTACCTGGCGCTGGGGTCTGTGGGCTCGACGACCCTTCTGGTCACCCTGTTTACAGGCTTCCTCATCGGCATGGGAAGCGGTGTCAATGTGCAGACAGCGCTCTGCCTCGGAGCAGAGGATCAAAAGGCGACGGAACGGACGATCCATACGGCCTTTCTGCTTTGCGGCCTGATAGGTCTGCTGGTGGGAAGTATCTGTTTTTTCTTTGCGGAGGGGATGCTGTCCCTGATGCATACCAAGGAGGAGCTTATCGACGGAGCTGTCCTGTATCTGAAAATTTATGCCTTCGGTCTGCCGGCCATGGGCATCTACAATTTCGGCAATGGTGTCATGAGCGCCTCCGGTGATACGAAGCATCCGTTGATGTATCTGACGCTGGCCGGTATCGTCAATGTAATCCTGAACCTGTTCTTCGTCATCCGTTGTCATATGGCAGCAGATGGGGTGGCATTGGCCAGCGTCATTGCACAATACCTGTCTGCTTTTCTGATCCTGGAGCATCTGATGCGGCGCTCGGAGCGTGTAAAATTTCAGTGGTCCAAGCTACGCATGCAGAAGGAAGCAGCGAGAAATTTGCTCCTCACGGGAATCCCGGCCGGCATTCAAAATGCGATTTTTGCCATTGCAAATATTTTCGTACAGGTCGGTGTCAATTCCTTTGATGCCGTGACCGTATCCGGAAATGCAGCGGCGACGAATGCAGACACCCTGATTTTCAATATTATGTATGCCTTCTATACAGGCTGCACCAGCTTTATGGGACAAAATCGCGGAGCGGGCAAAAGAAAGCGAGTGCTGGAGAGCTATTTCATCTGTCTCTTCTATTCCTTTGCGATAGGGGCGATCCTGGGCGGCCTTCTGTTCCTGTTCGGGCGGCAGTTTCTGTCCATTTTCGCGACGGATGCAGCGGTTATTGATGTGGGAATGCAGCGGATTTCTATCATGGCATTTTCCTATATGTTTTCAGCCTTTATGGACTGTACCATCGCGGCTTCCCGGGGAATGGGAAAGAGCGTCGGGCCGACGATTATCGTGATTATCGGATCCTGCATATTTCGAATTGTATGGATTTATACGATTTTCGCGTATTTTCATACGATTCCGTCCCTTTATCTGCTGTACTTCTTCTCCTGGGTGCTTACAGCGATTGCGGAGATCCTATATTTTATCCGAACCTGGAGAAGCATGGGACGAAGGGAGTAAGGATGGTATTTATCAGTCATTATGACTCACCGCTGGGAGGGATCCTGCTGGCAGCGGATGAAATCGGACTGACCGGCTTATGGTTTGACGGTCAAAAATACTTTGCTGCGCATCTTCCGGCAGAGCATGGGGAGGAGAAAACGCCGATTCTCGCGGAAACCGAGCATTGGCTGGATCTTTACTTTGACGGTAAGAAGCCTGATTTTCAGCCACCGCTGCACCCCTTCGGATCCCCGTTCCGGCAGGCAGTGTGGAAAATCCTTTTGCAGATTCCCTACGGAAGGATCACTACCTACGGTGAGATCGCGGAAAAGCTGGCCGAAGAACAAGGACTGCCCCGGATGTCTGCCCAGGCCGTCGGCGGTGCGGTGGGACACAATGCGATCTCTATCATCATTCCCTGCCACCGCGTCATCGGCGCAAACGGCAGCCTGACCGGGTATGCCGGCGGAATAGAAAGAAAATTAAAATTGCTGAAACTGGAACACGTTGATAAAATCGTATTTTCCGTGCCGAAGAAGGGCATGGCATGATAAAGGAGGAAAAGCTTATGCCGGTAGCAGCCGCAACAAAAAAGATGATCGAATTTTATAAGGGAAATCTTCATGATATCGACCATTTCCTTAAGGTATGGTCATTTGCCAAGACAATTGGGGAACTGGAGAAGCTCGATCCGCATACGCAGGAGGTTTTGGAGCTTGCGGCTGTGGTACATGACATTTCCTGTCCCTTATGCCGGGAAAAATACGGCAGTGCAGGAGGGAAAAATCAGGAGCTCGAGAGCCCGCCTCTGGTAGAAGCTTTCTTTGCAGAGCTGCCGGTCGAGCATGACGATGTGGAACGCATTTCCTGGCTGGTGGCTCACCATCATACCTATACAAATGTAGAGGGCCTGGACTACCAAATCCTGCTGGAGGCGGATTATTTGGTCAATGCGGGGGAGAGTGGCTATACCCGGACAGCCATCGAAAATTTCCGCCGGCGTGTCTTCCGCACCGACGCAGGGACAAAGCTGCTGGACAGTATGTTTTTGGGGGAAGGCTGAGGTTATATCAAAATGATAAAAGTACTATTCATCTGCCACGGCAATATGTGCAGAAATCTCTAAAAAGTCCAGTAATATCAAGGGTTTTCAGTTTCGCAGATGGTGTTACTACACCACTACTACACCAATGAGTCTCGATGTGACATAAAAATCATGAATCGAGGTTGAGAAAATGAAGGACAGAATTAAAGAAAATGGTATTGCGTATGAGCTGGTTGGAGATTATTATATTCCGGTACTGAAACTTCCGGATGAAGAGCGCTCTATTGGAAAATATGGCAGGATGCACCGGGAGTATTTGAAAGAATATAATCCGATGATGTTCAATGATCTGGCTCTGACAGGTCAGCTTTGGACGTATCTTGCGG
>CAVFGF010000072.1:0-11122 GCA_963621925.1 Alistipes onderdonkii | reverse complement strand
CCCATAAAACCAACAGATGCGCCGGATAAAACCAGTAAAAAAATCGCTTGGGCTGCCGTCCCCGCTCTCCGTTATAAAAAAACAGAAGCAAAAATCCGGGCAGCGAGTAGAGCTCGATCCGTCCGCTGACGGCAAGCAAAAGATAGGCGGCCGCCAATGCAAAGCCTCTCTTTTCCCGTAAAAGATACATCGCTGCCATGACCAGAATCCCGGTTGACCCGTAGTCGGTTTGACAGCACTCGGCAAGCACGGCTGCGATGGCCAGCGCCAGAAAGCCTCTCCACTCCCTGCCTGCACTTCTCTGAAAAACAAAAATCACCAGAAGACCCAGCGTCAAGGTAAAAAATACATTCTGGTGATTCCACCAGGGAATGCTGTTGCGAAGTGCCAGGTCAAAGGGAATTTCGGAAAGGATGGCAAAAGCAAAGAGGCGTCCAAGGTATTTCTTGGTATTTTTCGTATGCACTGCCCCCTCCACCAGGAGAAAGCAAAAAATCGGAAAGGCCGAGCGGCCCACACAGCGCAGGATGCGATCCGCCCTCCACCAAAAAAATACCTCCTGTGTCGGCAGGAAAATCAGGGAATTTCCATATCCGTTCAGGACAAAAACCTCCAAAAGGCTGGCTCCCAGATGGTCGATCAGCATGAGGAGGACAGCCAGCCACTTCAAAACGCCTCCTGAAAGCAGTCTGCCTTGTTTTGCCTTATTCATACTTCTTGGCAACCTCGCCCTGCTTCTTATAGACGGAATGAGCCGCCACCACGCCGCGCACAGAGGACAGCGGATAGATATTGGTATGGGCGCCGATGACAGTTCCCGGATTCAAGACAGAGCCGCAGCCCACCTCGACTTCATCCCCCAGCATCGCACCGAACTTCTTGATGCCGGTCTCGATATCTCCCTCAGGAGTATGCACCTTTACCAGTTTTTTGTCCGACTTGACATTCGAGGTAATGGAGCCGGCTCCCATATGCGCCTTGTAGCCCAGAATGGAATCCCCCACATAGTTATAATGAGGTACCTGCACCTTGTTGAACAAAATGACATTTTTAAGCTCCGTAGAATTGCCTACGACAGCCCCTTCTCCCACCAGAGCATTGCCGCGGATAAAGGCGCAGTGGCGTACCTCGGTATCCTTGCCGATGATACAGGGACCGGTGATGGAGGCGGTGGGAGCTACCTTTGCCGAGCGGGCAATCCAGATATCCTCACCGCGTTTTTCATACTCCTCCTCGCTCAAGGTCGCTCCAAGCTCCAGAATAAAGTCGTGGATCCTCGGCAGGGCCTCCCAAGGGTAGGTGACGCTCTCAAGAAGGGGCGCTGCTAACGTCTCGCTTAATGTATACAGTTCCTTTACTTCCCATGCTTTCATTTCTTCTTCGTCTCCTTTTTTTCGCTTTTTGGTGTTTTATAAAACCGGGCAGCCGCGTCAAAGCAGGGGCGTAAGGCCCTCCGGTAATCCGAGGCCAGCACTGCCTGGGTCTTGTCCGTAATATACTTTTCCAGTTTCTGCATATAATACTCTTCGGTAATCGTTCCCTCCGCCATCTGGGTCAGTCCCTTCTCCCAGCTGGCGGTCAGTTCGGGATTCAAAAGGCCGTAGATGGACGCCCGCACCACATCAAAAATCATTTCGCCTAAGAGGGTCGGCGTGATGATCTGGGTCTTTTTATTCAGGGCAATGTATTGATTATTCACCAGCTTTTTCAGAATATCGGCCCGGGTGGCGCTGGTGCCGATGCCGCTGCCCTTGATCTGGGCACGCAGCTCCTCATCCTCGATGAGCTGGCCTGCATTTTCCATAGCCAGAATCATGGAACCGGAATTGTAGCGCTTGGGCGGGGAGGTCTCCCCCTCCTTGATATGGAAGCCCTTTACCTCTACGAGATCGCCCTTTTTCAGGTGCTTCAAAAGCTCCAGAAATTCTGCATCTGCCCGCATATCCTCCGTTTCCTCATTCTCTGCGTTGGCCTTCTTCTTGGCAGCTTCCGCTGCGCCCTGGGGCAATACCCGTAGGTATCCCTCGTTCAGCAGCACCTTAAAACCGGAGAAAAACCGTTCGTGTCGCACCTCGGTGATCAGCTGCACCCTCTGATACTCGGCCGCCGGATAAAAAATAGCCAGGAAACGCCTTGCAATGACCTCATAGATCTGCTCCGACACCGGAGCCAGGCTTCGAAGCGCCGAAAGTCCCTGACCCGTCGGCACAATGGCATAGTGGTCGGTAATCTGCTTGTCATTCACATAGCGGGTCTTTGCAATGCCCTTCCAGGCTTTGCCGTTCAGCACTTCATGCGCGTATTCGGAAAGCTTTCCATAGGAGCGCAGACCCCCGATGTTTTTATAAATTTCCTTTGCTACAGCCGTGGAAAGCACCCGGGCATCGGTTCTTGGATAGGTTACCAGCTTTTTCTCAGAGAGCTCCTGTACGACCCGCAGCGTCTCATCGGGACTCAGCTTAAAACGCCGGGAGCACTCATTCTGAAGCTCCGCCAGGTTAAATAAGAGGGGCGGATTCTTCTTCTCTTTTTTTCTCTCCAGGGATGCAAGCACGGCCTGCATAGGCTTCTCTTCTTCCAGAAATCGGATCAAGCTTTCCGCATCCTCTTTCTTCTTATATCCGTTTTCCTTATATAATTTATGCGGTTCGCAATAAGCAGAGCCGGAGACTGCCCGCCATTCTCCCTCGAAGCTGCGGCCATGGAGTTCGAAGTCTCCCAGTACCCGGTAAAAGGGTGTCTTGACAAAGTCCCGAATCTCCCGTTCCCTGCGGACCACCATCCCCAGCACACAGGTCATCACACGACCTACGGAAATAACGGTATACCGAGTATGCAGATAATTGGAAATGGTGTCGCCGTATTTGAGGCTTAGGAGGCGGGAAAAATTGATCCCCATCAGATAATCCTCCTTGGCTCTTAGATAAGCCGCGCTGGCCAGATTATCATATTCGGACAAATCTTTTGCTTCCCGAATGCCTCTAAGGATTTCCTCCTCGGTCTGGGAATCGATCCAGACCCGGCGGCGCTTCTTTCCTTTAACGCCCGCCATCTGCTCCACCAGGCGGTAGATATATTCTCCTTCACGCCCCGAGTCGGTACAGACGTAAATGGTCTCCACATCCGGCCGATTCAATAGACCGCTTACGATGGTATATTGTTTTTTTACCGAAGGAATCACCTCATACTTGAATTCCTTTGGAAGGAACGGCAATGTGGACAGGCTCCATTTTTTCAGGCGCTCGTCGTAGGCCTCCGGATAGCTCATGGTGATAAGATGACCCACGCACCAGGTCACGATCGTCTCCTCACCCTCCAGATAGCCGTCCCTTCTGGCCGTCTGTAGTCCCAGTGCCTTGGCAAATTCCTGGGCTACACTGGGCTTCTCTGCGATATATAATGCTTTTCCCATTCCTTTCTCGCTTTCTGTTTATTCGTTTCCGGCAATGTCCTTCGGGATGGGTGCCTCGATATGCAGGACCTCCCCGGTAAAGGGCTGACAAAAATCCAGCGTTTTTGCATGAAGGGCTGTCCTGGATATGCCCTCCTCCGCCTTCCCGTACAGCGGATCACCCAAAAGCGGACAGCCGATGCTTTTCATATGCACCCGAATCTGATGGGTACGACCGGTTTCTAGCGTAAGCTTTACAAGAGCTTTATTATCGTATTCCCATTTTTTTACAGTTTCATACCGGGTCTTTGCATATTTCCCGCGCCCGTCCTCTTTCGGGCATACCTGCATCCGGGTTTTGTCTGAAGGATCCGGCGCCAGCCATTTTTCAATCGTTCCCTGCTCCGGCTCCGGGATCCCTTTCGTCAGCGCCAGATAGGTTTTCCGAAGCCTTCCCTGCTCCCGCTGCCGCATCAGTCTCGCTGCTGCCGTCCGGTTCTTTGCTGTCAGCACCACACCGGAGGTGTCCCTATCCAGACGGCCGATGATCCGGATCGCGCCTTCTTCTCCCTTTTCCCTCAAATAATAGAGCAGACGACTTGCCAGGGTGTCGGCCTCAAAGGTTTGCCGGCCGGCCGGATGCACCGCGATCCCAGAAGGCTTATTGACCACCAATACATCCGCATCCTCATAAAGAATCTCCAGTGCAGCCTCGCAGGCCTTCAGGTGGCTCCCCTTGGCAGCCGTATGCTCCGTCTGCACCGTTACCTGCTGCCCTGCCTGCACCGGCACCGTCACCTTGCGCTGCTCTCCATTGACACAGATTCCCTTCGGCAGAAATTTGGCTCGGCTGATTTCTTTCTTTGTCAAACCCATGCCTTCTCGGAGAAAATGATAGAGGGTGGAGCCGTCGTATTCGATTGATACCGTTTGTTCCATGCAATGCTGCATTCTTGAAACAGTTCCTCCCTGTTTTCTATGCGGTCACGGCAGAATCACCGGACTTCGCATATATTCATTCTTCAGCGGTCGTGCGTTTTTCAGGGCTATGGCAGACTCATAAAGATGAGCCGCCGCCACATCTCGTTCAAACAGGGCTTGCTGCTCCGTCGTCAAACGCTTTCCCGCATCCGCTGCCTTTACCAGAAGAGGCGAAGCACTCTCCTTTTTCGCAGCCCCAAGCAGCTCCCCGGCACTCTTTCGAAACCCCAAGGCTCGCAGATAAACCGGGTAATCTGCCGCTCGAAGCCCTTCCAGATCCTTTTGATAAAGGCCAAGCAGGGTATGGCACAGCGCCCGGGTCACGCGCGTATGAGTGACCTGTCTGGTTTTCATCTCATCGGCAAAGGTCTCAGGTGCAGTAAAGAGCAAACGGTTTTTATAAATTCTGGAAGCCAGCTCCTCTCCCATATCCTGTATGGCCGCGAGCTCCTCCCGGGAAGCTGACAAGAGCCGGTAAAGAAGCTGCGGCGAAAAATCCTTCCAGGAGAGCAGTTCCTTCCTCTGAAGTGCCTGTGAAAGCAGCTCCGCTGAGCCTTCGGGAAGCTGCGCCGCAATGGCGGATGGCAGAACCTTTTCCAGTCCGGGTGTCTCCTCGTCTTTGCTGATTTTCGCCATGGCATTCCGGATAGCCGAAGCGGAAGCCATCTCCGTATCCAGAGTCAGTTCCTGATACCCGGCTCCCTCCCTTTTCAGCGTCAGCGGCTCGATCCTACTTTTCTTATGTAGCAAAGCCCGCAGATATTCCACACCCAGGATATTGTTGGGGGAATCCAGGATAGATGCAGCCCGACGACAATCCGCATCCTCTGCGCAGCAGGGTAGAATCCGCTCCGTGCTGTTTCGATACTCCTCCGCCGCCAGGCCTCTGGCCGCCGGAAAGCTGAATCCCTGTTTCAGATAGGTCTGCAGCATTTCCCTGTACAGAGGCGGCTCCTCCTCAAAGAGCCGGGCATAGGGCCAAAACTCCGAAAGCTCGCCTGCTTCACTGCCAAAGCAAAGTATATCTACGCATCCAAGCTCTTCCAATACCGCTACCGCGCCCCGGGCAAAGGTCTCGGCACTGCCGGTGGCATAGGGAACGGGCAGCTCCAGTACCAGATCCGCTCCACCTTTCAGCGCCATCTCCGTTCGAAGATATTTGTCTGTCAGAGCCGGCTCTCCCCGCTGCACAAAATCCCCGCTCATGACGATGACAGCAAAATCAGCCCCGGAAAGCTCTTTTGCCTTCCGAAGCTGATAAGCATGCCCTTTATGAAAGGGGTTGTATTCCGCAATGATTCCAACTATTTTCATAAATTAATTCTTGAAGGAATGAATCGGTGCCGGTATCCGTCCGGTACGGTTTACAAAGGCTTCACAGGAAAATCCGTTGACCGGCATAATCGGTGCATAGCCCAGAAGGCCGCCGAACTCTACCGTCTCTCCGACTCCCTTTCCAATCACAGGGATCAGACGAACTGCCGTGGTCTTCTGATTGATCATGCCGATGGCCATCTCATCGGCAATGATACCGGAGATCGTGCTCGGCTTTGTATCACCGGGGATCGCGATCATATCGAGGCCGACGGAGCAGACACAGGTCATGGCTTCCAGCTTTTCGAGCGTCAATGCGCCCGCCTTTACTGCATCGATCATGCCCTGATCCTCACTGACCGGGATAAAGGCTCCGCTTAAGCCGCCTACATAAGACGATGCCATCACGCCGCCCTTTTTTACCTGATCGTTCAAAAGAGCCAGCGCTGCCGTCGTTCCAGGCGCTCCGCAGCGTTCCAGACCGATCTCTTCTAGAATCTCTGCCACACTGTCACCGATGGCCGGCGTCGGCGCCAGAGAAAGATCGATGATACCAAAGGGAATCCCTAAGCGTCTGGAAGCCTCCTGGGCTACCAGCTGTCCGACACGGGTTACTTTGAATGCCGTCTTCTTAATCGTCTCGCAGAGCACCTCGAAGCTCTCACCCCGAACTTTTGTAAGTGCATGCTTTACGACACCCGGACCGCTGACGCCGACATTGATGATGGCATCCGCCTCCGTCACACCGTGAAAGGCTCCTGCCATAAAGGGATTGTCATCCGGAGCATTGCAAAATACCACCAGCTTTGCACAGCCGAGGGAATCCTGCTCCTTTGTATATTCTGCCGTCTTTACGACCATCTCCCCCATCAGGCGTACCGCGTCCATATTCAGGCCCGTCTTTGTGGAGCCTACATTGATGGAGCTGCAGACACGCTCTGTCTTTGCCAGAGCCTCCGGGATGGACCGGATCAGATTTTCCTCGCCCTTAGTCATGCCCTTTGATACCAGGGCAGAATAGCCTCCGATAAAGTTGACGCCTACCTCCTTGGCTGCCCGATCCAGTGTTTCCGCCAGGGTCACATAATCCTCCGACTTTTGGCAGGCTGCCTCTCCGATGATCGCGATAGGAGTTACGGAAATTCGCTTATTGACAATGGGAATGCCATAGTCTCCCTCGATCTCTTTTCCAACCTTTACCAAATCCTTTGCTACTGTCGTGATTTTGTCATAAATCTTCTGATTCAGACGGTCGAGATCGGAATCGATGCAGTCCATCAGGCTGATGCCCAGGGTAATGGTGCGCACATCCAGATTGTCCTGCTCGATCATCTCATTCGTCTCTTTTACTTCATATAGATTAATCATGAAAAGCGGCTCCTTTCCCGGTTAAATACGGTGCATTTTATCAAAAATTTCTTCCTGCTGACACTTAATGACCACACCGATCTCCTGACCCAGGGCCTCCAGATCACCGGTAAGCTTCTCGAAGGATTCCACATTCGCAGTATCCACAATCATCATCATATTGAAATATCCCTGCACGATGGTCTGGGAAATATCCAGAATATTGATCGCATTGGCTGCCAGATAAGTACATACCTTTGCGATAATGCCGACAGTATCCTTTCCTACTACAGTGATAATACTTCTTTTCATAACATTCTCCTTTAAATAATTCTTACCGGCTTTAAACCGCTACACATTCCGACTGTTCCTCCCGGCTTGCCACATGCATCGGAAAATCCCCTGGCTTGTAGGGGCTTTCTCCCAGCATGAGTTCCAGCTTTACCGTCTCATAAGCCAGTTCTTCGTAATTGTTTTCCTTACTTAAGTGTCCCAGAAATACTGCCTTCATATCATCGTGAAGCACTTGGCAGAGCAGCTTCCCGGCCGATTCATTCGACAAATGTCCGAGGTCACCGGCGATACGCTGCTTCAGGTAATAGGGATAACCTCCCACCTGCAGCATATGGATATCGTGGTTTGCCTCCAGTAATAGTACATCAAGATCCTTTAAATGGTCAATAGTATAATCGGTATAAACGCCCAAATCCGTGGCAACTGCCATTTTTTTCTCTCCGCAGGCCACGCGGTAGGCCACCGGCTCCGCCGCATCATGGGAAATATGAAAGGGAGAAATTTTCAAATCGCCGAGCAAAAAATCCTCATCTGCGTGGATCTCGTGAAAAAGCGCATCGTCGATCCTGCCCAGGTTCGCCATGGCCTTCACAGCCTCCCTGGTTCCGGGCGTCGTATAGATCGGAATCCCGTATTTGCGTGAGATCACACCGAGTCCTTTGACATGGTCGGAATGCTCATGGGTCAGAAGGATACCGTCCAGCTCCTTTCCGGTAACGGAAAGTCTTTCCAGGCCTGCCTCGATACGTTTTCCGCTGATGCCGGCATCAATCAGAAGATGATGGTTGTCTGAACCGATATAAATACAGTTGCCGCTGCTGCCGCTGGCGATGCTGCATAATCTCATTTTGTTTTCTTACTCCTTTATCCGTCTCGTATCCGTCTCAAAGCCCAGTTTTTGAAGAAGCAAATCAATCTGCCTGTAGACAGCTTCCTTCGTACCGTTGTTATCGATCACCTCTTGGCAATGGCTTCGAAACTCCGCATCCGTCGCCTGCTTTTCCATGATGGCATCGATCTTTTCATCCGAATACCCCCTCGTCCGTCGAAGTCTCTCCCTTCGAAGCTCCGGCTTTGTATAGAGATACCAGAATTCTTCACAAAGCTCTTCGTAATGATCCTCGATGAGCAGCGCTGCCTCGATGACAAACAGTCTGCATACCGCTTCCTGTGTCTCCTTTTCTATCTCCCGGCGAATCCAGTTCTTGATAGCCGGATGCATCAGGGCATTCTGCCATTCCAATTCTCTTTTATCCTGAAAGACGGCCCTCGCCACGGCAGCCCGGTCGAGACTCCCATCCTTCCCTATGACTGCGTCTCCGAAGTGTGCATGGATTTTTTCATAGCATTCCATTCCCGGCTCCATCAAAAGATGTCCCACCTCGTCGGCTTCCACGACGCGAATGCCCGGAATTTTTTCCAGATATTGTAAAACCGCACTTTTCCCGGCGCCTACACCGCCGGTCAACCCGATCACTCTCATATCAATGCGCCTCGTACCAATTCTTTCCTCTTTTTTGATCTACCTCCAAAGGAATCGAAAGCTTTGCTGCCCCTTCCATTTCCTCTGCCAGGATCCGCTCCACAAGACGAAGCTCCTCCTCGTAGGCCTCGATCAGAAGCTCATCATGTACCTGCAAAAGCAGCCTGGAGCGCAGTCCCTCTGCCTTCAGCCTCCTGTCTACATGAAGCATCGCAAGCTTGATGATATCTGCGGCCGTACCCTGAATCGGCGCATTCATCGCCACGCGTTCCCCAAAGGAGCGCTGCATAAAGTTGGAGGATTTGAGCTCCGGCATCGGACGACGTCGCCCAAATAAGGTCTTTGCATATCCCTTTTCCCGTGCTTCCTGCACAAGCTGATCTAAAAAGGTTTTGATACGCGGATAGGTTTCAAAATATTTCTCAATATATTCCTGGGCCTCTTTTCTCGAAATACTTAAATCCTGAGACAGACCGAAGGAGCTGATGCCGTAGACGATCCCGAAGTTGACTGCCTTTGCATTTCTTCTCTGAAGCGGCGTCACCTCCTCAAAGGGAACGTGGAAGACCAGGGAGGCTGTCAGACGATGAATATCCTGAGCTTCCCGATAAGCCTGAATCAGTTTCTCATCTCCGGACATATGAGCCAGCACACGCAGCTCGATCTGGGAATAATCCGCATCCACCAGCACACAGCCCTCTTTCGGGATAAAGGCCTTCCGAATCTGACGTCCCAGCTCCATCCGAATCGGGATATTCTGCAGATTCGGTTCCGTGCTGCTTAGACGTCCCGTCGCCGTAATGGTCTGCTGAAAGGTCGTATGAATCCGCCGGTCAGCTCCGATATAGGCACTCAGCCCATCCGCATAGGTCGATTTCAGCTTCATCAGCTGACGGTATTCCAGGATCTTAGCCACCATCGGGCATACAGGCGCCAGCTTCTCCAGAACCTCGGCCGAGGTCGAATAGCCGGTCTTGGTTTTTTTCCCGCCCTTTAAGCCCATTTTTTCAAACAGAATCACGCCCAGCTGCTTTGGCGAATTGATATTGAAGGTCTCTCCGGCCTCCTCATAGATCTGTTTTTCCAGCTCTCCGATCCGTCCGCCCAGCTCCTCGCTGTAGGCCTTCAGGGCTTCGGCATCCACCTCGATACCTGCCTGCTCCATTGAAAAAAGCGTAAAGACCAGGGGCATCTCCATGGTTCGATACAGTGTCTCCATTTCGGTCTCCTGAAGCCTGGAAAGCAGCACCGGACACGTGTGATACAAGATATAGGAGGTATAGCCGGCATAAAGCCGAAAAGCCTCCCGTTTTTCCTCCAAAGCCTTGGTTAGTTTCTCCTTACCCAGAAGCTCTAAGCGGCCGGGAATCGTAAGCTCCCCATACTCTTTTGCCAGCTCCTCAATGCTATAGCTGTCCTTTAAGGGATTCAAAAGATAGGCCGCGATTTCGATATCCAGGAAAGCCTCCTGCCGATCCTCCGGCAAGAAAATATCATGGGCTGCCAGAAGCTTCAGTTCCTCCTTCAGCTTCATCGTCCGGATCTCCGGTACCTTTCGAAGAATCTCCTCCAGGCGATGCAAAAGCCATTCCTCTGTCACCACCCCTTCCGCCAAAATGACATAGGTTTCCTTTTCTGAAAGTGTCAGGGACAGCGCGAGAACCCCTCCTTCTTCCCGGTGCAAAACAAAGGAAAGCACGGATGCCTCCTCTGCTTTTTTCAGGATCCGATCCGCCTCGCCCAACTCCTCTGTCATGAGAAAGCGATCTTCGATTTCCTGATTGCCCGGCGCCTTCACCTGAAAACGGGGCAGCATATTCTTAAATTCCAGCCTTTTCAGGAAGGCATAGGCCTCCTTGGTATAAATATTGCCAAGCTTTGCCTGCTCCCAGTCGTAATCGTAGTCACAGTCGATGTGGATCGTCGCCAGAGCCTTGCTCATGACCGCCATGTCATAATGCTCCTGCAGCGCAGTTTTCGCACGCTTGGGCATAATTTCTTCTACATGTGCATAGGCATTTTCGATATTTCCGTACTCTACGATCAGCTTCGTCGCCGTCTTCTCTCCGATTCCGGGGACTCCCGGGATATTGTCCGCCGTATCGCCCATCAGTGCCTTCAGCTCGATGATCTGCAGCGGTGTCACCTGATATTTGTCAATGACATCCTGGGTATTATAATTCTCTGTCTCTGTCACCCCGCCCTTGGTCTTCGGCAGACGAATCCGAATATGCTCCGTCGCCAGCTGCAAAAGATCCCGATCACCGGATAAGACAATGACCTCCAGACCTCTGGCTTCACTTCTCTTCGCC
>CAVFGF010000071.1:0-11980 GCA_963621925.1 Alistipes onderdonkii | reverse complement strand
GACTCTGTCAGTGCTATGAATTCTGGGGAAAGGAACGACCCTGCGAAAACTGTATTTCCAGGGAGGTTCTGAAGGATCAGGAAGAGCGAAATAAGATCGAATTTATCGACGATCAGATGTTTCAGGTCTTTTCCAAATATTATCGGATCGACGGAGAGCCCTATGTTATGGAGATGATCAAGGAGCTCGACCAGGACAATCTTCTGGATACCGAGGGGTGCGAGAAGCTTCTGAGCCGTCTGACGATCTATAATGAAAAGCTCTATACCGATGTCCTGACCAGAGCCTATAACCGCCGCTTCTATGAGGACAAGGTTCGAAATATGCGGGAGAAGGCCGGCGTGGCCATCGTAGATCTCGATGATTTCAAGATCTATAACGATACCTACGGTCATCATACCGGAGATCTGGTCTTGAAGACCACCGCAGATATTATCCGGCGTTTTATCCGACAGTCGGATATGCTGATCCGCTACGGCGGAGATGAATTTCTCTTGATTTTGCCGGGCATCGAGGCGGATGTCTTTGCAACGAAGCTTCGCATGATCCAGGATCGGATTCACAAAGCCATCATCCATGGTTATCCGAGCTTGCAGATGTCGGTCAGCATCGGTGCAGTCATGTTTAACGGGAAGAATATCAAGGAAGCAGTATCCCGAGCCGATCGTCTGATGTATCGCGGCAAGCTTAAGAAAAATATGGTCGTGATGGACTGGGAGGCCGTGGAGAATTCCGATTTGGGACTGGAGAAAGCGGGCGAGGAGCTGCACCAGCAGATTTTGATTGTCGATGATTCTTCGATGAACAGGCTGATTCTCCGGGGAATTCTGGAAAATGAATACCGGATCCTGGAGGCCAGGGACGGCGAGGAGTGTATCAGTATGCTGGAGCAATACGGGACCGGTATTTCCCTGGTGCTCCTCGATCTGGTGATGCCGAAGCTGGACGGTTTTGAGGTTCTCTCGATCATGAACCGGAAGCAGTGGCTGGAGGATATCCCCGTGGTCATGATTTCCAGCGAGGATAGTTCCCAGTTTATCCAGAAGGCCTACGAGTTCGGTGCGACGGATTATATCAGTCGTCCCTTTGACGCGCAAGTGGTATACCGCCGTGTATTCAATACGATCAAGCTCTATGCCAGACAGCGCCGGCTTCTCGGCATGGTGGCGAGCCAGATCTATGAGAAGGAACACAGCAACCGCATCATGATTACGATCCTAAGCCAGATCGTCGAATTCCGAAACGGGGAGAGCGGTCTCCATGTCATGCATATCAATATCCTGACCAGGCTTCTTTTAGAGCAGCTGATGAAGCAGGAAAACGGGATTCGCATGACGTGGTCCGAGCGGGAGATGATTATTACGGCCTCTTCGCTGCATGATATCGGAAAAATCAGTATTGATGAGAAAATCCTGAATAAGCCGGGAAGGCTGACGAAGAAAGAATTTGAGATTATGAAGACCCATACCAGCATCGGCGCCTCCATGCTGGAGAATAAAGCGATGTACGGTGACGATCCCCTGGTGCAGGTGGCTCATGATATCTGTCGCTGGCATCACGAGCGCTACGATGGAAAGGGGTATCCGGACGGCCTGAAGGGGGATGAGATCCCGCTTTCGGCGCAGGTGGTTTCCGTTGCGGATGTCTACGATGCCCTGATCAGTGAGCGTGTATACAAGAAGGCTTATTCCCATGAGAAGGCCATCGAGATGATCCTGAACGGGGAATGCGGCGTCTTCAACCCGATGCTGCTGAAATGTCTGCTGGATATCCAGGACAAGATACGTTACGAGATCCATGCCATGACGGCAGAGGATTTCATTGCCCAGGGAGACGAATGTACCGGGGGGGTATAGGAACGCTGTCCTGATAGAGCGCTGAAAAAGCCTCGCAGAGAGATCTGCGAGGCTTTTTTGCCCTCTACACAAGCTTCCCACATGCAGCGCATAGAAAAAGTCGGCCGAGGCGGGGCTCCCGCATGCTCTATCTCGCTGAACAGCACTTCCATTGCGAATTTGTTGGTGCCGCTCGCAGCCTCTGGGACAGTTCCGGTTCATTCGACAGCTGGACACTGCCGCTCGGAGGTTCGCTGTTTCCGGCACACTCGATTATGACGTGCCGTGTGGGAGTTACATGCCGGCGAAAGCGTTAGGGTGCCCGGTGCGGAAACCGTCCAAGCCTGTAGACTTACGTCCCCCACTAAAGTATATGGCGCGTTTTGGAGCACCGGGCATAATAAACTTCGTTTGAGCCGGCATTTACTCCCACTAGGCTAAGGAATCCTAGAGTGTGCGGAACCAGCGGACATCCGGGCGGCAGTGTGCATCTGGCGAATGTACAGAAACTCAGAGGCCGTGAGCGGCACCTAACAAATTTACGCAATTCCAGTGAATATCCGCGGGATGGAGCATGCGGGAGCCCCGCCTCGGCCGACTTTTATTCACGCTCCTATGTGGGAAGCCAGGAGCTCTCAAAGCTTCCGCTTCAGCATCTCCGGATTTGTCGCGTAGATCAGTGCTGTCTCCCGGGAAATCAGCCCGTCTTGATAGAGGGCGAGGATGCTGGCATCCATGGAGACCATGTCCTCCCGGTTCGAGGAATAGAGAACCCCCTCGATCTGCGGCACCTTATTTTCCCGGATCATATTGCGGATAGCGGGCGTAACCGTCATAATCTCGAAGGCCGGCACCATCCGTCCATCCACGGTCGGCAGAAGCTGCTGAGAAACCACCGCATTCAGAACCGTCGAGAGCTGAATTGCGATCTGGTGTTGCTGGCTGGGCGGAAAGACATCGATGATGCGGTCGATGGTATTGGCAGCACCGATGGTATGGAGGGTCGAGAGGAGAAGATGTCCCGTCTCCGCTGCCGTCATGGCCACATTGATGGTCTCATAATCCCGCATTTCACCGAGCAGGATGACATCCGGACTTTGCCGGAGAGCCGCCCGAAGCGCCGTGACATAATTCTCCGTATCGACATGAATCTCCCGCTGGCTGACGATGGAGCGGTCATGCCGATGCAGAAACTCCAGCGGATCCTCCAAGGTAATGATATGCGCCTGTCTGGTCTTATTGATATGATCGATCATGCAGGCCAGGGTCGTAGACTTTCCGCTGCCGGCCGGCCCTGTGATGAGGAGCATGCCGCTGCCGGAGGCCGTCGAATCGATGATATAAGGCGGAATGCGAAGAGCCGTATAGTCCGGAAGCTGAAAGGTAATGACACGGATGACAGCCGAAAGGGCGCCGCGCTGCTTGTAGGCACTGACACGAAAGCGGGAGACACCCTGGATCGCGAAGGCGAAATCATCATCCCCCCGGGTAAGAAGGGCTGTCTTATCCCGATCGCCCGCCAGGTGATAGATCTCCGCCAGCAAGGCCTCGGTATCCGGCGGCAGAAGACGCTCGTCATTGATGCGCCGCAGGGTTCCGTTCTTTCGAAAGGAGCAGGGAAGACCGGCGACCACGAAGACGTCGGAAGCCTGCTCCTCCACAGCTTGTTTTAAAATCGTTACGATATCCATGTTAGATTCCCTCCAAAGTTCCGGCAGTCCACTCTGCCGTATTTACCGTCTCCCAGGCAGCAATGTCGAAGCCGCCGTTCCCGTCGGGCCGCAGTGTCACCGAAAGCACCTGCTGATCCGAGATAGATACCTCAAAATGATAATCCTCGGACAGCCCGTTAAGAGCCCCGTCTGCGTCCAGGGCTGCGATTATTTCCTCGGCCCGGTTGCAGGCCTGATAATAGGCAGTCCGACGCGTGGCGAGCCGCTTTGCAAAGCGATAATCACTCTGAGCGGAGGCCAGGGTCAGGACGGCAAAGATCACCAGGCAAAGGACCAGAAAAACGACGAGCAGGGAAGAGGTTCCGATATTCAAAAAAGGAAGCTGCTTTTTGGTTTTATTCATCTGCCTGCCCTCCTTGGAGATAATGAACCGTCTGAAGCTGATAAATCTCCCCGGAATCCGTCTCTGCCCCGGGTTTTGTCATCGCTGCATCGCAGTGCAAAAGCCCCTCGGTCTCGTAGAGGGATACCGTCCAGAGATAGACAGGCGCTTGTCCGGGAGCCTCTGTCGAGAAGTTTACGAGATTGCCATCGAAGCCCAGAGAGAGCTGATATACGACCGGGTTGGAATCCGAACGGACATTCGTATCCGAAACAGAAGTTTTAGCTTCCGGATAGAGGGCTTCGAGGGAGGAGAGAGCCTGCGCTGCAGAAGACGAGGCGCCGGAAACCTCGGCTGCATTAGAGCAAAGCGTGACCGCCTCCTGCAGGGCTCTGGCGTCGTGGCTCAGGGTATGTGCCCGGACGAAGACCCGGACACAGACTGCGCTGGCTACAGAGAAAAACAAAATCGAAAAAATGAGTTCCAGCAAAAAAAGGCTGGAGGAGCGGGGAAGCTGCGTCGATTTCATGAGGTAAGGTCTCCTTTCGAAAGAAGTTCTGCACTTCGCACCCGGACGAGAGCCGTTTCCTCCAGGCCCTCCGAATCCGTACAGGAAAAGGAGAGGAGGCTGTCTCCAAGCTCTGAAAAATGAAGCTCCCGGATCGAGAGCAGCGCATTCCCGTCCGCGGCAGAGGCCTCGGCACCGTCCTTCAAAAAGAGCTCCCGCAGAGTGCCCTCATAGACGTAGATATAGGTCGTATAACTTAGATCCTCATAGGTCTGCCGGATCCGAAGAGCTTCACAGCCGTCGAAGTCCGTCAGATCAATGGCTCCCTCACTGTCATTTTGATGAACCTTCTCGGTCAGATAGGCGAGGGCTGTCCGGGCCGTATAGGAACGGGAAGAATGCTCTGCCGTATCCTTGTAAATGCCGGTGGCCAGAAGGATGACAGCGATGGCCGAAAGTGCAAAGACAAAAAGCAGGGCGACGGGAAAGAGAAGGTCAATGAGATGACGGGGTTCCTGTCTGCTGTGCATACTCATTCCTCCTCCAATATTGTGACATCCGGGTAGAGATTTGCGCCCAGAATGCGGTAATCGACGAAAAAGCGGTCATGGTCATAGGTCAGACCGTAGTGGTCGATGAGATAGGACAGGCTCTCCGGATAGGCTCCCTCCACCGCGTAGCAATAAGCAATGCTGCGGTTTAAAGCGGTCTCAAGATTCTCTCGTTGCCGTCTCTTCGTATCCGCAGAGAGGGAGCGGATACCGAGAAAGAAGCAGAAAAAGAGAAGGAGAAAGAGAACCATGGAGAAGACAAGTCTGCGATCGGTTCTCACTTTTTTTTCTGTTTGAAAAGCCATGGTGGATACCTCCTAGAGACTGGATAAAATCCCCATCAGGGGCAGCATCACCGAAAGCAGGATGGCGCCGACGATGAGAGACAGGGTGATGACCAGGGTAGGCTCCAGGGCAGCCAGTATCCGAGTAGTACGATTTTCCAGATTTCCCCTGGAAAGGTCTGCGATTTTCTCCATCGCCTGATCAAGAGCGCCGGTTCTGGCACCGATGGAAGCCAGCCGCACATAAAGGCCGGTAAAAAGCTGTTCCTCCCGAAGAAGCTCCATCAGTTCACGGCCTTCCGCCAGTCCCTGTTTACAAACTTCCAGTTTTTTACAAAAGCTTTCATCCTCGAGAAGCCCCTCCGTCAGCTCGAGACTTTGCTCCTGGGTAAGACCGCTTTTCAGGGCAATGGCCATACCGCCGGCGAAGCGACAGATCGATACCTCCTCCTGCATGGAGCGAAGTCCGGGAAAAGAAAGACTGATGCGATGAAAAAGACTTTGTCCCTTTTTGGTTCTTGTGCCGAAAAATCCTGCCGCAATCAGAAGGAGAAGCAGGGCCAAAAAGAAGGCGGAATAGCGATTCAGCGCTGTGCCGAGATTCATCAGGATCTTGGAAAAGCCGGTCATCTCAGAGCCTAATTGGACAAAAACCTGCTGGAAGATCGGCATGACCTTTACCAGTAAAATGACGATGACTGCCACCATCATGGCGGACATGGTAAGGGGATAGGTCAGAGCATTGCGGAGATTGCGCCGCAGAGCCTCCTCCCGTTCATAGTGAAGCGAGAGGGCAGTCATGACCTCATCGAGGGTACCGGTCTCCTCGCCGATCCGTGTCATTGCGAGAAAATAATCCGGAAAGAGAGCGGTATCCGAAAGTGCAAGGAACAGACTGCCCGAGGTCTGAAGTCCCTCCTGGATTCTTGCAAGAACCTCCTGCTCCCGCGGATCACGGCTATCCTCTGATAAAATGGAAATTCCTTCCAATGACGAAATACCGGAGTGCAAAATCAGTCCAAGCTGTCCGGAGAAGCCTGCCAGCTCCATGTCTGAAAACGTCTGCATCTTCATAATAACCCTCCATCAATAATGATATTTCACAGTATAATGCGTTCCGTCACCGATATATTTTTTGACGGATTCTCGGTCATTGCCGGCGGCCAGGGTCGGATCCATCAGGGTCCAGTCCTTGCCGTCGAAGGAAATGATATCGTCCACCCAGCCGATTTCCTCGAGATAGACACTGATCCAGGCATGATAAGCCTGCCCGGAATAGCCGACCTCCAGCTTCGTGGGGATTCCCTGGGAGCGAAGCATCGCCGTCATCAGGGAAGCATAATCAAAGCAGATACCCTTCCCGGAGGCAAGGGTGGCATCGATATCCGGGATATAGTCTGTCGGAATATTCTTCACCAGCTCCTCATCATAGGAAATAGACTCGATGACATAGTCATAGACTTGCCCGACGTAGTCAAGATCCGATACGGAGCCCTCCGAAAGCTGTATGCCGTAGGCCACCGCGTCGCTGTCCTTTGTATACCGGCAATATTGATTCGGATAGAGAAAGGGCTTGAATTCATCGGAGAGCTCGGCCTCTACGGTCTGAGAGAAGGCCAGGGCGTATTTGCTGTCATAGGCATGCTCATAGACGGCTGCCTCATAGGAGCCGCTGCCGCCGGAGAGGGGAAAGGTTTCGAAGGAGCCGGGCTCCAGATAATAGGAATAAACCGTGCCGTCCGGGATCGTCAGCTGTACCCGGGCCTTGTCTGCCGGCCCTTGATAACAGATACAGAGATAGCCCTCCGAGGTATTTGAGGCATCGATGGATACAAAATCATTGCCATAGACAAGAGTGCCGTCGGCAGAGGGCTGAAGAAAGTCGGTCCGTGTCGTGCGGGGGGTGCCGTCAGTCTCCCCGGAAGCGGAAGCCGTCTTGGAGCCGCCGCAGCCGGGCAGCACCAGCAAAAGAAAGAAAAGAAAAAGTCCGGCCGGACGAAGAAATCGTTTCATAGAGTCAAAACCTGTTGTTGCTTGCAGCCTTTCTTGTTACAATCATTATTTTACCGTGAGTCGAAGATGCAGGGTATTGCCGGCGCGATCCGGCACATAGACGTCGAGGGTCTCGGAGGGCGCAGAGAAGATCGCTGTCCGATCCGCCTCGTTGACAGAGAGGGGAAAGACAGCAGAACCATCGGCATCAAGAGCCGTGATTCCCGTATAATCGACACCGGAGTCCGCATCATCGAGTGTCAGGGTAACGACACCGTTCTCCTGGATATAAGAGGTGCAGGTAGGAGCGGTGACATCGATGGAAGAAATCTCTGTCGTGACGGTCCGGTATTGGTTATTCACCAGAGTGACCGTGACGGAGAGGGTACCATTGGTCCGAGGCTCTACGGTATAGCTGTGATTTTCAGCTGCCGTTACGAGAAGCCGCTGTCCATCTACCTCGGCATAGACACTGCGGATGGGCAGAAGGCTGTCTACGGAGATTCGATAGGAGGGCAGGTAGGAGGGAAGCGCTGTGTCTGCCTCCATCCGGATATCCGGCGAGAGAAACAAAAAGGGCAGCAGGCAGAAGAGTAAAAGAATGATCACCAGCAATCCCTTTTGAAACGAAAAGCGTTCCTTGCGATAACGGCTGTAGGAAATCAGCGTTTTCAAGGGAATAGTCGGAGGCTCCGCTTGAGCGGCCTCGAAAATATTGGAAAGCATCCGGTCAGCCAGCTGCTCGGAAAGAACAGGAACCGTCTCTTTATGGAAAAGCTTCATGGCCGAAGGCCTCCTTTAGTCATGCAAAATAGCCAAAAGCCGCCGTTCCCCGCGCTTTTGGTAGCGAACCACAGCCGCCTTTCGAAGATTCGTAAGATCTGCGATTCGGGAGATGGGCATATGGTCAAAATAGCGCATCATCAGAATCTCTGCCTCAGTAAAGGGCAGGGTGAGGAGCTGCCGGATGATATACTCCCGGGAACCGATCCGCACCGTGGTATCCTCCAGGCGGTAGGGGGTCGTCCGTTCCAGCCGCAGAGTTAGGACACTCTGGTAGGAGAGAAAGCTGAGCCAGGGCAGAAAAAGCTTCGGATCCCGAAGACTGTCTATGCCCTGCAGAGCCCGGATATAGGTCTCCTGCAGCGCCTCTCTGGCCAGATATCGATCCTTCAGATAGAGATAGGAAAAACGATATTGCTCCTGAAAGGTGGCGGCATAGAGCTCGGCGAAGGCATTGCTGTCACCGAGAGCCGCTTTGCCGGCAAGACCGGCGATATATTTCTGATCGAGGGTACTCATGACTGCGTCTCATCCTCCTGATAAATCCTTCTGTTGGAAAGGGCGATGAGATCCGTGATGGTCGGAGCCTCGTCGCCCTCCTCAAAGGCAATGCCGTACCGGTAGACGATGGGGTAGGCGCCCTCCTTGGCATTGTGGGAGGCAACCTTCTTTTGGACGCGCCTGAGAAAGAGCTCCATGTCCTCCCGGGAGCCATGCTCGAAGAGAGCCAGAAACTTATTGCCCCCGTTTCGTCCCACAAAGCAGAGCTCCAGAGAAGTCATCCGGAGAATATTGGAAAAATCACGGATCAGAATATTTCCCTGAATATGGCCGTATCGCTGGTTGATCTCACCGATATTGGTCAAATCGAACATGATGCAGCCCATCTTTTCCGGCAGCGGCTTATCCAGATAGCGATCGATCAGGGCATCGCAGCTGTAACGATTGGCAATGCCGGCGACGGGATCCGAGTGAACCGCGTGGTCGAGCTCGCGAAAATCCTTTTTATACGAAGAAAGAAGAAAAAAATCAAGAAGAATAAAGGCAAAGGACAAAAGCAGCACCAGCCACAGGGCGCCGCAGAGGAAACGGATCCGTCCGTCCGTACCGGCCATGTGGTAGAGCTCCGGATCCAGCAGCACCAACCCGGCACAGGCCAGAGCCAGCACAAAGAAGACGATCAATTCTACTGTCTTTGCGATATCCAGTTTCTTCATGGGAAACCTCCTGGTGTTCGAAATCATATCTTACATGGACAGGAGGGTCAAAAGGTATTTTGCCCCTCCTAAGATATCTACGAATTGCTCCGCTGCAAAGCAGCTCCCGCAATTCTAAAACATTCGGAATCCGCTGATTTACTGCGTAAATCGCTACTTCCTCATGTTTTGCGGGTCTCAAGGTCTTTCACCCACTTATGAGCAAGCTCCTGTGGGCTCAGACCTTTTGACCCTGATATCTTATATTATAACAGGATTTTTATCTTTTTCCAGTAGTCAATCGGAGAAAAAAGTGTTAAGATATAGATAAAAAGACAAAAGAGAAGAGGTGGAAGCGATGCTGAGGGTACGGATGCTGGGTCAGGAGGAGATAAGCTTTGACGGCCGGCCGATCTTATCCGGAAAGAACAAGATTACAAAGACGCTGGAGCTGTTGCTTCTGCTGCTGCACAGTGGGGAAGAGGGAATTACCAGGAGTGCGCTGCAGGGAGCGCTCTACGGCACGGACGAAGTGTCGGATGCAGGCAATAGTCTTCGGGTGACCTCTCACAGATTGCGAAAGCTCCTTCTGGAGGCAGGCTTCCCGGAGGAAGAATATATCTCCTCGAAGGAGGGAATCTACCGCTTTTGCAGTACGGTGGAGATGGATATAGATATCCGGAAATTCCGGGAGCTTCTCGAAAGGGCCGAAAAAGAGAAGCAGGAGGAGAAGAAGGCTGCTCTTCTGACGGAGGCCTGCGAGCTCTACCGGGGCGAATTTCTGCCGAAGCTTTCCGGAGAGGAATGGGTGATTCTGGCAGCCGCCTCCTATAAGAAGGCCTATGAGAGGGCTCTGGAGTGGCTGATCGAGTATCTTAAAAAGAAGAACGACTACGAGGAGATCCTGCGGCTGGTAGCGCTGCCCTGTCAGATCTATCCCTTTGAAGAATGGCAGACCGTTCGGATCGACTGCTATATTGCCGAAAATCGGTACAAGGAGGCTATGGAGGAGTACGAGCGGATCGCAAACCTTCTGTCCGAGGAGCTCGGAGTAGGACCCTCGGAGCATATGCTGGAGCAGTTCCAAAGGATGAGCAGCCATATCAGCAACCGTTACGGCGCCATCGAGGAAATCAAGAAGGATATGATCGAGGGTGAGAAGCAGGAGGGCGCCTTCTACTGTACGCCGCCGAGCTTCCGGGATGTCTACCGGATGGTACGGCGCAATATGGAGCGAAGCGGTCAGTCGGTCTATATGCTGGTCTGTTCCCTGACAGACGGCAAGGGCTTTGCCTTGGAGCAGGGAGAAAAGCTGGAGGAGTTAGCCGAAAGACTGAAGGATTCCATACAGGTCTCCCTTCGGAGAGGGGATGCCTATACGCGCTACGGCGCGAACCAATACCTGGTGATGCTGGGGGGGATCAGCCGGGAAAATTGCCACGTAGTGATTGACAGAATTACCGCTTCTTTTACAAAGGAGCATAAAAGCTGGGCGAAGAAGCTGCAGTGCAGCGTGACTTCCCTGTACGACGAAGAAGGATGACAGCAATGAGCAGAGAATACACGTATCCCATGAACCTCGCCGTTCCGAACCTCCTGAATATCTGCATCGATGAAAAGCATGATGGGTTGATTGCAGGAAGGATGTATCATTATTACAGTACGGAACCGGCTCGCTTTCGAAGCCTCCTGGAGCTGATGAAGCTGGCAGAGAAACTTTTTGACAACATTGCCTTTCCACAGGCCTCCACGAAGGCTCGAAGCTTCGCAGGCCTCTCAGCACCGGAGCTGCCTTATAATGCAAAGCGGCCGGAACGAAAGATGTCAGCGGCCGAGCTTGCGGCGCAGCGCGGAAAGCTGGCGACCCTGCTGACCCGCGTCGAGTATCGCCAGCGCTCCACCTGGCAGGGGGAAGCCTTGTGGATCGAGGGCAATAAAAAAGAAGCCTTCTCGACGGAGGTAGAGCTGACGAAGATTCTGAAAGATGCTTTGAATAAGACAGATGCGTGAAAAAAGTCCGGGCTGGTGCTCGGATTTTTTATTGCCAATGAGGAGGGGGGATGGTAAGATAGAAAGCAGACAATAACTAACTACTGACTTTATTTTTTAGATGTTGCGTTCCGCTGCCCGTCGGGCAGCACAGAAAAAATCCCGCCGATTCCGGCGAAATTACCAAAGAAAAAGAAGCCCTGGTTTTGGGGACTTATAAGGAAAAGCACGGCATAAAACAAGCAGGAATTTCACCGGTATCTATTGTCTGATAAATCAAATCGATTTATAATAAAGTCAGTGTAACTGTTCAGTACCTTCGCAGTTACGATGCAAAATCCATGAAAATCGGCTTCGCCGATGGGATTTTGCATTGTTGAATCATTTTCATACGCCCTCAGCAGCAAGTGCTTCGGGCTGGTTCTAAATAGTTACAAGTCAGTTCCGGGAATTCCTGCAGAATAGGAGGATGAATGGAACAAAACAAAAACGATGCGGCCAACAGCAGACCCTCGCAGAAAAAATATCCCCGCGAGGATCGGGCACTGAAGGCGGCGAGCCAGATGCTGGGCGAAGCGCTGCTGTCTCTGACGGAGCTTGGACTTACCTTCAAGCACATGATACCGACAGAGCAGGTGGTACTTCATACCGAAGATTTCCTGGAGGATTTCAATTTCGAAACCAATACCGGACAAATCGTGCATCTGGAATTTGAAACGGACGACATTACAAAAGAGGACCTGAGGAGATTCCGCTGCTACGAAGCGATCCTCAGTTATCAACAAAA
>CAVFGF010000070.1:0-12395 GCA_963621925.1 Alistipes onderdonkii | reverse complement strand
AAGCCGATTTTCATGGATTTTGCATCGTAACTGTGAAGGTACTGAACAGTTACGAAGAAAATATGATGAAAGCATTTACAAAGCCCCTTCAACAGCTGGGGGCTTACGAGCAAATTACAGAAAAACTGAAGAAAAACAAAGGCCTTCTCTGGCTTTCCGGCTGTGTGGATTCCCAGAAGATGCATGCGGCGGCAGCCCTTTGGCAAGGGTTTAGCCAGCGTCTGATCGTCACCTACAGCGAACAGAAGGCGAAGGAGCTCTACGAGGACTGCCGGTATTTTGACCGCCGGGCGATCCTCTATCAGGCAAAGGATTTTCTCTTCTTTCACGCAGATATGCAGGGAAATCTCTTGATTCAGCAGAGAATCCGTGCTCTGCAGGCGATATTGAATCAGGAGGAGGTCACAGTCATCACGACCTTTGACGGCCTGATGGATCATCTTCGTCCGCTGAAGAAGGTGGAGGAAGCTTTTCTTTGCATCGGCCTGGAGAGTATCGTCGAGATCGATGCCCTGGCGGAGAAATTGAGTCGGCTGGGCTATGAGCGGGAGCTACAGGTGGAGGCGCCCGGACAGTTTGCGATTCGCGGCGGTATCGTCGACATCTTTGCCCTGACCGAGGAGGCTCCGTGGCGCATCGAACTCTGGGATGATGAGGTAGATTCGATTCGAAGCTTTGATGTCGAAACCCAGCGTTCTATCGAGAATCTGGAAAAAATTGTCATTTATCCGGCGAAGGAGGCAGTCCCGGGAGAGAAGGAAGAGAGCGTCAGCTTTCTGGAGTATTTTACACCCGGCAAAGCTCTGATTTTCCTGGATGAACCGACCCGGATTCTGGAAAAGGGACGCGAGGTAGAGCAGGAATTCGAGGAAAGCATGGCGAACCGGGCAGCGAAGGGGGAGACCCTGCCGGAGGAGGCCAGGCTTCTTTACCGAAGTGATGAGATCACAGCCCGCCTGAACGGCAGAAACTGTATCGCCTTCAGCCTGCTGGAACAAAAGGCACCGGAATGGGAGATCACGGGGCGCTATGCCATCGATGCCCGCTCCATCAACCCCTATAACAATAGCTTTCCGACTCTGGTGAAGGATCTGAAGCGCTGGAAAAAGGAAAAGTATGCAGTTATTCTAATGTGTGCATCCGGTACGAGAGCAAAGCGTCTGGCTGCAGATCTGCAGGACGAGGAACTGAACAGCTTTTACAGCGAGGATCCGGAGCGTGTCGTAAATCCGTCGGAAATCATGGTGGTACACGGCAGTCTGCATCGCGGATACGAGTATCCGATGCTGAAGTTTGCCGTCATTTCCGAGACCGACATCTTCGGCCGGGAGAAGAAAAAACGGAAAAAACAGAAGACCTATGAGGGGCAGAAGATCCAGAGCTTTTCGGATATCAAGCCGGGAGACTATGTGGTTCACGAAAATCATGGCCTGGGCATCTATCGGGGCATCGAGAAGGTAGAAGTCGACAAGGTCATGAAGGACTATATCAAGATCGAGTATGCCAAGGGCGGCAACCTCTATATCCTGGCGACGCAGCTGGAAATGATCCAGAAGTATGCGGGCTCGGATGCGAGAAAGCCGAAGCTGAATCGTCTGGGCGGCAGCGAATGGACCCGGACGAAGTCGAAGGTACGGGGAGCTGTGCAGGAGGTGGCACGGGATCTGGTTCTTCTCTATGCAGCCAGACAGGAGAAGCAGGGCTTTGTCTACGGCCCGGATACGGTCTGGCAGACAGAATTCGAGGAGCTCTTCCCCTTTGAGGAGACAGAGGATCAGCAGCTGGCCATCGAAGCGACGAAGCGGGATATGGAGAGCACCAAGATCATGGATCGGCTGATCTGCGGGGATGTGGGCTACGGAAAGACGGAAATTGCGATTCGCGCGGCCTTTAAGGCGGTACAGGAGAATAAGCAGGTGGTCTATCTGGTGCCGACGACGATTTTGGCGCAGCAGCATTACAATACCTTTGTCCAGCGCATGAAGGATTTCCCGGTACGGATTGATCTGTTGTGCCGCTTCCGGACACCGGGAGAAATCAGGAAATCCATCACCGACCTGAAGAAGGGACTGGTGGATATTGTCATCGGAACGCACCGGGTCCTGTCCTCGGATGTGGTCTTTAAGGATCTGGGTCTTTTGATCATTGATGAGGAGCAGCGCTTCGGTGTGGCACATAAAGAAAAAATCAAAAAGATGAAGGAAAATGTAGATGTCCTGACGCTGACAGCGACACCGATTCCGAGAACCCTGCATATGAGTCTCATCGGAATACGGGATATGAGTGTCCTGGAGGAGGCACCGCAGGATCGCCTTCCGATCCAGACCTATGTGATGGAGTACGACAGCGAGATGGTGCGAGCTGCCATCAGCCGGGAGCTTTCGCGGGGCGGACAGGTGTATTATGTATACAATCGTGTCAACAACATTGCCGAGGTCACGGCTCAGGTGGCGGAGCTGGTGCCGGAGGCCAATGTGGCCTTTGCCCACGGACAGATGAAGGAGCATGAGCTGGAACGGATCATGTTTGATTTCATCAATGGGGAGATCGATGTACTGGTGTCGACGACCATCATCGAGACCGGGCTGGATATCTCCAATGCGAACACGATGATCATCCATGATGCGGACAACATGGGACTCTCCCAGCTCTATCAGCTGCGGGGACGGGTAGGCCGTTCGAATCGAACCGCCTATGCCTTTCTGATGTACCGTCGAGACAAGATGCTGAAGGAGGTGGCGGAGAAGCGCCTCGGAGCCATCAAAGAATTTACAGATCTTGGAAGCGGCTTTAAGATTGCGATGCGGGATCTGGAGATCCGGGGAGCGGGAAACCTCCTGGGCGAGCAGCAGCATGGTCATATGGAGGCAGTCGGCTATGACCTTTATTGCAAGATGCTGAATGAGGCTGTGAAGCGGGAGAAGGGACTGGCGAACGACGAGGACGAGTTCCAGACCATGGTGGATATGGAAATCGATGCCTTTATTCCCTCTTCTTATATCCGCAGCGAGAGCCAGAAGCTGGAGATCTATAAGCGGATCGCCGGAATTGAGACCTTTGAGGAATGCGAGGATATGCAGGACGAGCTCCTGGATCGCTTCGGAGATCTGCCGAAGGCGGTGCAGAATCTTCTGGCAGTGGCAGCCTTAAAGATCCGGGCCCATCGGGTCTATGTCAAGGAAGTAGTAGAGAAGCCGGGGGAGATACGACTTTTGCTGTATGAAAAAGCGCGGCTGAATCCGGCGGCCTTTCCGGATTTTCTGGCAGGCTTTGAGGGGCAGATGCAATTTGTCCGGGGAGAGAAACCGGCCTTCTGGTACCGGAGAAAGAAAAACAGTCGGGGAGAAGAGGAAAATTCCCTGGAGCTTGCCGGGAGGCTTCTCGATCGCATGCAGGAGCTTTTGGATTCTCCGTCATGAAACCGGTGCAAGAAAGCCTTGCCCGAAGGGAAAAAACCGACTATAATAAAGGCAAAGTATCCCGTTCCATTCCCTATTTTGGAGGAAGGACGGGCAGGAAAGGATTTACAGGAATGATGAAAAGAGGAATTGCACTTCTTGCCGCAGGTCTGATGCTGACCGGTTCGCTGGCAGGATGTGGAAAGAGTGATACGCTGGATGGCACCCAGACCGTGGCCGTCCTGGATGAGACGACGAATGTACCGCTGGGAGAGGTCAGCTTCCTGCTTCGCTATCAGCAGGCGCAGATGGAGTCCTATTACGGAGCGATGCTGGGCATGACGAATATGTATAATCAGGATATCTCCGGCAGCGGAACCATCTATGGAGAGACAGCCAAGGAAAATCTGATGACTCAGTTCAATGAGATGTATGTGCTGGAGGCAGAGGCTGCGAACTACGGCGTCGAGCTGACAGATGATGAGAAGACCGCGATCTCCGATGCGGCAGCGAAGTTTATGGAAGATAACGACAGCGAGGTGCAGCAAGCACTGGGTGTCAGCCAGGCAGATGTGGATCATGTGCTGACCCTGCTGACGATTCAGGAGAAGATGTTCGCACCGCTGACAGCGGATGTCGATACCGAGGTATCGGATGAGGAGGCAGCTCAGAAGAAGATCGTCTATGTTTACGTATCGACAGCAGGCACGGAGACAGATGACGACGGAAATACCATCGATCTGACGGACGAGGAAAAGGCCGCAAAGAAGCAGGAGCTTCAGGAGATCCTGGATGCAGCGGAGGAAAGCGGAGATCTGCAGGCTGCTGTGGACACTGCCAATGAGAGCCGCGATGACGATTCGCAGCTTTCCGCCAATGAGACGACCTACGGTGCAGACAGCACGACACCGGCCGAGGAGATTCGGACGGCGGCAGATGCTTTGAAGGACGGCGAGTTTGCCGAGATCATTGAGACAGATACCGGATATTATGCGGTACAGATGATCAGTACCTTCGATGAGGATGCGACAGCGACCAAGAAGGAGTCCATCTTAAATGAGCGTAAGAATACCCTGTACGAGGAGCAGTGTACAGAGCTTCAGGCAGCTCATACCTTCGAGACCAAGGACGATGTCCTGGCAGAGCTTACCTTCGACCGCAATTATACCTTAAATACATCGACCACAGAAAGTACGGAAAGTACGGAGGAATAATATCATTATGGGAAAAGAGAGACTGGAACAGAATCTCATTGACCAGATGAAAGAGGCCCAGATGAAGCTTGGGTTTGAAGAGGAGACCATGAGGCTTTATTACCCCGTGGCCTCCTTGAATCTTTTACTGGGGACAGCATGTGAGACGCCAAAAGAAATGGTAAGGAAGTTGGAGGAGTTGTTTGCAGACGGAAAGAGCGCTCTCGGGACGATGAGCTTTCGGGTCAGTGCAGGCCGGATCGAGATCAGTGTGCCGCCGGAGGGAGCGAGGTACGTCCATGAGCATATGGGAGATGTGGCTTTTTTGAAGGCGATTATCGAGCTCTTCTCCAATCCCCATGACAAGAGCGTGGAGGATGTGAAGGCTGTCTTCGCACAGTTCGGAGCCTATATCTGCGAAGAAATGCCGGAGGGAGCGGACTTCGACGAGGCATTACACTTTGTGGATCCGTCGGTGGATGAGTATTATTACTGCGTCAAGCAGGAGATGGGACACCTCATTTACCATCGCTTCCTGAAAGAGGATTACGAAAAAATTGCAGGATAAAATTTCCCTTCGGAACGGTTGAAAAGCCGAAATAGAGGTGCTATAGTATAAGAGAATGCGACAAGTCGGGAGTATTTTCGGCTTGCAAAAATAGAGTCCCGAAAAAAAGGGCTGAAAAACGAGTGAGGAGGCATTATGAAAGCGAAACGAGTGGGGGCATTGCTGCTCTCTGTAGTGCTGAGTGCATCGCTGCTTGGCGGCTGCGGATCAGGAACGAAGGTTTCAGAGGATATGATTCCGACGGTTACGAATCTGCAGGAGGAGACGGAGGACGAGACAGCGGTGGCCAGTGTGGTCGGTCTGTCAATGAACAAGTCCTATGTGGCCGAGGTGACGCGTCTCGACGGTGACAATACAGAGACAGCGACGGTGGCAGCCAAGGAGATTCAGGTCGTCCTGAAGGCAACCTCGATGGACAAGGATCTGAAGGTGCAGATCGTCAACAAGTCTACGGGAAAGGTCATCACAGGAACGGCCTTTGAGGTGACGGTAAAGGATTCTGCGAATAAGAGCGAGAATTATAAGGACAGCGATAAGGATGGCATCATCTATGTCAAGTCCATGACGCCGGGCAAGTGTACGATCTCGATGAAGGCCTCCGGCGGATATGCCGCTCCGGCGGATATCACCGCAGATGTCAAGGCGAATATCGAATACAAGGCTGTCGATGTCAGCGCGGAGATCAAGAGCGAGAGCCAGATCAATGTGGCGAAGGAGGACAGCAATACCTCCGGCAATGACAGCGCAGGTACCGCCCAGACCCTGAAGGATACCGTAGAGTACGTGGAGTCCACGAAGACGGAGCCGAAGCAGAAGGTGGATCAGTGGGGACAGCTGGTTTATTCCAAACAGAAGCTCGATAAGTACGGTACGCCGATGTATGCAAAGATTATCTCCGAGCCGGCTGCCGATCATGTAGACAGCAACGGAGACAACAAGTGCGACCGCTGCGGTGCAGATCTGACTCCGGCGCATACCCACAGCTATACGGAAAAGAAGGTGACCAAGGAAGCGACCTGTACCGAGGAGGGCAGCTATGTCATGATTTGCCCGACGGATCAGGCAGAGGGAGAAAAGGGAACGATCCCGGCTCTCGGTCACGTCGATGCGAATAACGACGGCAAATGCGACCGCTGCGGCGCACAGCTTTCCACCCCGGATCCGGTGACGCCGGATGACAGCAAAAAGGACGATACCTCGACGGACGGCGGAAACAGCGGGAATACCGGCGATAATAGCGGGAATACCGGCGACAACGGCAGCAACAACGGCAGTGGCAGCAGCAACGATGCAGCACCCCAGAGCGACGAGGGTACCACCCCAACTGCTTCGGTAAAAGCGCGCATTCTTTCCTTCCTGGGAGCTTCCTCCTCGGAGAAGATCGTCTACGATACCACCAGTGCTCCGGTCTATGATACCAGCAGCGATCCCGTCTATGAGGACGGTGCTTCCGGTGTGAAGTATACCGGCTGGCAGACCATCGACGGTGCGACCTATTATTTCGACAAGAACGGCAATAAGGTGACCGGAACCCAGGTTATCCAGGGTATCCAGTATACCTTCAGCAGTGAGGGCGTCCGTTCCGGTACCATCGGTATCGATGTATCGAAGTATCAGAGCAGTGTCAACTGGACGAAGGTCAAGAATGCCGGCATCAACTTTGTTATGATTCGCTGCGGCTACCGCGGTTACGGCTCCGGTGTCCTGGTACAGGATCCGAAGTTTGCATCCCATATCACAGGTGCAAAGGCAGCAGGCCTGCGTGTCGGAGTCTATTTCTTCAGCCAGGCGATTACCGAGGCGGAAGCAGTAGAGGAAGCAAGTATGGCCGTGAAGCTGGCAAGGCAGTACGGCATCAATATGCCGATCGCCATCGACAGTGAGTATGCGGCAGGCGGAAGAGGCCGTGCAGACGGACTTTCCAAGTCGGAGAGAACAAAGATCACCGTTGCATTCTGCAATACGGTCGCAAACTCCGGTTATAAGCCGATGGTCTATGCAAGCAAGAGCTGGTTTGGCTCGAAGCTGGATGTATCTCAGTTTGGCAGCTACCGTATCTGGGTAGCGCATTATGCAGAGAAATGCGGCTACAGCGGACGCTATGATATCTGGCAGAATACCTCGAAGGGTTCTGTAGACGGTATCTCCGGCAACGTAGATATGAATATCAGCTCCATCTAAAGAGAGCATGAAAAAGGTCTCATCCGATAGGATGAGACCTTTTTTGATCCTGTATGCTTATGCCGTGTGATAGGCATAGGTTTTTCTGGCTACCCCCAGCTCTTCATTGGCGGGAATGACATGGATGGTAACCGGAGAATCCTCCCGGGAAATGACGGTATTGCCGCCGGTGCAGTTTTGATTCTTTTCCTCATCGAGAAGGATACCCATATGGGTCACCTGCCGGCAGACGGTCTCCCGGATGCGGCTGCCATGTTCCCCGATGCCGCCGGTAAAGACGAGATGGTCGAGACCGCCAAGCTCCGCATAGTAGGCGCCGATATGGCGGACGATGCCGTTGCAGAAGACATCGATGGCAAGCCTTGCCCGCGGATTGCCGGCATCGGCAGCTTCCTGGACATCCCGCAGGTCATTGCTGACGCCGGAGATCCCGAGGAGACCACCGCCCTTTGTCAGTCCCTCCAGGACCTCGTCGAGGGAGAGGCCTTCCTTTTGCAGAAACGGGACAATGAAGGGATCGATATCGCCGCAGCGGTTGGACTGGATGACTCCGACCTGCAGGGAGATACCGAAGCTCGTATCGACACTTCGTCCGTCCTCGATGGCACAGAGGGAGCCGCTGCCGCCGAGATGACAGGAGATGGCCTTCCCGGTGGAGCCATACATGTCTGTAAGGGTCTCTGCTACATAGCTGTGAGAAGCCCCGTGATAGCCGAGACGCTGGATGCCGTAGGTCTCGTACCATTCCCAGGGAATGCCATAAATACGTCGCTCCAGAGGAATCGTCTGATGAAAGGCGGTCTCAAAGGCTCCGACGAGCATAGCCTCCGGTGTCAGCTTTTGAAACTGGCGAATCGCCTCGAGATAGGGCTTGTTGTGAGCCGGGGCGACGACCATATAGTCCTCCATGCCCCGAAGAACCTCCGGCGTCAGCTCATGGATGCCGTAATGATCCTTCGAGAGAACCGTCTTAAAGCCAACTCGTTCAAGCTCAGACAGATCCGTGAGGACTCCGTGCTCCGAATCCAGGATCTGATCGAGAAAGAGCTGAATTCCCTCCGTATAGGTGGGAACATGGAGCTCCTCCTGAAAGATCCGAAAGCCGTCCGGCTTGGAAAAATGGAAGATGGCATGCTCTGTTCCGACCCGTTCCACCTTGCCTTCCGCCAGAACCTCCTCGGCCGGCATGTGGAAAAGCTTGAATTTGAGCGATGTGCTTCCTGCGTTGCAAACTAAAACCTTCATAAAACCCCTCCATACCACATTGTTCGTTAAAAAATACACAATAATGTTAAAAAAATATCAATTTCTGTCTTGCCAAAGGATGTCACAGCTGTTATGTTATAAGCATAGCTACAGTATAGCAAAGAAAAAAAAGCGAGACAACCAAAAGAGCAGGAACGAGGAGGAAAAAGTTATGGTAAAAATGGCATTTTTTGACGCGAAACCCTACGAAATAGAAGCATTTCAGAAATGGAATCAGGACGGAGCCATCGAGATCCGTTATATGGAGCATAAGCTCAATGCCCAGACGGTAGATTCCGCGAAGGGCTGCGATGTGGTATGCGCTTTCGTCAACGATACCATCGATGCAGAGGTGCTGGAGGAGCTGAGGACCTTAGGTGTCAAGCTGGTGGCAATGCGCTGCGCCGGCTACAACAACCTGGATCTCAAGGCCTTAGGAGAGCTGAAGGCCGTCCGGGTGCCGGCTTATTCTCCCCATGCCGTGGCAGAGCATGCGATGGCTCTTCTCCTGACCTTGAACCGCAAGACCCATAAGGCCTACAACCGAACCCGTGAATTCAATTTCAGTCTGAATGGTCTGACCGGTGTCGATCTCTACGGCAAGACCGTCGGCGTCGTGGGAACCGGACGCATTGGCCGGATGTTCATCGATATCTGCCGCGGCTTCGGTATGAAGGTTATCGCTTATGATATGTATCCGGTGGAGGGCATCGATTATGTCGATCTGGACACCCTGTTCCGGGAGAGCGACTTTATTTCCCTGCACTGCCCGCTGACTGATGAGACCCATCACATGGTGGATGAGAAGCGCTTCGCCATCATGAAGGACAGCGCCATCCTCATCAACACCTCCCGCGGAGCCCTGGTAGACAGCGTGGCTCTGGTGGAGGCTTTGTGGAACAAGCAGCTTCGGGCTGTCGGTCTCGATGTATATGAGGAGGAGGCCAATTACTTCTTCGAGGATTGCTCTGGCGAGATCGTGGACGATGCGACCCTGCAGCTTCTGGTATCGATGCCGAATGTGCTGCTGACCTCCCATCAGGCCTTCCTGACGGAGGAGGCTCTCTCGAATATCGCAGAGACAACACTGAACAATGTGAAGGAGTTCTTCGAGAACCAGAACCTGGTAAATGAAATCAAATAATTAAAAATAGAACAAGCGAATGATAAGGAAAAATCCGGGACATAGCAGAAAGCTGTGGCTCGGATTTTTTTGAAACCCATTTATTTACAAAAGATAGTAGCATTTGATATTGCTGACACAAATTCTGGGATGTATGGATATCGATTCCCTGTATCAGATCTATCAGAAAAAATATCGTGCTATTGCGAAAGAAGACTTTTTACGATTTATCTATTGGCATGGACGCATGAAAGACCTTGTGCTGACAGGGCGTGATCCGGACGGTATAGCCTATATATGCCGTACAGAATTCAAATTCGAAGAAGTGTTAACCTTACAGAAAAAATATGCAGAGAAGATTGATTACAGGGATTATTCCCGCCAAGAGATCGAGGAACTCTCAAAGGATTTGAATCACGCCAGCGACTGGGTCAATATTCTGTTTGACTATTTACATTATATGAAGGGACTGCCGGAGGCATATGCCGTCGAAATGCTGGAAGCTATTACTCTGGGAATTGCTATGGGCTTCTCCATCAATGCAGTATATCAACTTATGGCTGTGTTAGATGAGAAAGATGTTTCTTTGGAAATACGTTGTGATGGTTGGACGGCTTTGAGCGGGTTGATGCTGGACTTCCCGATGCCCATGTTAAAGGGAAGAACCAGACTGGAATATGCAGAAGAGAAACATATTAGAGCCTGGGAAACAGGGATGGTTGAGACGTCAGCTAAAGAGAATGCCACGAATGTGAAAATGTACGATTTTCCGGCTGAAATTCAGGAGAAGATGTATTGGGCGGACAATGGAGATGAGGAAGCTGTCAAAGAGCTGCTTATCTATCAGAAACAACAGGAGATTTGCTCGGAAGAATTTCTATATCTGTTGGCGGAAAATTGTATTTTGACAGGATATGACGCGAAAGAAACAGAATACTTACTGGAAAAGCTTCAAAAGAGCTCTCATGCAGGGCGGAGGGCAGTGCGGGTATTGAAAAAAAGACTGGAAGAAAGGATAGATGTCGCAGATGACTGGGAAGAAAATAGGAGTATGGATTCGGAATTCTTCCCATGGACACCGCAGGTTCCGGTTGTAAGAACGACACCCAAGGTGGGGCGAAACGATCCGTGTCCCTGCGGCTCAGGGAAAAAGTTTAAGAGGTGCTGCGGGCGGTAAAAATCAAAGAGAAAGCCCTGGAAGTGATGAGCGATTTCAGTTCATAGGCAGCCATGGGAATCAGGCAAAATACGTAGGGGTAGACATATTGGCTCTTCGTTTCTGAAATAAAGTGAAAGAGAAAACCACCTATAAAATACAGGTAGAGCACGGTGGAAAACGGATATTTTTTCCCATGACGAAGCAGAAAAAGGAGGTTCATGCTGAAAATGATGACCACAACTGCTTTCGAAAAATAAGCAATACATCCTTCCGCAATTCCACCTTGGTACAAGGACTTCAAAATTGGTTCTTTCTCAAAATCAACAAAAATCGGACCGCTCCACACGGACTGAAACAGAGGATCGCACCAGGTAGAAAGCATCTTTCTCCAATAAAAGGAAAAAGCACGGGATGGATCCGATACACTTTCTGCCAGGTTATTTTTGATTTTTTCACTTGCCCGCTGGGAAGCAAGCTCTGTATCATAACCGGCATCCGCATAGGCACTGGAGGTATAGCCGTCAAACCAGCCGGGAGCCTTCCACTGATTATTCAAGTCCGTTCCCATAGCAATATTGACCTGGATCGGCGTACCATCGCCGATTTCGATTCCCGATATTGCCTGATATGCCAGGTTTGTCAATCCGGAAGCAGCAACCATAGAGAAGATGATAAGAAAACCGGCCAAAAGCTGCCGTATACATTGTTTTCCGGATAGGCCGGGCTTTAGTAGCAGGAGCAGTACAATGGCAATGGCGACGATTTTGAAGTTGGCTTTATTTAAGCCGGCCAGTGCAGTAAAAAAACAGATAGCAAAAACCCGCTTCCAGCTCCAATGCTGATAAAGCTTCAGTGTAAAGTAAAAGGCAGCCATCAAACAGCAGAGACCGGGAACAATCCCATATCCGAACATGGTGAAGAAAAATTGCGGTAAAAATGCAAATTCAAGGAAGAGGACGAGCTTTGTAACAGTATCGTCTCGAAACAAAAGCTCGGTAATCCTGTATCCGAAAAAGTTGATAAGCAAAATTTCAAGGAGATTGGCTGTATAAAGAATCTTTTCATTATTCGCAAACAGACGCAGCACAAGCTCGTAGGTCGCCATGCCAAGCTGATAAGGGAAGATACCGAGATATTGTTCTCTCTGAAGACTGGTAAAATCCCCGTCCAGAAAGCTTCCGGCTGCATTCCAGACATAGGCGGCATCTGCGCGAATACAGGAAGTTACATTGAAAATGATATAAGCTCCGGCTATCAGGTAGAGAATGGAAAAGAAGCGAAAGATCTGACGGATTTCTTTTTCCTTCGCTATTTTTAGGTATGCATGAAGGGATAAAATCAGAATGGGAATCAGGATCAGATAACGCAAGGTGATATGATAGGATACGACCTCATCCCAATCATAGCTGACGCTGGTGGTAATAAAAAGATTGCCTGCCAGCACCAGGCCGATGAGTAAAAATCCGATGCTGTTTATTGCAGTGCTTCCCAGTTTTTTATATTGATTCAGATACTGCATGATTCCTCC
>CAVFGF010000069.1:0-12463 GCA_963621925.1 Alistipes onderdonkii | reverse complement strand
CCTAACGTTTTCGCCGGCATGTAACTCCCACACGGCACGTCATGATCGAGTGTGCACCACCAACGAACACCCGGGTGACAGTGTACAGCTGTCGAATGAACGCAAGCTGTCTTTAGAGGCCGGGAGCGACACCAACAAATTCGCAATGGAAGTGCTGTTCCGCGTCATGCAGCTGCAGGCGCCCAGCCCCAGGCTGCTTCCATACCGCTGTTCCAAGTGGGAAGTTTTAGTTACGAAAAGAAATTGCGCATCGGTGCGGCAAAAGGTATAATAAATGTATGGCAGAAAGGCGAAAGCCTTTGAAAGTAGGTTCGGATGTTACAAAGCGACAACAAATCTAAGGAGGAAAAGAGGCATGGAACATTTTGATGTAATTGTTGTTGGCGGAGGTCCGGCCGGATATAACAGCGCGGAGTACGCAGCGCACCACGGAAAGCGGGTGCTTTTGGTGGAAAAAAAGAGCCTGGGCGGGACGTGCCTGAACGTGGGCTGTATCCCGACTAAAACCTTTCTCTATGCGGGAAAAATGTATCATTACGCAGCGGGAGCAGGGAAGGCTTACGGCGTCACAGTGGACGGAGAGGCTCATGTCGATCAGGCAGCAGTCGTAGCAAAGAAGGATGAGGTCGTAAAAATGCTGGTGCAGGGTGTCGGGAGTACCCTTCGTCGCGGAAAGGTCAAGGTCGTAAACGGTACCGCAAAGCTTGGCAGAGCCGATGGAAAACTGGCTGTTTTCGTAGACGATGCGACGTATACAGCCGATGACCTGATTCTCGCGACCGGCTCGACACCGGCCGTACCGCCGATCGACGGTGTAAAAGAAGGTATGGCGGACGGAACCGTCATGACCAGCGATGAGATCCTCGATATGAAGGAGATCCCGAAGAAGCTTCTGGTAGTAGGCGGCGGAGTCATCGGTTTTGAGATGGCCGCTTATTTTCAGGAGGTAGGAGCGAAGGTAACCGTTATCGAGATGCTGGATAAGGTTTTGGGCGGCAATGACCGCGAGGTCAGCGAGCTGCTGCAAAGGGAGCTGGAGAAAAAGGGCGTGACCTTCCATCTCTCCTCCGGTGTCAAGAAGCTGGCAGGCGGAGTTGTGACCTATGAGAAGGACGGAAGACTGCAGCTGGCAGCCTATGACAGGGCACTTTTATGTGTCGGCCGCCGAGCCAACAGCCGTATCGAGGGCTTGGAGGAACTGGGTATTCAGACGGAGCGCGGAGCTATCGTGACAGATGAGCATCTGCAGACGAATGTGCCCCATGTCTATGCCATCGGCGATGTCAATGCAAAGGTCATGCTGGCTCATGTGGGATATCGAGAAGGCGAAGTGGCCGTGAACCATATCCTGGGTGAGGATGACGCGATGAGTTATGCAGCGATCTGCGGTGTCGTCTATACGAACCCGGAGGCAGCCTTCGTAGGTGTATCCGAGGAGCAGGCCAAGGTGTCCGGAAAGAATTACGAGATAAAGCGTGTCTCCGTGAACTTCAGCGGTCGTCATGTAGCGGAAAATGGCCTGAGCGACGGTATCTGCAAGCTGATTATCGATAAAGACAAGGGAACACTGATCGGAGCAGCGATGATGTCCTCCTATGCATCGGAGTATATCTATGCTCTGGCCTTGATGATTGAGCTCGAGCTGCCCTTGAAGCAGGTACGCCGGACGATCTTCCCGCATCCGACGGTATGCGAGATTATTCGGGAAGCCTTGATGAGTTAAATAGGAAAAATATGGAAATAGAAGTAACAGCCCGGCTGACAGGCAATGCCGGAGTGGTCATTCGAGTGCAAAATCCGGAAGAGAGCCGGGAGGCCGCCGTCGGCATCGATGTCTTCGCGAGGGATCCGAATGAGCTCTATCCCGATACACCACCGGCGATCCGGGAGAGTCTTTTTGAGGAGATTGAGAAAGAAAAGCTTGGGATTCTTGTCTTTACCCATGCCCATGGGGATCATTTCTGCCTGGAGGACACCCTAGAGGCTCTCAGACGTAATCCAAGACTTCGGGTGATCTCGACGGAGGAGACGATCCGGCAGATCCGGGAGCGGGAACCGTCCCGGGGAAGGCTGACGGCCATCCGGGCCGGAGAAAAGAAATATCACCGAATTCTGACGGAGGGTATGGAGCTTATCTTCTATAACAGCATCCATATGGGCGAGCAATACGCAGCGGTTCAAAATCTGGTCTGCCTCTTGGAGGCCGGCGGGAAACGGATTCTGCTTCCGGGGGATGCAAAACCGGAGAAGCTTCTATATGAAAAGGCAGCGGCCTGGTCTGGTGAGATGGATTGGCTGATTGGGCCGTTCCCGCTTTTTGGCCTGCCATCTTCCAGGCGTGAGATGGCGAGCTGCCTGCAGATCAGGCAGGCACTGGCGGTGCATCTGCCTAAGCCGGAAAAGGATAGAGACGGATGGGTCAGACAGGCGCGTCATATCTGCGAGACGGCAGAAGACGGACTGCCGAAGCCAATCTTTTGCGGTGAGCCGGGCAGGAGCTTTTCGCTTTGAAAACAAGATGAAAACTTGTAACTATTCAGAACCAGCCCGAAGCACTTGCTGCTGAGGGTGTATGAAAATGATTCAGTAATGCAAAATCCATGATTTTCAAGAAAAACCCCTTGACACAAGGGGTTTTTCTCATTATACTGAAATAGCGTGCGTGAAAACATGCAGATTTTTTGCGCACATGAAACAGTCGAAAACCGACACAGCAGCCTGACAGGGCCGGCAACATTGCCTGCCACTCATCACAGGAGGTGAAAGGAATGCCAACATTCAACCAGTTAGTCAGAAAGGGACGCCAGACCACTGTTAAGAAGTCTACCGCTCCCGCCCTTCAGAAAGGATTCAACTCTCTGAAGAAGAAAGCAACCGATACATCCGCACCGCAGAAGCGCGGCGTTTGTACTGCAGTAAAGACTGCTACCCCGAAGAAGCCGAACTCTGCTCTTCGTAAGATCGCCAGAGTACGTCTTTCCAACGGTATCGAGGTAACCAGCTATATCCCGGGTGAAGGACACAACCTTCAGGAGCATAGCGTGGTAATGATCCGCGGCGGTAGAGTAAAGGACCTGCCCGGTACCAGATATCACATCATCCGTGGTACCCTGGATACAGCAGGAGTTGCAAAGAGAAGACAGGCACGTTCCAAGTACGGTGCCAAGAGACCGAAAGACGCAAAGAAATAATTCAAGTCATTTGGTTGCGTAACAACGGTGTATCACAAACAGAACTATTCGTTGGATAGATGAAAATCTATATTGCCGGAATGAAATATCGTCCCTTAGGCTGCGGGTCGTATATAGATTTGCCGTGCACGACACAAGTAGAAAGACACATGTGAGTACCTGAGAATTAAGAGTGAATCTTATTGAACCCCGGTTCAGTAAGCATGTATTAAGGAGGGAAGTATTGTGGCACGTAAAGGACATACTCAGAAAAGAGATGTATTAGCGGATCCGCTGTACAACAATAAGGTAGTCACCAAGCTTATCAACAACATCATGCTGGATGGTAAGAAGGGTGTGGCTCAGAAGATCGTTTATGGAGCATTTGAAAAAGTAGAAGCCAAGACAGAAAAGCCGGCTCTGGAAGTATTCGAGGAGGCTATGAACAACATCATGCCGCTTCTGGAGGTAAAGGCAAGACGTGTCGGCGGAGCAACCTATCAGGTTCCGATCGAGGTTCGCGCAGATCGTCGTCAGGCTCTGGCACTTCGCTGGCTGACCATGTTCTCCCGTAAGCGCGGTGAGAAAACCATGGAAGAGCGTCTGGCAAACGAGATCATGGATGCAGCAAACAACACCGGCGCATCTGTGAAGAGAAAAGAAGACATGCACAAGATGGCAGAGGCAAACAAGGCGTTTGCTCACTATCGTTTCTAATTATTTGAGGAGGAATATCCCGTGGCTGGAAGAGAATATCCATTGGAGAGAACCAGAAATATCGGAATCATGGCTCATATCGATGCTGGTAAGACCACATTGACCGAGCGTATCCTGTATTACACTGGTGTAAACTATAAGATCGGTGATACTCATGAAGGTACTGCTACCATGGACTGGATGGAGCAGGAGCAGGAGCGTGGTATCACCATCACTTCCGCTGCAACAACCTGTCACTGGACGCTGCAGGATCACTGCAAGCCGAAGCCGGGTGCATTAGAGAACCGTATCAATATCATTGATACCCCGGGTCACGTAGACTTTACGGTTGAGGTAGAGCGTTCCCTTCGTGTACTGGACGGCGCTGTCGGCGTCTTCTGTGCAAAGGGTGGTGTAGAGCCGCAGTCTGAGAACGTATGGCGTCAGGCTGATACCTACAATGTTCCCCGTATGGCATTCATCAACAAGATGGATATCCTGGGAGCAGACTTCTACAATGCAGTAGATATGATTAAGACCAGACTTGGCAAGAATGCCATCTGTCTGCAGCTTCCGATTGGTAAGGAAGACGAGTTCAAGGGCATCATCGACCTGTTCGAGATGCAGGCTTACATCTACAACGACGAGAAGGGTGAGGACATCTCCATCACTGAGATCCCGGAGGATATGAAGGATGAGGCTGAGCTCTATCATCAGGAGCTGATCGAGAAGATCTGCGAGCTGGATGATGACCTGATGATGCAGTACCTCGAGGATGAGGGAGCATCGATCCCGGTAGAGGATCTGAAGAAGGTTCTGCGTAAGGCAACCTGCGAGTGTACAGCTGTTCCGGTTTGCTGCGGTACCGCTTACAGAAATAAGGGTGTTCAGAAGCTTCTGGATGCTATCATCGAGTACATGCCGGCTCCGACCGATATCCCGGCTATCAAGGGTACCGATATGGACGGCAATGAGGTAGAACGTCACTCTTCTGACGAGGAGCCGTTCTCCGCACTGGCATTCAAGATCATGGCTGACCCGTTTGTAGGAAAGCTTGCATTCTTCCGTGTATACTCAGGAACCATGAATTCCGGTTCTTATGTATATAACTCTACAAAGCAGAAGAAGGAGCGTGTAGGACGTATCCTTCAGATGCACGCAAACAAGAGAGCCGAGCTGGACAAGGTATATTCCGGTGATATCGCTGCGGCAGTCGGATTTAAGTTCACCACCACCGGTGATACCATCTGTGACGAGCAGCATCCGGTAATTCTGGAGTCCATGGAGTTCCCGGAGCCGGTTATCGAGCTGGCTATCGAGCCGAAGACCAAGGCCGGTCAGGGCAAGATGGGCGAGGCTCTTGCAAAGCTGGCAGAGGAGGATCCGACCTTCCGTGCACATACCGATCAGGAGACAGGCCAGACCATTATCGCCGGCATGGGCGAGCTGCATCTGGAGATCATCGTAGACCGTCTGCTGCGTGAGTTCAAGGTAGAGGCAAATGTAGGTGCTCCGCAGGTAGCTTACAAGGAGACCTTCACGAAGTCTGTTGACGTAGACAGCAAGTATGCAAAGCAGTCCGGTGGACGCGGACAGTACGGACATTGTAAGGTTCGCTTCGAGCCGATGGATGCCAACGGCGAAGAGCTGTTCAAGTTCGAGTCTCAGGTTGTCGGCGGTGCGATTCCGAAGGAGTACATCCCGGCAGTCGGCGAAGGTATCGAAGAGGCTGCACAGTCCGGTATCCTGGGAGGCTTCCCGGTACTCGGTGTTCATGCTGTAGTATACGATGGATCCTACCATGAGGTCGACTCCAGTGAGATGGCCTTCCATATCGCCGGTTCCATGGCTTTCAAAGAGGCAATGCAGAAGGGTAATCCGGTACTGCTTGAGCCGATCATGAAGGTCGAGGTTACAACTCCGGAGGAGTACATGGGCGATGTTATCGGTGATATCAACAGCCGTCGCGGACGTATCGAGGGTATGGATGATATCGGCGGCGGTAAGATGATCCGCGGCTATGTACCGCTGGCAGAGATGTTCGGTTACTCTACCGACCTGCGTTCCAAGACCCAGGGTCGTGGTAACTACTCCATGTTCTTCGAGAAGTACGAGCAGGTACCGAAGAATATCCAGGAGAAAGTACTCGCTGCTAAGAAATAATGATAAGAAATCAGCAAAATTCCTAAATTTTGCTTGAAAAATAAGGCTCTATGAAATATAATCATTTGTAGCCGAATTTTATATCGAAACAAGAAAAATCAACCTTTACCCGCAGGGTAAATGAATCAAGGAGGAAAATTTAAAATGGCAAAGGCTAAATTCGACAGAACAAAACCCCATTGTAATATCGGTACCATCGGTCACGTAGACCATGGTAAAACTACTCTGACAGCAGCTATCACAAAGGTTCTGGCAGCTCGCGTTGCTGGTAACACTGCTACTGACTTCGAGAACATCGACAAGGCTCCGGAAGAGAGAGAGCGTGGTATCACTATCTCTACCGCACACGTTGAGTATGAGACAGAGAAGAGACACTATGCACACGTTGACTGCCCGGGTCATGCTGACTATGTAAAGAACATGATCACCGGTGCTGCTCAGATGGACGGCGCTATCCTGGTAGTAGCAGCTACCGATGGTGTTATGGCTCAGACTAAGGAGCACATCCTTCTGTCCCGTCAGGTAGGCGTTCCCTACATCGTAGTATTCATGAACAAGTGCGATATGGTAGACGACGAGGAGCTGCTTGAGCTGGTAGACATGGAGATCCGTGAGCTGCTGAACGAGTATGAGTTCCCGGGAGATGACACTCCGATCATCCAGGGTTCCGCTCTGAAGGCTCTTGAGGATCCGAACGGCGAGTGGGGCGACAAGATCATGGAGCTGATGGATGCAGTTGATACTTGGATCCCGGATCCGCAGCGTGCTACTGACCAGCCGTTCCTGATGCCGGTCGAGGACGTATTCACCATCACAGGTCGTGGTACTGTAGCTACCGGCCGTGTAGAGCGTGGTGTTCTGCATCTGAATGAGGAAGTTGAGATCGTTGGTATCAAGGAAGAGACTCGTAAGACCGTTGTAACCGGTATCGAGATGTTCCGTAAGCTGCTTGACGAGGCTCAGGCTGGTGACAATATCGGTGCACTGCTTCGTGGTGTTCAGAGAACCGAGATCGAAAGAGGTCAGGTTATCGTTAAGCCGGGTACCATTACCTGCCATACAAAGTTCACCGCTCAGGTTTACGTTCTGACCAAGGATGAGGGTGGCCGTCATACACCGTTCTTCAACAACTACAGACCGCAGTTCTACTTCCGTACAACTGACGTTACCGGTGTTTGCAACCTGCCGGCTGGTACCGAGATGTGCATGCCTGGTGATAACGTAGAGATGACCATCGAGCTGATCCATCCGATCGCTATGGAGCAGGGTCTTACCTTCGCTATCCGTGAGGGCGGCCGTACTGTAGGATCCGGACGTGTAGCTACTATCGTAGAGTAATCACAATTTTATCAGTAAAATCAAGGCTTCTGGGGATTTCCCCGGAAGCCTTTTTGCGTCCGTATGACTGACAATACTGGATAAGATGTGTATAAGAGGAAATCTAACGATATAGTGAGAATGTGCTTGTTGCTAATTTATAGATATGGTAAAATAGAAACAGTATGATTTCGTAACTGTTTAGCACCTTCACAGTTACATTATTTCAACCTGGAGGGACAAAAATGTCAGTTTGTTATGATAAATTATGGAAATTATTAATTGATAAGAGGATGAACCGTACAGATCTAAAAGAGGCATCAGGTATCAGCTTTAATGTATTAGCAAGATTAGGGAAAAACGAACCAGTTTCATTTGAAACGATAGAAAAGATATGTTTTACCTTGAATTGTAAAATTGAAGATGTGGTGGAAATACAAAATGATGCAAAGGTTGAAGTAAAAAAGAACGACTATACTACCATAGAATTATTTGCAGGAGCAGGTGGTTTGGCATTAGGAATAGAAAAAGCTGGATTTAAAACTTTAGGTTTAATTGAGTTTGATAAAGATGCAGCGGATTCACTAAAGGCAAATCGACCGGAGTGGAATGTTATCAATGATGACATAGCGAATATTTCCGGATTAGATCTGGAAGAATATTTTGGTATAAAAAAAGGTGAACTGGATTTATTATCCGGCGGCGCGCCCTGCCAGGCTTTTTCTTATGCAGGAAAAAGATTGGGGTTAGAGGATGCAAGGGGAACGCTTTTTTATCACTATGCGACATTTTTGAAAAAATTGCAGCCAAAGATGTTTTTATTCGAGAATGTTAGGGGATTATTGACGCACGATAAAGGAAGAACATATGCAACCATAAAAAATATTTTTGAAGAAGCTGGTTACACGATTCAGAAAAAGGTAATGAATGCTTGGAATTTTGGAGTTCCACAAAAGAGAGAGCGATTAATTACAATCGGAATACGGAATGATCTTTTGGATAAGATTTCGTATTCCTTTCCGAAAGAGCATGAATATAAGCCGGTTTTAAGAGATGTGTTATTGGACTGCCCGGAAGGCCCAGGAATTCCTTACGGGGAGAATAAGAGAAAAATATTCGAGTTGGTACCGGCAGGTGGTTATTGGAAGGATATTGATCCCGAAATCGCGAAAGCATATATGAAAAGTTGCTGGGACATGGAAGGTGGAAGAACAGGAATACTTCGTAGAATGAGCCTGGATGAACCATCGTTGACAGTATTAACTTCACCATCTCAAAAACAGACAGAGAGATGCCATCCGTTAGAGGCAAGACCGTTTACGGTACGTGAAAATGCCAGATGCCAGACATTCCCGGACGATTGGCAATTTTGTGGAAGTGTGCAGTCACAGTATAAGCAGGTTGGTAATGCAGTTCCGGTAAATTTGGCATATGATATTGCGGTGGAAATACGCAAAGCGTTAGAGAAGGTAAAATAATGGATTGGAATTTAAACTTTATATCGGAAGAAGATTTCAAAAAGCATGTACGCGCAACCATTATGAAATATGGTGAGAAACTGGAATCGTATGATTTGAGGAGGTTCAACAGTAATTTAATCGATCCGATTAAATTGATTTTTGATAAATCTGTATATCGTACGAGCTGGGAAGAAATTGTAAATAACGAAATTTTCAGACAAAGAGATAAGTCGAATAATAATGATATAGGATATTTTCATCAGAATATCTTTTCATACTTTAATGGGTGTGAGGTACCGCAGGCCGGATGGGATGTAATATATAAAAATCCGAATGGAATACAAATGCCGGATGGAGATATTGTACATACTTTATATGTAGAGATGAAAAATAAGCATAACACAATGAATTCAGCATCTTCAGCAAAAACATATATAAAAATGCAAGGGCAGATCTTGGAAGATGATGATTGCGCATGCTTGCTTGTTGAGGCCATTGCGAAAAAATCTCAAAATATCAAGTGGACAACAAAGGTTGATGGTAAAAATGTACAGCATAGATTGATTCGTCGTGTTAGTATGGACCGGTTCTATGCGATTCTTACAGGGGAAGATCATGCATTTTATAAGATGTGTATGATGCTGCCCCAGACAATCAAAGAGGTTGTAAATGAAGAGAGTGGTGTGAAGGTGCCTCATGATACAGTTATTGAAGATTTGCGAAAAGCTGCGGCATTGTATGACGAAAAGGATGATGAATTGGCAATGGCGATGGCTGTGTATATGTTAGGATTTAATACATATATGGGGTTCAACGATACAGTACAGCAGGAATTGGGAAGCGATAAAGAGGGAGTGCTTAAACGTATTTACGAATATGTGGAAAGATTAAGGAGTGAATACAATGGAAAGGATAACTGCAGCACTGGAGTATAAGATTCTGGAAAAGCTCTGTATGGATATGGTCACCACCTATTATGTAGAGCTGAATTCTGGTTCCTACAGGATCCTTCAGATCAGTTCGGAAATTAATGCCGTGAATCTGAACTGGGCGTCTTATCCGAAATTTACCGACTTTATAGCAGAGTATGTCAAGCGCTATCTTTATGAGGAGGACAGAGAAGAGTTTCTTAGTTGGATTTCAGCGGAGCATTTGAAGGCAGAGCTTCTTAAGAAGGAACGACTTACCTACCATTACAGAAGTAAGCCGAATCCGGACCATCACGAGTATTATGAGGTTCAGGCCATCCGCATATCCCATGAGGAGGAGCAGTTTTCTGTCGTCCTTGCCTTCCGGCATATCGATGAGATTATGGAGAAGGAAAAGAGCATTCAGGACAGACTGAAGCAGGCATTGGACGAGGCAAACCTGAAAAACGAGGTGATTTCTGCCATCAGTAAAAGCTATCGTTCCATCTACCGGATTGATCTTCGAAGAGATTTCTTTGAGGAGATTTCCAATGATCATGAGACCCATAAGCTGACCGGATATACAGGCTGTGCCTCAGAGAAGCTCTATCAGATCTGTGACAACCTGATCGTGCCGGAGTATCGTGATGTGGTACGTCCGTTCCTGAATCTTGCGACCCTGCCGGAGCGGTTAAAGAACGACGAATATGTTACTACCGAATACCCGATGTGTGACGGAAGCTGGCAGAGACTGCGTTTTATTGTGAAAAAGCGGGATGAAGCAGGAATTGTGACCCATGTATTGTGTACGATCCGCAGTGCCAGTGATTATAAGAGACGGGAGCTTGATCTGAAATTTGCGGCAGAGTCAGCCAAACGGGAAGCAGAGCTGAAGACTAGATTTCTGGCAAGTATGAGTCATGATATCCGTACTCCCCTGAACGGCGTGATCGGAATGATAAATCTGGCGAATCAATATGCAGATGATCCGGAAATGCTTAAGAAGATCCGGGAGAAATCTATGGATTCGCTGCAGTATCTGGTCTCTTTGGTGAATGATATCCTGGATATGAACAAGCTGCAGAGCGGAGAACTGAAGATACAGGAGGTAGGCTTTAACCTGGTGGATACCCTGCAGAGAGTCAATCAGGATTACATGATCAAGGCCGCCAAGAAGAATATCGAATATCAGGTGATCTGGGATAAGAGCAGTATTCTGCATCCGTATCTGGTCGGAAATCCGGTTTATCTTGAGAGAATTCTGGCCAATATTGCAGATAATGCCGTAAAATTCAGTTCCGAAGGCAGTTTGATTACTGTATGGATTGAAGAAAAGCAGTTGGATGAGGAAAGACAGGAATTTACCTTTTACTGTAAAGACCGGGGCAGAGGTATGAGCGAGGAGTTTCTGGCACAAGCCTTTGATATGTTTTCCCAGGAAAAGGAATCCAGCCGTTCAAATTATGAGGGAAGCGGACTCGGTTTGGCCATTGCCAAGCAGCTTGCCCTGCGGATGGACGGAGATATTGAGCTTCAGAGCCGGCTGGGGGAAGGAACAGTCGCCATCATCAAGCTGCCCTTTAAGATTGGTACACAGAAAATGAACAGTCACTTGCCTGCTGTGGAGCAGATTCCCATTGAGGGAATCCGCGCACTGGTCGTAGAGGATAATGAACTCAACAGGGAAATTGCCAAGACGCTGCTTGAGAGCAACGGACTGGAGGTAACCTGTGCGGCGGACGGTCAGGAGGCAGTGGAGCTGTTTGAAAAATCATCTCCTGGCTATTTTGGTGTCATCTATATGGATCTCATGATGCCCAGAATGAATGGAATGGATGCAGCCAGAGCCATACGTGCCCTGAACCGGCAGGATGCCAGGAACATCGGAATCATTGCCATGTCAGCCAATACCTTCGCAGAGGATATCATCGGCAGCAGACTGGCGGGTATGAATGTTCATCTGGCAAAGCCCCTGGATGCAGACAAGATGATCGATGCATTGCGGCAATGTCTGGCAGGGAATGAGGCGATCCGCCTGTATGACGAATTGTAACTACATGAGGTAACCTTGAGTAGTGAGTACATTTATTCCGGCATTCGGTGGTAGCTTGAGTTGAATAATAAAAAGTAGCATAATAGATATATAGTAACCATACAGAAATATGCAAAACAAATACATGAAGGAGGGGACGATATGGCAGAGCAGACTTTAGTGCAAGCGCGTGTTGATAAAGCGCTGAAACAGGAAGTATCAGAAATTTATGAAGCACTTGGTATGGATTTACCGACAGCTATTAGGATGTTTTTTGTCAAAAGCAAGATGGTAAGGGGAATCCCATTTGAGACCACTTTGCCTAAAAATGTTGTAACGCGCACAGAAGCATTGAATGCCTTAGATGATATGTTTAACCAGGCATCGGATGTCCCTGAGATGAGTTTAGATGAAATTAATGCAGAAATAGCAGAGGTTCGTGCAGCTAGGAACAGTCTTGCAGGCAATTCAGCAGTTTGGAGTGGCGGTAGTTGCAAAGCCGACAGGTGAAATTCTGATTGATATGGATGATCTTGTGTTTTATGAAGTTGCGATGGAAAAAAGAGATGATCATGCAAGTTCAGACACCATTACAAACTGATATTTTCTTGCACAACTCCCTATATTTGTGATACTCTTTTACAAAGGGGCTGACAAATAGAAATAGGAAAGTGGGAAGAATATATATGCAAAGTAAACAGGAAATAAGATACAAAA
>CAVFGF010000068.1:0-12527 GCA_963621925.1 Alistipes onderdonkii | reverse complement strand
ATGGGCGGTAAACGTGGTAAAAAGGGACGTTTTAAATTTCCTTTTTAAATAAAAAACTATAATAACAGCAGAAAATGCGGAGGTGAAACAAATGGCAGTAAAGATTAGATTAAGAAGAATGGGACAGAAGAAAGCTCCTTTCTATAGAATCATCGTAGCAGATTCCAGATCCCCGAGAGACGGTCGTTTTATCGAGGAGATCGGAACCTACGATCCGAGCACAGATCCGAGTACTTTCAAGGTAGACGTTGAGGCAGCTAAGAAGTGGCTGGCTAACGGCGCACAGCCGACAGAGATGGTAGGCAAGATCCTGAAGGCGGCAGGCGTAGAGAAATAATCGAGGTAGCTGATGAAAGATTTAGTGGAAGTGATTGCAAAATCACTGGTGGAGCATCCGGATGAGGTTGTCGTTACGGAGACAGAGAATGAGAAAACCATTTTAGTCGAGCTCCGCGTAGCGCCTTCTGATATGGGAAAGGTGATCGGCAAACAGGGTCGCATCGCCAAAGCCATTCGAAGCGTTGTCAAGGCAGCGTCATCGAAGGAAGAAAAAAAGGTAGTTGTGGAGATTCTTCAATAGAATTCCGCAGGGACAGCGGGTGGAAACACCCGCTGTTGTTGTATCAAAAGGAGAATAGGAATGGAACAGTATCTGCGCGTAGGCGTCATCTCTTCGACGCACGGCCTGAAGGGCGAGGTAAAAGTATTTCCGACAACGGATGACCCGACACGTTTTCGAAAATTGAAAAAGGTTTATCTGGATACCGGAAAAGAATATCTGCCTCTCAAGGTGACCGGCGTAAAGTTTTTTAAAAATCAGGTTATTCTGAAATTTCAGGAATTTCAGGACATCAATGCAATTGAAAAATACAGAGGAAAGGATCTTCTGATCGACAGAGAACAGGCAGTGCCCTTGGAAGAAAATGAGAATTTCATTGTCGATTTGCTCGACATGGAGGTCTTTGATGAGGAAGAACAGCGCCTGGGGACTCTGACGGATGTATTGCAGACCGGTGCCAATGATGTCTATGTGGTAGAAACAGAGGACGGAGGGGAAATCCTTCTTCCGGCAATCCCCTCCTGCATCCTGGAGGTGGATGTGGAGGCTGCAAAAATGGTTGTACGTATTCCGGAGGGACTTCTTTGATGAATCGATACCATGTGTTGACATTATTTCCGGAGATGATTGAGAACGGACTTAGGACCAGCATCACAGGCCGGGCCATCGAGCAGGGTATCTTGGGCCTTCATACAGTCAATATTCGCGATTTCGCAGACAATCGGCACAATAAGGTAGATGATTATCCCTATGGCGGTGGGGCAGGCATGGTGATGCAGGCCGAGCCGGTCTACCGGGCCTGGGAATCCGTACAAAAGAAAATCGGGAAAAAGCCCCGTACCATCTATGTGACACCCCAGGGAGCGACCTTTCGTCAGAGTATGGCGGAAGAGCTGGCAAAGGAAGAGGAGCTGGTTTTTCTCTGCGGACATTACGAGGGCATCGATGAGCGGGTTCTTGCCGAGGTCGTGACGGATTATGTGTCCATTGGCGATTATGTGCTGACCGGCGGTGAATTTCCTGCCATGGTGATGATTGATGCGATCTCGCGGCTCGTTCCGGGGGTTCTGAACAATGAGGCCTCTGCAGAATTTGAAAGCTTTCAAGACGGCCTTTTGGAATATCCACAGTACAGTCGCCCGGAGATCTGGCATGAAAAAGAGGTGCCGCCGGTGCTTCTTTCCGGGAACCATACGAATATCGAGGAGTGGCGCCTGGAGCTTTCTCTTTTACGCACAAAGGAGCGGCGGCCGGATCTCTATGAGGCTTACAAAAGAGAAGAGTCTTTGAGAGAGCCTTTGAAGAGAAAAAAACGCTATCAGGGAATTCTGGTGGACTTTGACCATTGTATGAGGGAACAGGAGTATTTTGCAAAGGAGTTTCTGGAACTTGCGAAGGAAAAGAGCCTGAAAACCGTTTTGCTGAGTTCTCAAAACAAAGAAAATCTGGCGGAAGAGCTCGAAAAGCGTGGCTGGAAGGAACTGACAGATTTCGCCATTTCCTATACCGGAACAGAGGATTTGCGTCCGGTTCTCCAAAGCTGCGGCCTAAAATCCTCGACAAGCCTTGCTTACCTGGGAACTCCGAAGGCTGTGGAAACAGCGAGAGGCTGCAAGATTCGTACGATTTATCTGCCGGGGGAGAAATACCGGGATGAGAATCCGGGCGTGGACTGTTATCGAAAAATCAGTGATCTGGCCGAGGGTATGGCGATTTTACGAAGATTGACCTGACAGGCAATGCAAAAGAAGCTTGTATTCAAAGCAAAATCTTTTTATAATAAATGAGATGGAAGGTACTGTAAACAAGCACGTTTTTAAATCGAAGGAGAATGTTATGAATGAATCAAATGGAGCAATCCGCGATGCAAGAAAACTAGGCGTACCCAAGATGCTGATCCTGGGTCTGCAGCATATGTTTGCAATGTTCGGAGCGACAATTCTGGTTCCCATCCTGGTCAACAGTTACTTTGTTGATGCCTGTGGAGAGGGGCCGACCAGAGGACTTACCGTAGCTGTGACTTTATTCTGCGCAGGCTTCGGAACCCTGCTGTTCCATGTCTGCACAAAATTCAAGGTCCCGGCATTTTTAGGATCGTCTTTTGCTTTCCTGAGCGGTTTTTCCACGGTAGCACATTTGGATACCGGAATGTATGCCGCCATGAGTGCCAATGAAAAAGCAGCTTATGCCTGCGGCGGTGTCGTGGTAGCCGGCCTTTTATATCTGGTTCTGGCTCTCATCATCCGTCTGGTAGGTGTTAAGCGCGTAATGCGTTTTCTCCCGCCGGTGGTAACAGGGCCGGTCATCATCTGTATCGGCTTAAGCCTTGCAAGCTCAGCCATCAGCAATGCCTCCACCAACTGGTTTCTGGCTATTGTGGCCCTGGCAGTCATCATTGTATTCAATATCTGGGGCAAGGGAATGTTTAAGATTATTCCGATCCTGATGGGTGTAGTGATTTCTTATGCCGTGGCGCTGCTGATGAATCTGGCAGGCATGACAAATCCGGACGGATCTGCGATTCTGAATTTCTCTTCCATCGCTTCCTCCGGCTGGGTAGGAATTCCGCCCTTCCAGATTTGCAAATTTGATATTACGGCGATTTTGGTTATGGCTCCCATCGCCATTGCAACCATGATGGAGCATGTCGGCGATATGTCGGCAATCTCGGCGACGGTAGGCGAGAACTTCATCGCAGAGCCGGGACTTCACAGAACTCTTCTGGGAGATGGTCTGGCAACCTCCATGGCCGGCTTTATCGGCGGTCCGGCCAACACGACCTACGGAGAGAATACCGGTGTTCTGGAGCTGAGCCGTGTGCATGATCCGCGTGTCATCCGTATTGCAGCCGTATTTGCCATTGTAGTCAGCTTCATTCCGAAGGTATCTGCCATTATCAGCACGATGCCCTCCGCCATCATCGGCGGTGTGAGCTTCATGCTTTATGGTATGATTTCTGCCATCGGCGTCCGCAATGTCGTAGAGAATAAGGTAGATTTGACCAAATCCAGAAATCTGATTATCGCAGGAGTGATCTTTGTATGCGGACTGGGCTTCAGCAGCGGCATTACCTTTACTGTAGGCGGAACACCGATCACCTTGACAGCTCTTGCCATCGCAGCCATTGCCGGCATCGTCCTGAACATGATTTTACCGGGTAATGACTATGAGTTCGGTGTAAATGAAACCGGCGACGAGAATCGCGGAATTCACGCATAAAAAGACTTGCATTTTAGATATGGCTATGCTAAAATAAAACGCGTTGTGAAAAAACATAGATGGTCCGCTGCTGCAGCAGTCGGAAAGGGCATCTTTTGAGGAATTGAAAGAGAAGCGAGACAGATACGTGCCGGCCTCCGGTGCGGTTTCGGGTCCTTCCCACTGGCGGTAAGAACATCCGGAAAACAAGGAGGAGACAACGAAATGAACGAGATTATTAAGAACATTGAGGCTGAGCAGCTGAAGGCCGAGGTACCGGAGTTTAAGGTAGGAGATACCGTAAAGGTTTACGGTAAGATCAAAGAGGGAAACCGTGAGCGTATTCAGGTATTCGAGGGTATCGTACTGAAGAAGCAGGGCGGCGGAGCTCGCGCTACCTTTACTGTAAGAAAGAATTCCAACGGTGTCGGCGTTGAGAAGACATGGCCGCTGCACTCCCCGAACGTAGAGAAGGTTGAGGTTATTCGTCATGGTAAGGTAAGACGTGCGAAACTGAACTACTTAAGAGGACGTGTAGGTAAGCGTGCAAAGGTTAAAGAGCTTGTAAAATAATCACGAGAGTTGGGAAGATAAGAGGGAGAATGTATATTCTCCCTCTTTCCGTAGGTGAAAGTATGCGCAGAAGAGGACTGAGTTTCCGACGGAGAAAGAAAAAGGTCAATTTGTCTGCCCTGCAGGGAGTGATGCTGCTGATCGGGGAAGTCATCCTTGCTTTTTTGATCGGCTGCATGGTCGTCTGGTTCTTTGGCTATACCCTGAGTAACGTGGGAGAATCCATGGAACCGACCTTGAAGAGTGGAGACAGGGTACTGATCAATCGCCTTGTTTATCAAGTGAAGTCGCCTTCCTATGGGGATTTGATTGTTTTTAAACCGAACGGAAACCCGAATGCTCATTATTATATCAAACGCGTCGTAGGAAAGCCCGGAGATACCGTTACGATTCAGAGCGGCCGCGTCTTTGTAAACGGGGAGCTTTTGAATGAGACGGTGCAGACGGAAAGTATGCAGGACGCGGGACTGGCTGAGGATGGCGTAAAGCTCGGAGAGGATGAGTATTTTGTGCTGGGCGATAACCGCAATAACAGTGAAGACAGTCGCAGTGCGAATATCGGAAACATTAAAAAGGAAGATATTCTGGGAAAAGCCTGGTTTGTCGTGACACCGGGAAATCGCTTTGGGCGATTAAAATAGATTTTGGAGAAAAGAAAATGAATATACAATGGTATCCGGGACACATGACGAAGGCCCGGAGAATGATGCAGGAGAATATCAAGCTGGTGGATCTGGTTATTGAACTTGTGGATGCGCGGGTTCCTTTAAGCAGCCGGAATCCGGATATTGATGACCTGGGACGCCAGAAGGCGAGACTGCTTTTGCTGAACAAATCCGACCTGGCCGATGAGGCGGCAAATGAGGCATGGAGCGCGTATTTTCGATCAAAGGGCTTTCAGGTGGTAAAACTGAATTCCCGCAGCGGTGCCGGCTTCAAAAACGTAAATGCAGCCGTACAGGAGGCCTGCAGGGAAAAGATTGAGAGGGATCGCCGAAGAGGAATCTTGAATCGTCCGGTTCGCGCGATGGTGGCCGGTATTCCGAATGTAGGAAAATCGACCTTTATCAACAGCTTTGCTGGAAAAGCCTGCACGAAGACCGGCAATAAGCCGGGCGTCACCAAGGGGGCTCAATGGGTACGCCTGAATAAGCAGGTAGAGCTTTTGGATACCCCGGGTATTCTGTGGCCGAAGTTCGAGGATCAGGAGGTAGGCATCAAGCTTGCCATGATTGGCTCGATAAAGGAAGAGGTTCTGAATACAGAGGAGCTTTCCCTCAAGCTGTTACAGCTTTTAAAGACACGTTACAGAGGTGTGCTGAAAAAACGCTACGATGCAGACGAAAATCTGGGAGAGATTGAGCTGCTGTGTGAGATTGCAAGGCGCAGAGGCTGTCTGCAAAAGGGCGGCGAACCGGATTTTACAAAGGCAGCGGCGATCCTGTTGGAGGATTTCCGAAGCGGTAAATTGGGTAAAATCACGCTGGAGCTGCCGGAGGGAATGCAGGAGGAAGAGAAATGAGACGAAACGAAGAGCCGGATGAAATCGAATCAGACGAAAAACCAAATGTCCTGCGGGAGCTTTTGGGCATGCTGGTCTATGTCGGCATAGTCCTGGTGATTACTTTTCTGATTATTACCTTTGTAGGACAGCGGACCCATGTAAGCGGAGAATCGATGGAAAATACACTGGATGACGGCGACCAGCTGATCGTAGATAAGCTGACCTATCATTTTCGTGATCCGGAACGCTTTGATATCATCGTTTTCCCGTTTCGTTATAAAGAAAATACCTATTATATCAAGCGAATCATCGGATTACCGGGTGAAACGGTACAGATTCTTGACGGAAAGATCTATATAGACGGAGCGGAACTGAAGGAATCCTACGGCCGGGAGGTGATGCAGGATGCGGGAACGGCAGCAGAGCCCATTACTCTGGGTGATGACGAGTATTTTGTACTTGGCGACAATCGAAATTACAGCTCGGACAGCCGGGATCCCAGTGTAGGCGTCATTCATCGTAACGAGATTGTAGGAAGAGCCTGGCTTCGGATTTGGCCCTTTCATTCCTTCGGCCTCCTGAAGCATCAATAAAAGGCAGGATAGTATGACAAAGACAGAAGAGCAGCGGCTTCTGAGAGAGAAGCGAAAGGAAGAAAAACTCCAAAAAGAGCGGGAAAGATTGGAAGGCATGCGTTCCTTTGAACACGAATATGAGCACTGCGGTGCTATCTGTGGCATCGATGAGGTGGGCAGAGGCCCCTTGGCCGGCCCGGTGGTAGCCGGAGCAGTGATTCTCCCGTCGGATTGTGAGATTCTCTATCTGAACGATTCGAAGAAGCTTTCCGAAAAAAAGCGGGAGCTTCTCTATGATGAAATTATGGAAAAGGCGGTGGCTACGGGGATTGGAGTCATCGGTCCGGAGCGGATCGATGAAATCAATATTCTTCAGGCAACCTATGAGGCGATGCGGATGGCAATTTCGAGGCTGCAGATACGGCCGTCCGTTCTGCTAAATGATGCCGTGACGATTCCTTTGGTTGAGATACCGCAGGTACCGATTATCAAGGGCGATGCCAAGAGTGTATCCATTGCGGCTGCCAGCATTATCGCCAAAGTTACGAGGGATCGGATGATGCAGGAATACGAGGGAATCTATCCGGGATACAGCTTTGCATCCAATAAGGGATATGGATCGGCTCAGCATATCGCCGCCTTAAAGGAGCTTGGACCGACACCGATTCACAGAAGAACTTTTATCAAAAACTTTATTTAGGAGGCTCTATGCAAAATCGCCGGCAAATCGGCACAAAAGAGGAAGCCTTGGCTGCTGCTTTTTTAGAAAAGCAGGGCTATCGGATCGAAGAGCAAAATTTTCGCTGCCGACTGGGAGAGATCGATATCATCGCCCGGGATGGCAGCGTACTTGTCTTTGTGGAGGTCAAATTTCGCAGCAATGAGAAATACGGAAATCCTGCGGAAGCTGTCAATTTTCGAAAGCAGCAGAAGATCTGCAGGGTAGCGGATTATTATCGAATGCTTCACCGGGTGTGGGACGGACAGCCGTGCCGGTTTGATATTGTGGCGATACAAGGGAATGCGATTCGCCTGATTCAAAACGCATTTTCCTATTGTGGGAATTAAAAACAAAGGAGAAAATCATGGAGTGGAAGATGGTACAGGGAAGGGAGACCACGAGATTGACAGAACGTGCGGGTGTCCCCTTTTTACAATTTCCTATGCTGGAGGAGACAGGCATGGTCATCCACGGCTTCTCTACCCGTCTCGGCGGTGTAAGTAAGGGAGAATGGAGCAGCATGAATCTTAGCTTCACCCGCGGAGATCGGGAAGAGGATGTCAGGGAAAATTATCGTCGAATCGGCGAAGCCATCGGCTTTTCCTGCGGGGCTTTAGTCTGCTCAGATCAGACTCATACCACGAATATCCGTGTGGTGACGGAAGCAGACCGAGGAAAGGGATTTACGCGTGCGCGCGATTATACGGACATAGACGGCTTGATCACAAACGTCCCGGGGCTTGTGCTGGCCACCTTTTATGCAGATTGTGTGCCGCTGTATTTTGTAGACCCGGTCAAAAGAGCCATCGGACTTTCGCATTCCGGATGGCGGGGAACCGTAGGAAAAATCGGTCAAAAGACAGTAAAACGCATGCAGGAGGAATATGGATGTAAGCCGGTGGATATCCGGGCAGTCATCGGACCTTCGATCTGTCAGAATTGCTATGAAGTAAGCCTGGATGTGATAGAAGAGTTTCAAAGAGTCTTTTCGGAAGAAACCTGGCCTCTGCTTTATAAAAGAAACGAAAACGGAAAATACCAGCTGGATCTGTGGAAAGCCAATGAAATTATTTTAAAAGAGGCCGGGATTGCTGCAGAGCATCTCGCTGTAACCGATCGATGCACCTGCTGCAATCCAAGCCTCCTCTTCAGCCACCGGGCTTCCCGCGGCAAACGCGGTAACCTGGGAGCCTTTTTGATGCTGAAATAGTTTTTGTGTTAGCGTTTTTCCAAGAGCTTTCTGATTTTATCGGTCGGATTGTTGATCTTTCCGATAGGCGTATCGTGATTCATTGTATCGATGATGGTGGCCAGGAACTTGGTCATATCGGCCTCGGCATAGTAGGGCTTCGCCAGAAGCTCCGGAGAGCGGTAATTCAGGTTTGTGGTCACGATGCGCTTGATATAGCCCTTTTCATAATATTCATCAAACTTCTCAAAGCCGTCCGTAAAGAGACCGAAGGTACAGCATACATAGACATTGCGCGCACCCCGCTCCTTCATCTGCTTGGCAACATCGAGCATGCTGCCGCCGGAGGAAATCATGTCGTCAATGATGATGACATCCTTGCCGGTCAGCGAAGCTCCCAAAAATTCGTGAGCAACGATGGGATTCTTTCCGTTGACAATAGTGGAGTAGTCTCTTCTCTTATAGAACATACCCAAATCAATGCCGAGAACGTTGGAGAAGTAGACAGCCCGCTCCATGGCGCCCTCATCCGGGGAAATGATCATGAGATGATCGTTGTCAACCCGAAGATCCGGTTCCGTCTTCAGCAAAGCCTTCATGAACTGATAGGGCGGCTGGAAATTATCAAAGCCGTTTAAGGGAATGGCATTCTGCACTCTGGGGTCATGGGCATCGAAGGTAATGATGTTCGTGACACCCATATTCTGAAGCTCCTTGAGGGCAATAGCACAGTCTAAGGACTCCCGGCTGGTGCGCCGATGCTGGCGACCCTCATAGAGGAACGGGATGACGACATTGATACGGTGTGCCTTGCCGGTAGCAGCGGAAATGATACGCTTCAGATCCTGATAATGGTCGTCCGGAGACATATGATTCTCCTGTCCGCAGACATTGTAGGTAATGCTGTAATTGCAGATATCGACGATAACAAAAAGGTCGCTTCCGCGAACCGATTCACCGAGACTGCCCTTTGCCTCTCCGGTTCCGAAACGGGGGCAGGAACACTTCACCAGATAGGAGTCCTGGGCATATTCCTGAAAATAGACATTGTCACGGTGCTGCATATTTGCGGTTTTGCGGAAATCCACCAGATAGCGATCTACCTTCTCGGCGAAATACATACTGCTTTCCAGTGCCGCGATTTTCAGTGGTGCGATAGGTAAGATATTGTCAAACTGATTTGTTTCTGACATGACTGTCCTCCGAATGATATGACATATTGCAGAATCCTGCAACTCTATTAAAGTTTATACCATTTTCCGATACAGATCGTCAAGACAGATTGCTTTTTATTTTTAAATAAGGTATGATAGCTGAGGAGAATAAGGAGTTTTTTATGAAAAAAATAAGAGAACATGTAATAAAAAGCATCGAGCCCGGCAGTATTGCCGAGGAGCTGGAGCTTGCTCCCGGCGACGTATTGGTATCTGTGAACGGACAGCCGGTCAGCGATGTCTTTGATTATCATTATTTGATCAACGAAGAGTATCTGGAGATTCTGGTCCGCAAACCGGATGGCGAGGAGTGGGAACTCGAGATTGAAAAAGAATATGAGGATGATCTCGGGATCGAATTTGAGAACGGAATGATGGATGATTACCGTTCCTGCAGCAATAAATGCATTTTTTGCTTTATCGATCAGCTGCCGCGGGGCATGCGGGATACGTTGTATTTCAAGGACGACGATTCCCGCCTTTCGTTTTTACAGGGCAATTATGTGACCCTGACAAATATGAGTGAGGAGGATGTGCAGCGCATCATCACCTACCGCATGGAGCCGATCAACATTTCCTTTCAGGCCATGCATCCCGAGCTTCGCTGCCGGATGCTCCACAACCGCTTTGCCGGGGAGGCATTAAAAAAGGTGGTTCGCTTTTACGAAGCCGGCATCCAGATGAACGGACAGATCGTTCTTTGCAAGGGAGTCAATGACGGAAAGGAGCTGGAATACAGCATCGAACAGCTGGTGAAGTATCTGCCCTGCCTGCAAAGTGTATCGGTGGTGCCGGTGGGACTGACCAGATACCGGGATGGTCTCTATCCGCTGACACCGTTTACGAAGGAGGATGCGCGTGAGGTTCTTGCACTGATTCACCGCTGGCAGGAGCGGCTTTTTCAGGAGTACGGCAATCACTTCATTCATGCCGGTGACGAGTGGTATCTGTTGGCTGAGGAGGAGCTTCCGTCGGCAGAATGCTATGATGGTTACAGGCAGCTGGAAAATGGCGTAGGTATGGTTCGTCTGCTTCAGGAAGAAGTGCTGGAGGAGCTGGAAACGCTTCCCGGAAGCCTGCGGGAGCGGCATGTTACCATTGCTACCGGGGAGCTGGCAGCCCCGATCCTTATGGAGCTGGGCGAAGAAATACAGCTGAAATATCCAAAGCTGGATCTGCAGGTCCGACCTATAAAAAATGAATTTTTCGGTGGAAAGATCACGGTGGCCGGACTCTTGACCGGACAGGATCTGAAAAAGCAGTTAGCGGGCTGTAACTTGGGAGAGGAGCTTCTTCTGACGGAGCATATGATGAAAAGCGGAGAGAAGGTTTTTCTCGATGATGTGACTGTCGAGGAGCTTTCCGGGGCTTTACAAGTACCGATAACTATTGTAAAATCAGACGGCAAATCTTTTTTACAGGCGATTTTAGGATGATTTATTTTGATATAGATAGAAAAGGAGCAGAAGAATATGAGTAAGCCGATCGTAGCCATTGTGGGCCGGCCCAACGTAGGAAAATCCACCCTGTTCAATGCATTGGCAGGTGAGAATATTTCTATCGTGAAGGATACGCCCGGAGTAACGCGAGACCGTATTTATGCAGATGTGACATGGCTGGACCATGCCTTTACCTTGATCGATACCGGCGGAATCGAGCCGGACAGCAGTGATATCATTCTTTCCCAAATGCGGGAGCAGGCGCAGATCGCCATCGATACGGCGGATGTAATCATTTTTCTTGCGGATGTGCGTCAGGGACTGGTGGACGCGGATTCCAAGGTGGCAGACATGCTGCGTCGTTCGAGAAAACCGGTGGTTCTGGCTGTCAACAAGGTAGACAGCTTCCAGAAATTTATGGCAGATACCTATGAATTTTATAATTTGGGTATCGGCGATCCGGTACCGATTTCTGCAGCCTCAAGGCTGGGAATCGGTGATCTGCTGGATGAGGTAGTGAAGCATTTCCCGGAGGGAACCGGAGAGATCGAGGAGGACGATCGCCCGCGTATTGCCATCGTCGGAAAGCCGAATGTGGGAAAATCTTCCATTATCAACAAGCTAATCGGCGAGAACCGGGTCATTGTTTCCAATATCGCAGGAACCACCCGTGATGCCATCGATACGGAGGTGCGCCGAAACGGTAAGGACTATATCTTTATCGATACGGCCGGACTGCGCCGCAAGAGCAAGATCAAGGAGGAACTGGAGCGCTACAGTATCATTCGTACCGTCACAGCTGTCGAGCGAGCCGATGTCGTGATCCTGGTCATCGATGCAAAGGAAGGTGTCACCGAGCAGGATGCGAAGATTGCCGGAATCGCCCATGAGCGCGGCAAGGGCATCATTATTGCGGTCAACAAATGGGATGCCATAGAGAAAAATGATAAGACTGTCTATGAATATACAAATAAGATCCGAAATATTCTATCGTATATGCCCTATGCGGAGATTACCTTTATATCCGCAGTGACCGGGCAGCGGCTGCCCAAGCTCTTTGAGCTCATCGACATGGTAATTCAGAACCAGAACCTGCGGATCTCTACCGGCGTTCTGAACGAGATTATGACGGAGGCCGTTGCCCTGCAGCAGCCGCCTTCGGACAAGGGAAAGCGTCTGAAGCTTTTCTATATTACGCAGGTAGCGGTAAAACCGCCGACCTTTGTGATTTTTGTCAATGATAAGGAACTGATGCACTTTTCCTATACGAGATATCTGGAAAATAAAATTCGCGATGCCTTTGGCTTTAAGGGAACGGCGCTGAAGTTCCTGATTCGTGAAAGAAAGGGTGATCAATAGTGGTACGGCTGGCATGTGTAGCCATCGGCTATGTATTTGGATTATTTCAGACCGGTTATATTTACGGTGAGATGAAGGGTATGGACATTCGGGAGCACGGAAGCGGCAATGCAGGCGCCACGAATGCTCTTCGCACGCTGGGATGGAAGGCTGGGCTTATCACCTTCCTGGGAGACTGCCTGAAGTGCGTGTTCGC
>CAVFGF010000067.1:0-12946 GCA_963621925.1 Alistipes onderdonkii | reverse complement strand
GCCTTGCAGGCCAGCCGAATCATATCCTTGATTTCGTCCTTATCAGGAACCGGAATGCCGGCATAGACCAGGTTCATCGCATTATCAAAGAAGCGGCCGTCCGGCTCACCCTCTTCCATCCCGATCTCTCCGCCCGCAGGCTGCGGTGTCTCCCTCGTGATGCCGAGAAGCTCCAGCGCCTTGCTGTTCACCACCAGGCAATGGCCGCAGGCTCGGACGACAGCTACCGGATTTTCTTTTGATATTCTGTCGAGATCGTAGCGGTTCGGCATCCGCCCAGCATCTGTAAAATAATCCTGATTCCAGCCCCGGCCTGTCAGCCAGCCCTGTTCCTTCACGGGATGCTGAGCGGCAAAATCCTTCATATAGGTTATCAGGTGCTCCAGGCTGTCGGTATGCTCTGCCAGCTTGGCCGACATCAGGGAACTTCCATAATTTAATAAATGCATATGGCTGTCATTAAAGCCGCTGCAAACAAATTGTCCCTTCAGATCCACGAGGTCTGCCCCATCCTTCGCATAGACCCGTGCTTCTTCATTGCTTCCGGCAAATACAAAGCTTCCATCCTCCACAACAAAGGCTTCTGCCAGCGGAAGTGTTCCGGTATAAACCTGTCCGTTATAATAAATCGTTTTCATTTTTTTTGCCTCTTACTTCTGCTCTTCGTAAAAGAGACGAGCATTTTCCTCTGTCTTTCCTACACCGAGATATCTTGCCTTGTAATCCTTCAGCAGCTTGAAATATTGATTGGATAAGATCAAAATGACAGCCACGTTGATAAAGGTCGGAATGGCGGAGGTGATATCCACGACGGTCCAAATAAAGCCCTGGTTATCCGTTTTTACGAGATAAATGACCCATAAAAATCCAGGAATGGCACGAACTGCGTAGAAGATCTTCATAACAATATTTTTTACCAGGCCCTCTTTTTTGTAAAGATGCTCCAGAATTGCCAGATAGTAGGTGAACCAGCCTCCGGAGGTCGTAACCGTAAAGATGATCATGATCAGGGCAAGAAGAAGGCTTCCGATCCTGCCAAACCCGCTTGCAAAGGCACTGAGTGCCAGTGTTCCGCCGTTGGTTCCGTCCGTCCAGTTGCCGCTCAGCACCACCGATAAGGCTGTGATGGTACAAATAATCATGGTATCGAAGAATACCTCGAAGGATCCCCACAAGCCCTGCTCGACCGGATGTCTGGTCTTTGCCGAGCTGTGAATCATCGGAGAGGTTCCCCAGCCGGCCTCATTGGAATATACGGAACGCGCCATACCGACACGGATGATCTGGCTGACGCTGCAGCCTGCAAAGCCGCCGATGGCTGCGGTACCTGTAAAGGCATTGGTCACAATGGCAGTAATCGCTCCCGGTACACGGTTTAAGTTGATCAGAATCATACCGATTCCCATCAGGATATAGAGAATACTCATAAAGGGAACTAATTTACTGAAAAGGCTTGCAATTTTTTTTGTTCCGCCGCTGGTTACAAAGTAGGTAATGACGCAAAGTACCGCTCCCATCAGGATGACACCTTCGATCTGAAGACCGCCGATGTTTAAAGTCTTCAGATCCAGTGCTCCGGATACTACCTGCGCAGCTGTCAGGGTCGAGGAGGTTACAAAGAAGGTGGAGAAAATACCGATTCCAAAGATAACCGCCGGAATCAGCCAGAGCTTTCCCCAATGGCGCTCGGTTCCGAGACCGCTTTCCATATAGTAGGTCGGTCCGCCGTAATAGTCGCCTTTTTCATTCGTATGACGGTAATAACAGCCCAGAGTAACCTCTACCTGCTTCAGAATCATGCCAAGCAGGGCACAGAGCCACATCCACATGATCGCACCGGGGCCGCCTGCAGCAACAGCTGTAGCCACACCGGCAATATTGCCGAAACCTACGGTTCCGCCGATGGCGGTAGAAATCGCTTCGAAGGAGGTCAGCATTCCGTTTCCTTCATGCTCTTCCGTTTCCTTCTGGAAGATTCTTCCAATCGTTCGTTTCATAATCCATCCAAAATAACGGAACTGAAAGAAACCGGAACGAATGGTAAAATACAGACCTGTCAGAATCATCAGGGCAATGAGCGGTACACCCCAAAGAACACCGTCCAGCCAATTTAAAAACTCGATCATAACACTACTCCTTCTCTCAACCGGCAACAGCAAAAAAATGGAGCAGTGGTTTACCACTGCTCCTTGAATCCTGTTCAGGAAGCAATAGCTCCTCCACCCTAGGGTGAGAGTGCACAGCCTGTTCGACTGTACCCCAACCTGACAGCTTGCGGATATACTGTCCGTTTCGGCGAATCTTCCTTTTTCTGTTCTTCTTCGGCTCTCCGCAGCCTCCAAACAGATACTCTTAAGATCCGCACCTCTATTGCCGATCGTATATTGATTTTTTGTATAGAACTTACATTCCCATCTGCTTTGCAACTTCTGCTGCAAAATCCTCGTTCTTCTTCTCCAGTCCCTCGCCGGTCTCGAAACGAACGAATTTCTTGATCGTGATGTTGGCATTGTTCTCTTTTGCAACCTGAGCTACATACTTTGCAACAGACTGCTTGCCGTCCTCTGCCTTTACATAAACCTGGTCAAGCAGGCAGATCTCCTTGAGCTCCTTGTTGATACGACCCTGGATCATACCCTGGATAACCTTCTCCGGCTTCTGGGACTCCTTCGGATCGTTCTGAATCTGAGCCATCAGGATTGCTTTTTCCTTCTCGATGTACTCCGGCTCTACCTCTGCATCACTGGTATACAGCGGCTTCAGAGCTGCAGCCTGCATCGCTACATTCTTTGCCATTTCACGAATTGCGTCATTGACTACATCCGTCTCGACATCTACCAGGACACCGATCTTTCCGCCTGCGTGGATATAGGAAGCAACGAAGCCGTTCTCCTCCTCTACCTGTGCAAAACGACGGATATTCATGTTCTCACCGATAACAGCGATCTGGGAAGCCAGAGCCTCCTTTACAGTCAGAGACGGATCCTTCTCCCACTTTTCTGCCAGGAAGCCATCAATGTCAGTTGCTGTGGTCTTAACAGCCTGTGCAGCAACATCCGCTACATAGGACTGGAACTTCTCGTTCTTAGCAACGAAGTCGGTCTCTGCATTGACCTCTACGACAACTGCCTTATGGCCGTCATTTACCAGGCAGGTATCTACGATACCCTCTGCAGCAATACGTCCGGCCTTCTTCTGTGCGCTGGCAAGTCCTTTTTCTCTCAGCCAGTCCACAGCTGCATCCATGTTGCCCTCGGTAGCAGTCAGGGCCTTTTTACAGTCCATCATGCCGGCGCCGGTCATCTCTCTTAACTCTTTTACCATTCCTGCTGTGATTGCCATTTCTTATCCCTCCAAATTTGTTTGCTTAAGCCTCTACAGCTTCCTCGGTCTCAGCTACTTCCTCAGCTGCTCCCTGGTTTGCCTCAACGACTGCATCTGCCATCTTGGAAACGATAAGCTTTACGGCTCTGATTGCATCATCATTGCCCGGGATTACATAATCCAGCTCCTCCGGATCGCAGTTGGTATCAGCGATTCCGATAAGCGGAATACCCAGTGTATGTGCTTCCTGTACGCAGATTCTTTCCTTCTTCGGGTCTACAACGAAGATTGCATCCGGGATATGCTTCATATCCTTGATACCGCCGAGGTTCTTCTCCAGCTTCTCCCACTCTTTCTTCAGTGCGATAACTTCCTTCTTCGGCAATACATCAAAGGTTCCGTCCTCAGACATCTTCTCGATAGCCTTCAGGCGAGCGATTCTGCTCTGGATGGTCTTGAAGTTTGTCAGCATACCGCCGAGCCAACGCTCGTTTACATAATACATGCCGCAGCGCTCTGCCTCTACCTTGATCGCATCCTGTGCCTGCTTCTTCGTACCTACGAAAAGAATGCTGCCGCCCTGTGCTGCGATATCGAAAACTGCCTTGTAAGCGTCATCTACCATGCCTACAGACTTCTGCAGGTCGATGATATAGATACCGTTACGCTCGGTATAGATATACGGAGCCATCTTGGGGTTCCAGCGTCTCGTCTGATGTCCGAAATGAACACCTGCTTCCAGTAACTGCTTCATTGAAATTACACTCATGTTTCTTTCCTCCATTGGGTTGTTCTTCCGCGAGTTTCTTCACCGCGAATTACCGTTCCGTTTCCCGGTTCGGCACCTTTCCCGGTTCCGCCCGCGTGTTTTTTCACTAACTTTGAAAGCATAGCATAAAAAAAAGGCTTTGACAAGCCTTTTTTTCGTAATACTAAGGGATTTTGCTGCTTCGCAGCGCAAATCCGGTTAGGAAAACGCTTTAATCAGCGTTTCCCTAACCGGCCAGCCAGTTGTACAGCTCCTCGTACTTCTTGGCTGAATTGTTCCAGGAGAAATCCATCGCCATTCCACGGTCGATGATCTTATTCCATTCCCGCTTCTTATCATAATAGACATGCTCCGCATAGCGCACGGTATGCATCATCTCATGGGCATTGTAATTCGTAAAGCTGAAGCCGGTTCCCTTGCTCTCGTATTCATTGTAGGGCTCCACAGTATCCTTCAGGCCGCCGGTCTCGCGGACAATCGGCACGGTGCCGTACCGAAGGCTCATCAGCTGGCTCAAACCGCAGGGCTCAAACTGAGAGGGCATCAGGAAGGCATCACAGGATCCATAGATCTTATGCGACATGGCTTCTGAATAAAAGATATTGGCGGAAACCTTACCCTGATACTTCCAGGCAAAATGCCGGAACATATTCTCATACCGCTCTTCACCGGTTCCCAGAACGACAAACTGTACTTCATCCTGGCAAAGCTCATCCATTACATAGGCAATCAGATCGAAGCCCTTTTGATCCGTTAAGCGAGATACGATACCGATCATCATTTTCTTCGGATCCACCTGAAGACCAAGCTCCTGCTGAAGAGCTGTCTTATTTTTTACCTTTTCCTTTCGAAAGTTCACAGCGTTATAATTGTGAACCAGATACTTATCCGTCTCCGGGTTGTATTCGTTATAATCAATGCCGTTTACAATGCCCCGCAGAGAATTCTCTCTCGCGCGCATCAGGCCGTCCAGATGCTCTCCGTAATAAGGCATCTTAATCTCTTCGGCATAGGTATCGCTGACCGTCGTCACGGCATCTGCATAGACGATGCCGCCCTTCAGATAATTGGCATCCCCGTAAGCTTCCAGCTTATCCGGCGTAAAGTAGGATGCATTCAGACCCGTGATATCCTTCACCTTCTTCATATCCCAGATACCCTGGAACTTCAGATTGTGAATCGTCATCACTGTCTTGATGCCCTGGAAAAACGGATTATCCTGGAAGGAATCATTCAGGAATACCGGAACCAGTCCCGTCTGCCAGTCGTGGCAATGGATGATGTCCGGGCGGAAATCCAGGGACGGCAGGGCGGAAATGGCGGCCTTCGAGAAAAATGCAAATTTTTCGATATCTTCATAGATATTGCCGTAAGGCTTCGGCCCTGCAAAATAGTATTCATTGTCAATAAAATAGAATTTGACGCCCTCATATTCCAGTTCAAGAATTCCCACATACTGACTGCGCCATGCCAGATCCATATAGAAATGGGTCACATACTTCATCTGATCCTTCCATTCCTGACGAATACACAGGTACTTCGGAATCATGACCCGAATGTCATATTGCTCTTTATCAAAATATTTCGGCAGCGATCCCACAACGTCTGCCAATCCTCCTGTTTTGATAAAAGGAACCGCTTCGGAAGCGACAAATAAGATCTTTTTCACTGCATTTCCTCCCCGCTTTTACATTGAATTTCTAAATTTATAATCATTATAGCGCATTTGAAATGCATTTGAAAGTAGAATTTGTGCATTTTTTACATTTAAGAAGCCCTGCGTTTATTTTTCAGACGAATATGATCGGAAATCATCGCAATAAATTCAGAATTGGTCGGCCTTCCTTTTCCGCTGTCTACCGTATAGCCAAAGATCGCATCGATCGTTTCTATCTTTCCCCTGCACCAGGCAATCTCAATCGCATGGCGAATCGCGCGTTCCACCCGGGTCGCGGTCGTCTGATATTGGGCTGCGATGGTCGGATATAAAATCTTTGTCACGGAACATAGGATCTCACTATTTTCGACGGACATCCGAATGGCTTCGCGAAGATAGGCATATCCTTTGATATGGGCGGGAATTCCGATTTCATGCATCAGAGACGTAATTTCTTCCTTCGGATCAAACTCCACGGCTTCCTCTTTGGCCTTCTCAGCCCCCGGCAAAGAGGAACTTTGAAGCTTCTCTCCGGCATTTTGAAAGGCCCGCAGACGGCCAAGAAGAAATTTTTCACTGAAGGGCTTCATCAGATAATAGCTGGCGCCCAGGGAAAACGCATCCTCGGCCACTTTTTCGAGACCGATGCCCGATAGTATAATGATTGCCGGCTGTTTGTTCAATTTTTCGTCCCTTCGGATCTCCTCCATCACCCCAAGTCCGTCCAACTTTGGCATGATCAGATCCAGAAGAAGGATATCCGGCTCTTTTTTTCGAATCAGCTCAACAGCCTCTTCTCCGTCTGCAGCTGAGCCAACCACCTCCATATCTTCTTCCCTACCGATCAATTCTCGCAGGCTTTTTACCATTTTTGCATTGTCATCCGCAATTGCTACCGTCAGTTTCTTCATGATATCCCCCTTTTTGTGTCGCGTGAAACAGTTTCGATAGCTTTATTATATCTGCTCTTCTTTTTCCTCTGCAATCAAAATCCCCCATCAATTTCAGACAAAAGCAGACATTTTCCGACAAAAAAAGGCAGAGAGTCAGCTCTCTGCCTTTAAAGATTCTTTTTTATTTATCGCCAGATCCTTCATCTCTGCAGCATTTTTGTAAACTGCCTCCGTAAGCTCGGCTCCTCCTAAAATCCTTGCCAGTTCCTCCACACTTTCTTTTTCGGTCAGTCTTCGAATGGATGTTCTGGTTTCTCCGTCCGTCACCTGTTTTTCAATCCGAAAATGTGTGTCCGCCATGGCAGCGATCTGCGCCAGATGGGTAATGCAGATCACCTGACGGGTGCGGCCAATCAGCATCATTTTTTCAGATACCTTCTGGGCTGTCCGCCCGCTGATTCCCACATCGATCTCATCAAAAATAACCGTCTCGATCTGATCCTTATCTGCCAGCACGGTTTTAATGGCCAGCATCACACGGGATAATTCTCCGCCGGATGCGATTTCTGCGAGTGGACGCATCGGCTCCCCGGGGTTGACAGAAATGACAAATTCTGCTTCATCAAAGCCTTTTGCCGTATAATCGGAAAGTCTGGTAAAACGAATCGAAAATTCAACATGCAGAAAATTCAGATCCACCAGATGCTCCCGAATCCTTTCACAGAGAACCTCCCCATAGCGTTTTCGAATCTCGCTTGCTTTTTCTGACAGCCTTGCCAGTTCTTCCTCCTGCTCTCGAAGGCTTCCTTCCAATCGCTCCAGGTAAGCATCGTAATCTGAAAGAGCCTGCAGGCGCTCCTGCTGTTTGGTCCCATATTCCAAAACAGCCTCTATTGTCCTGCCGTATTTAGATTTCAGGTGATTTAGGAGATTCAGTCTTTCCTCTGTCTCTGCAAAATCCGCATCGGAAAATTCCAGGGAAGAGAGATAATCCGAAAGTTCTCGGTTAAAATCATTTAGTAGGCTGTCGATCTCCGAAAGCTGTCCGGTCAGTTCCGAAAGGTCTTTGTCAAGATTCTGGACATCCTGAAGCTCCCGCAGAGCATATCCCAGGCTATTGCCGGCACCGTTGTCTTCCTCATAGCCTGTCAGACGATAGGCTATCCCCGCTGCTTCCAGGAGACGCTTAGCCCCTGTCATTTTGCGATACCGCTGTTCCAGCTCTTCATCTTCTCCGGACAGAAGTTCGGCATCAAAAATTTCTTTTGTTTCAAATTCAAGAAGAGAAATCTCCCGCAGCCTGCTCTCCTCGTCCAGCTGCGCCTTTCGAAACTCTTCTTCCAGCAATTTCCATTTTGCATAAGCTTCCTGCAGCTGTTCTTTTATCGGCTGCAGCTCTTCCTTCGCATATTCATCCAGAATCTCCAGATGCTTTTTCTTCTGCAATAAGGACTGATGTTCGTGCTGACCGTGTACATCGATGAGAAGAGCCGCTGCCTCCTTCAGAAGACTCACCGGGACGGTCTCTCCGTTGATCTTGTTGATGCTTTTCCCGTTTCGGATTTTCCTGGATAAAATAATCTGGTCATCATCCGGCGTGATTCCAAGCTTCTCCAGGTTCTCTTTTTGCATCTCATTCGTCACGGAGAAGACCAGCTCGGAGAGCCCCTCGTCCGCTCCCGGCCGCACCAGATCTTTTGATACCTTACCGCCCAGGGCAAGACCAACGGAACCGATGATGATGGATTTTCCGGCTCCGGTTTCACCGGTCAGAATATTCAGTCCCTCTGTAAAATCAATCTCTGCCTCACGAATCAAGGCCAGATTTTTTACATGCAGATGTTCTAACATATAACCCCTTTCTTTTATGGTTTGATTGCCCTTCTTAATTTTTCCATGACAATCATCGTATCGTCTACGCTTCGCACAGCACAAAAGATGGTGTCATCACCCGCGATACAACCCACGATCTCCTGCCAGTGAAGGGCATCCAGGGCTGCCGCTGCCGCCATCGCCATCCCCGATACCGTCTTGACAACCAGGATATTCTGTGCCATCTCCATCGACAGAAAGCTGTCTCTTAGGATCCCGATATACTTATCTCCCAGCTGGCTGTTGCCTCCCGGCAGAACAACGTAACGCTGTCGTCCGTCTACCGCCATCTTGGTCAGCTTCAATTCCCGGATATCTCTGGATACGGTCGCCTGGGTGACGCGAAAGCCTGCCTGATTCAGTCTGGACGCCAGTTCCTCCTGGGTCTCAATGGCATACTCGTTTATCAATTCTATAATCTTCGCATGCCTTTCTATCTTCATCTCGTCTGTCCTCCTGCTTTAGTTGCCGCGCATTTTATCCCGCAGGACTTCCAGAAAGCTCACCCTGCTGATCTTCAGTATATTGACCGTCTTCTCAGACTTTTGTATCTCTACATAATCTCCTGTCGCCACAGGCACCTGAACTTCGCCGTCAAAGCTTACAAAAGATTCCTCTCTTTGGTTCCTCTTTCCGGCGCCGGTACGTACCGTTACCCGGTCTGCACCGGATAGGACGATGCTTCTCGCTGTCAGTGTATGGGGGCAGATCGGCGTTACCACAATCATACTGGCCATCGGCGAGACAATGGGACCGCCGGCAGACAGACTGTAGCCCGTCGAACCCGTCGGTGTCGATACAATCATACCATCGGCAGAATAGCGATTCAAAAGCTCTCCGTTTACCGAAATCTCATAATCAATGATACGAAGCGCACCGGCACGATTGACCACGATGTCATTCAACGCCAGATTCCTCACCGGTTTCTGTCCCTGGCGGTATACCGTACCCTCCAGAAGCATCCGGGGCTCGATCGTATAATGATCCAGGAGGAGATTGTCCAAAGCCTCCCGGATCCCTGACCTTTCGATCTCTGCCAGGTATCCTAAGGTACCCAGATTGACCCCTAGAAGCGGAATCTTGCGATCTACCGTATCTCTCGCAGCCTGAATCAGGGTTCCGTCTCCGCCCAGTACAAGAATGCACTCAATTCCCTCCGGAATCCGGGATGCGTCGGTATAACGATACTCCCCTTCCCTGTCCTCTTCTTTTGTTTCCTGAAACTCCCGTACGATACACTCGGCTCCGCGCATTTTCAGATAATCCTGAATTTCCCGCGTCGTCTCTAAATCGGGATCCTTTTCTACATTTGTAATTACATAAAATCGATTCATCGATCTCTTCGGTACCTCTAAATTTATTTTGTATCTAAGGAAACGCTGATTAAATCAGCATTTCTCTAAGCTTTGGTGAGCCTCCTCCACGATTTGCTCCGGACAAAGACCCTCCGGCAGCTCCGCCTTAAGTGTCTCCCACTCGGGAAGCTCTTCCGAAGTGCCCCGCTCTGTCTTTTTCAGCCAGGCCAGATATTCGATATTGCCCTCCGGCCCCTTGATGGGTGAAAATTCCAATGCAAGAATGTCAAAGCCAATGGACCAGGCATAGCTTAAGACCATCTGAATCACCTCCAGATGGGTGCTTTTTTCCCGCACAACGCCTTTTTTTCCGACCTTTTCCCTTCCGGCCTCAAATTGCGGCTTGATCAAAGCGACTACCTCTCCCTGCTCGCAGAGCAGCTCCCGAACGGGAAGCAGAACCTTCGTCAGGGAGATAAAGGCCACATCGATCGATGCGAACGCCGGACGCTCGTCGATTTTATCTGCGGTCAGATAACGGATGTTTGTTTTCTCCATGGAAACTACCCGGGGATCGCTTCGAAGCTTCCAATCAAGCTGATTGGTTCCGACATCGACAGCATAGACTTTTCTGGCACCGTTTTGCAGCATACAATCTGTAAAGCCTCCGGTGGAGGAGCCTACATCCATACAGACCTTATCCTGAAGTCCCAGGTCAAAATGGGCCACCGCTTTTTCCAGCTTCAGACCACCGCGGCTGACATAACGGAGCTTCTGTCCATGAATCTCAATCGGCGCAGCCTCGTCAAACATGGAACCGGCCTTATCCTCCCGTTCTCCCTTGACGAAGACCTTTCCCTCCATGATAATGGCCTTCGCCTGTTCTCTTGATTTTGCCAGTCCTCTGCTGACCAAAAGCACGTCCAGACGTACCTTCATATTCTTTCTCTCCTAAGCTTAGATTTCGTAACTGTTCAGTTACCTAGATTTCATCAATATAGGCAGTAATTACTCGCTTGACAATGGTTTCTGCGTCGAGTCCTGCTTCTTTTTGCAGCAGGCCCACATTTCCGTGTTCAATATACTCGTCAGGCAGGGCGACACTCAGTACCTTCACATCCAGCTCTCGATCATTCACATATTCCAGAACGTGATCGCCGAAACCACCGTTTCTTACATTTTCTTCCAGTGTCACCAGAAGCTTGTGCTGTTTGGCAACTGCCTCCAGCATTTCTTCATCCAAAGGCTTCACAAATCGAGCATTGATCAGGGTACAATTGTATCCTGTATCTTTTAAGGTATCTCGAATCTGCTCGGCGATCTTTACCATGCTTCCGACTGCCAGAAGAGCGATCTCTGCTTCCTCATAAATCCATTCGCTTCTGCCGTAACGAATCGGAGCACGGAATTCCCGGAGGCCATCATAGGCTTCCCCCCTCGGATACCGTAAAGCGATGGGGCCATCGTAGTTTACTGCAAACTTCATCATATCGGAAAGCTCCCACTTATTCTTCGGAGCCATTACCGTCATATTCGGAATCGTGGAAAGGTAAGATAAATCAAAGATACCCTGATGGGTTTCTCCGTCACTGCCTACCAGTCCGGCCCGATCGATCGCAAAGATTACATGTAGATTCTGGATGCAGACATCATGCAGAACCTGATCATAGGCGCGCTGCAGGAAGGAGGAATAGACGGCCACTACAGGCTTTAAGCCCCCCGCTGCCAATCCTGCCGCAAAGGTCACCGCATGCTGCTCCGCGATACCGACATCAAAAAATCGATCCGGGAACATATTTTTAAACCGCTTCAAACCCGTTCCGTCCGGCATAGCTGCCGTGATTGCCACTACCTTTTCATCACGGTCGCCCATTTTTCGCATGACCGTAGAAAAAATATCGGTATAATTGGCCTTCGCCCGCCTGCTTTTGGGAAGTCCTGTCTCGATGACAAAGGGCTCTGCCCCGTGAAATCTCGACGGATGCCGCTCGGCAGGCTCGTAGCCCTTTCCCTTCTTGGTACAGACATGGATCAGGACGGCATGATGCACCTTCTTTGCATCCTGAAAGGTCCGGATCATCTGGGGGATGTTGTGTCCGTCTACCGGCCCCAGATAGGTGATGCCCATATTTTCAAAAAGCATACCCGGGATTACCAGCTGCTTCAGACCGCTCTTGGTCTTTTTCAGCTGCCGCACGATGCCGTCTCCGTAGACCGGAATCTTCTCCAGGGTATTCTGAAGGCCTTCTTTAAAGTTATTGTATCCTTCATTGGAGCGCAGTCCATTCAGATATTGGCTTAAGCCGCCTACATTCTCTGCAATGGACATCTGGTTGTCGTTCAGGACAATGATGAAATTGCTTTTCAGCTGTGAGGCATTGTTGAGAGCCTCAAAGGCCATGCCGCCGGTCATGGATCCGTCTCCGATCACGGAAATGACGCTCTGAGACCCACCGGTCAGATCGCGAGCCTTTACAAGGCCGATACCGGCCGAGATCGATGTCGAGCTGTGCCCGGTATCAAAGCAGTCACAGTCACTCTCTTTTCGCTTCGGAAATCCGCTCATGCCTCCATATTTGCGCAAATCATCGAAGCCGGCTTTTCTGCCTGTCAAAAGCTTATGGGTATAGGATTGATGCCCTACATCCCAGACCACCTGGTCTTTTGGAAAATCAAAGGCGAGATGAAGCGCCATCGTAAGCTCCACGACGCCTAGGTTGGAGGCAAGATGCCCACCTGTTATACTGATCTTTTCAATGAGGAAATCCCGAATCTCCTGCGCCAGAGGTTCCCAGTCCTCTCTGTTTAATTTCTTAATATCATTGACTTGATTGATCTGCTCCAGCAGCATCTCATCACCCCTTATTTTTCTCTCGTAATCAGCATACGAATTAATTCTTCCAGAAAAGCATTCCGATATGGCAGGGAAGCAAGGGAAGAAAGCGCCCGATTGGAAATCTCTTCCACATCCTTCTTTGCCTTTTCGAGACCCTCCAGGGTCACATAGGTAGTCTTGTGATTCTTATCGTCACTGTGAATCGGTTTCCCGAGAACCTCCAGCGTACTGGTGACATCCAGAATATCGTCCTGAATCTGAAAGGCCAGTCCTACGTCTCCCGCCACCTGTTCCATCACT
>CAVFGF010000066.1:0-13250 GCA_963621925.1 Alistipes onderdonkii | reverse complement strand
AAGCCGATTTTCATGGATTTTGCATCGTAACTGTGAAGGTACTGAACAGTTACAAGGAGTACAGAAGCGATGAAAAGATGGCTGAAAAAATGGTGGAAGCCCTTGGTTTTGATTCTGGTGCTGGCCGGGTTTTTGCTTTCTCCCCCCGTGGTGCTTGCGGAGGTGCGGGTAGATTTTGAAAAAGAGGACTATTCTGCCGGAAATCACTGCAAGCTCTTTGCCTCTGCCACGGAAAATCTGGGACGAAGCAGCGTAAAGAATGCTTACAAAAAATCCGGCGAGGCCCGGTTCTTCTTCTGGGACCTTAAGTGGCGGGATGGCAGCACCTTCAAGCGCCTGGATCCCATCGATTACAATCTGGATGATGAGATTCGAATTCAGGATCTTACATTTTTTGTCAATGGCTTTTATGCCGGTAAGCTTGAAGGGGAGGAGCTTTTGGCTTCCTTTACCGGAAATGACCAGGTCCGCATCTATGAGACGGATACCGGCTCCTTGGGACTTTGGATCCAGGGAGAGGATTCCCAGCTTTTGACAACGGAGGCCTTTCGTTCGTATTATCAGAAGCTGGTGCGTCCCTATGCCCGCACCGGGGTTTTGTATCTTTGCCCGCTGCTTTTGCTTTTATGGGGAGCATGGGAATTCTATCAGCGAAGGATTTGGAGACAAAGGGAGGGACGATTTCTTCTCGTCATGGATACCTTCTTTTATCTGGCCGGCCTGGCGACTCTGACGCTGATTGTCATCGGTGCCTTTACAGGCTCCGATCTGGTCAACCCGGATGAATCCGAGGCGATCTATTCGGTACAATATTATATCAGTCATTTTCAGATACCGGATGCCAGAAAGCTGGAGACAGCGGCTTACTCGGTCTTCGGAACCGCCCGCCTGAATGAGCTCAGCCTCTTTTATCTTCTGGCGGCTCGGCTTGCCGGACTTTTCACCTTTGAGCATGCGACCCGCTTTTTCAGTGTCGCGATGATTGCCGGACTTTTTTATCTGGTCTTTGCGAATCTGAAACAAAACCGCTGGCTTCTGGCTGCCCTCTTTTTGACGCCTCAGCTTTGGTATCTCTATACCTATTGCACCTCGGATGCCTATGATTATGCCATCGGCGTGCTGGTGCTATATCAGGTGGCCAGGCCGGAAAGCATGCTTTCCGGGCTTTGCAGCCGCGGGGTACAAAAAAAAGACTGGTGGCGGCTTTTGCTGCTGGGCTTTCTTTTCGCAAACATCTTTATGGCGAAGCAAAACTTTTATGTCTTTGCGATTTATGCCTTTTGTATGCTGATGGTGGACCTGGGAAAGGCGCCTCGGGAGGAACGTCCCCGGAGACTTCGAAGCTATTTTTGGATCGCCGGTGCCGCCTTTTTGTTTCTCGGTCTTCGTTATATCCCGGAGCTTCTGCATTATGGCATCCACAGGCAGCAGGTGCTTCGGGAGGTGCAGGAGAAGCTGGCGATTGCAGAGTTAAATCCGGCTTCGCCGCCGGAGCTGCAAAGCTCTGCCTTCAACCTTTACGGGAAAGGCGTGCCCCTGTCGGAGCTACTGTTTCATATGGGACTTCACAAGACCACCTTCCGTTCCTTTGTGGGAACCTACGGAAGCTTGCAATTTCCGAGTCCGGACTGGTATACTCTGCTGATGGGGCTATTGTATCTTTCTTATCTGGGAGGATGCTGTATTCCGGTGCTCCTTATAAAGGGACACGCAGAGCGAAAGCTCAAGCTTGGACTTCTCTGGTTTTGCGGCCTGGTGTCCTATCTGCTTTTGATTTACAATGCCTGGTTCATCGATTTTCAGGCTCAGGGGCGCTATATGCTGCCGGTGCTGATCTTTACAGCCCAGGCTGCAGCCCTGCGTCCGGAGACATCGAAAAAACGCTGGTTTCAGCTGCTGTTGGCAGCTACCGCACTTTTGTCGCTGTACTCCTTTGCAGTTTATTGCATCCCGAATATTAAACCGCCGTATTAAGGGGGAGAAGCCGTATGGATAAATTTTTTGAATGGGAATACCGCCTTTTGATGTTTTTACAGAACAGCATTCGGGGACCGGTACAAAATAAAATCATGTGGGCCGTTACATCTCTGGAAAATGCGGGCTTTCTCTCCATTGCAGCCTGTCTGGCACTCCTTTTTCAGCCCCGCTACCGCAGGGTGGGGGAGGCGGCCACGATCTCGATGATTTTGGAGTTCCTGATCGTAAACCTGCTGCTGAAAAACTGGGTAGCGAGAATCCGCCCCTATCATCTTTTGGAGGATTTGATTCTTCTGGCCAGGGAGCCGATGGATTATTCCTTTCCCTCCGGACATACGGGTGCCGCCTTTGCAGTGGCTTCGGTCATGTATCTGGGAATGCCCCATCAGATCGGAATACCGGCTCTGCTTGTGGCAGCCCTGATTGGATTTTCCAGAATTTACCTGGGCGTACACTTTCCGACCGATGTTCTGGGAGGTATCGTAGTGGGCTGTGTGACCGGCTTTGGAGCCTGGAAGATGACGGGGCTGAAATTTCGCTGACCGGTCCGGGACGGAATCTTTTTTTACACTCGTGAAGGAGTAGAAAAATGCAAACAAACAGAAATTATTTGACTTGTGAAAAAAACTGGGTATTTTATACCTTGATTTATATTTCTGGATTTTTCGGGGCCTATACCTATGTTTTGCGCGGCGGTGTATTTTGCAATGCCCAGACAGGCAACATTGTGCTGCTCGGAATGGCACTGGGCTCGGCGGAATGGAAAAAGGCGCTGTATTATTTGATCCCGATTTCGGCATATCTGATGGGCGCCTTCGTATCGGAACTTTTGCCAAATCCGGTAAAGCATGCGTTTTATGTGCGCTGGGATACCCTTCTGATCGGCGTGGAAATGCTGGTGGTGCTGATTCTTGGCTTCCTGCCTGAGAGTATGCCGGTGCAGCTCTCTCAGGTTGCGATCAATTTCATTGCCTCGATGCAGTACAATACCTTCCGGCAGGCAGAGGGTACGGCCATGGCCACTACCTTCGTTACGAATCATGTCCGACAGATCGGCGTGGGACTGGCAAAAGAGCTGCGTCATCGGAGCGACAGGGATAAACCGCACCGTGAGAAGTTGCGCAAGCATGGACTGATGCTGTTTTATTTCCTGATGGGGGCGGCCATCGGAACCTTCTTCTGCCATATACTGGAAGGACGGGCTATCTGGGTGACCCTGATTCCCTTTGCGGTTTTACTTTACAGCCTGGCCATGGCGGATATCCGGGACGGAAAAGAAATGCTGGAGCAGAAGCCGGCGGGGCATTAGGAAGAAAGGTGGTGAAGCACAGATGATGATGGAAGAGTTTTTGAGCAACAATTTTGCGGAAATCATAGGACTGGTATTTATCTGGATCATTTTAAAGAGAGAGAATGTACTGGATAAAGAAGATATACGCAAATTTATGAGCATTTTTTATTGTGAATGTGCGGAACTGATTCTATTCAACCTTGAAAAAATTACAAGATCCTGGAGTGAACCGACGGTTTCCCGTATTCTGTTATCTGCAGCTGCCTATGTCCTCAGAACAGTCTTAGTCTATCTGCTTATACGATTCATCTGGCCGCATGAGGAGAACAGGAGAGCCCGGAGGATACTGGGGATTCCGGTATTGATTTCTGCGGTCTGTGCGATATCCCCGTTTTTTACGGATGTAGTTTATTCCTTTACGGATACAAATGATTTTGTAAGAGGGCCGTTAGGCTGGGTTTTCCTGGTTACGGTAATAGGCTATGTACTCTTGTTTGTATACTATCTTATTAAACGGCACAGGGAGAATGAAGAAATAAATACCATGATCCTGCTGCTGATTGCCTTCTTTGTTATTTCGGCGACCATCCTATCGACAGTCTATGATATTGAATGGCTAGGCAGACTCTCCATCGTATACGGGATGGTTTTTTGCCTTTTCGCACTGGATGCCGGCAAGATGAAAAATATGATTTTTATCCTGCAGGAAAATGAAGAATTAAAAAACGCTTTAAACGAACTGAAAATAACAAGAGAAAAGGAAAAAGCATATCAGGAAAAGCTGCTCGCTGCGAAGCAGGATGCGGAGCAGGCAAACAGGGCAAAGACGGACTTTCTGCTGCGTATGAGCCATGATATCCGTACGCCGCTGAACGGGATTGTCGGAATGCTGGATGTGTCGGAACGCTGCCGGGAGGATATCGACAAGAGGGATGAGTGTAAGGAGAAAATAAGAGAATCCGCACAGGTGCTTCTTGAACTCATCAATGAAGTGCTGGATATGAATAAGCTCGAATCCGGAAAGATTGTTTTGGAGCATGTACCCTTTGATATCAAAGCTATTTCAAGAAATGTTTTGATGCTTACCAGCAGACAGGCGGAAGCGAGAGGCATTGAGATTATAGAAGAAGATTGCCATGTGCCGCATCATAGGCTGCTTGGAAGTCCGCTTTATTATAAAAGAATCATTACCAATATTTTGAGTAATGCAATCAAATACAATAAGGAAAACGGGAAAATTTATATTTCATGCAGAGAACTTCCGGGCGATGAAAATGTGGTGAACGTGGAGTTCAAATGCAGGGATACCGGCCTGGGTATGTCACCGGAGTTTATCGAACATATATTCGAACCATTTACGCGGGAAAATGAGAAGAACCATTCGGAGTACGGCGGCACCGGCCTGGGTATGTCCATTACCAAAAAGCTGACGGATAAGATGGGCGGCACCATTACGGTGGAAAGTGAAAAAGGGAAAGGAAGTACTTTTATTGTAAGGATCCCGTTTGAAATTGACGGAAGAGAAGAGGAGGAAAGAAAGGAAGAAACCGGAGTCGCAGCAGAGTCTATCCGTGGATTGAAGCTCCTTTTGGTGGAGGATAATGAGCTGAACCTGGAGATTGCCAAATTTCTGCTTGAGGAGGAAGGCGCCTTCGTTGTTGAGGCCAGAGACGGAAAAGAGGCCGTGGAAGCATTTGCGAAGAGTGAATTCTTTGAATTTGATTTGATTCTTATGGATATCATGATGCCGGTTATGAATGGATATGAGGCAACGGAAAATATCCGTAAAATGAATCGTCCGGATGCGGCAAAGGTTCCGATTATAGCGATGACGGCCAATGCCTTTACCGATGACCGCATCGCAACGAAGAAAGCAGGGATGAATGAGCACCTGGCCAAACCTCTGGACATCAAGCTTGTCATTCAAACGATTGCCAGGAATGTAGAAAACTCGCGGTGACCCAAAAGGTCAACCGCGAGTTTTTTTTATTTCACTCTTGCAGTCAGGTTATCGCCCTCCGTATCGATGACAATGGTTTCACCGGTAGAAATCTCACCGCCCAGGATTAGCTTGGCAGCTAGGGTTTCTACATGCTTTTGCATATACCGCTTCAGAGGTCTTGCGCCGTAGACCGGATCAAAGCCGTGTTCTGCAATGAAGGCTTTTGCAGCTTCCGTAAGCTCCAGAGAAAGCTCCCGGTCTTTCAGCCGTTCATTCAATTCCTTCAAAAGCAGGTCAATGATGGACGTGATATTGCTCTTCGTCAGCGGCTTGAAGAGAAGGGTTTCGTCCAGACGGTTCAGGAACTCCGGACGGAAATGGGCACGCAGGTCATTCATAACCAGATTCTGAGCCTCCGGCTTGATATTGCCGTTCTCGTCGATGCCGTCCAGCAGATAGGAGGAGCCGATGTTGGAGGTCATAATCAGGATGGTATTCTTAAAGTCCACGGTTCGTCCTTGGGAATCCGTGATTCGTCCGTCATCCAGGACCTGCAAAAGGACGTTGAAGACATCCGGATGAGCCTTCTCGATCTCATCAAAGAGGACGACGCAGTAGGGCTTTCTTCGTACGGCCTCGGTCAGCTGACCGCCCTCCTCGTAACCCACATATCCGGGAGGCGCTCCGATAAGTCTGGACACGGAATACTTCTCCATATATTCACTCATATCGATTCGCACCATATTGTTCTCATCATCGAAGAGGCTGGCCGCCAGAGCCTTCGCAAGCTCCGTCTTGCCGACACCGGTGGGTCCTAGGAATAGGAAGGAGCCGATGGGTTTGGTCGGATCCTTGATACCGGCCTTGGAACGGATAATCGCCTCGGATACCAGTGTAACGGCTTCATCCTGCCCGATGACACGCTTATGCAGCTCATCATCCAGATGCAGAGTTTTATTTCGCTCACTCTCGGTCAGCTTCGCCACCGGAATGCCGGTCCAGCGGGACACGATGCGGGAAATCTCATCCTCGGTCACAGCCTCATGAACCAGAGACAAATCCTTCTTACTGATTTTCTCCTCTTCCTCGGAAAGCTCCTTTTGCAGGGCAGGCAGCCTGCCGTATTGCAGCTCTGCAGCCTTGTTCAGGTCATAATTCTGCTGCGCCGTCAGAATCTGCTTGTTGATATCCTCGATTTCCTCCCGGATCTTCTGCAGACGTTCCACAGAGGTCTTCTCATTATCCCACTGGGCCTTCTGGCTGTTGAATTGATCCCGCAGCTCCGCGAGCTCCTTTTGGAGATGCTCCAGGCGCTCCTGACTCAAGTGGTCGGTCTCCTTTTTCAGAGCCGCCTCCTCGATCTCCAGCTGCATGATCTTACGCCGCAGCTCGTCAAGCTCCGTCGGCATGGAGTCAAGCTCGGTCTTAATCAAAGCGCAGGCCTCATCTACCAGGTCAATGGCCTTATCCGGAAGAAAACGGTCAGAGATATAACGGTTGGAGAGGGTAGCGGCAGCCACCAGGGCAGCGTCCGTAATCTTTACACCATGGAAGACTTCATAGCGATCCTTCAGACCTCGCAGAATGGAAATGGTATCCTCTACCGTGGGCTCCTCAACCATGACCGGCTGGAAACGACGCTCCAGAGCCGGATCCTTTTCGATATATTGCCGGTATTCATCCAACGTAGTGGCGCCGATGCAGTGCAGCTCGCCCCTCGCCAGCATGGGCTTTAGCATATTGCCGGCATCCATGGCACCATCGGTCTTGCCGGCACCTACGATCAGGTGCAGCTCATCGATAAAGAGGATAATCTTGCCCTCGCTTTTGCGGACCTCCTCCAGAACTGCCTTCAGACGTTCCTCAAATTCGCCGCGGTATTTCGCACCGGCCACCAGGGCTCCCATATCCAGGGAAAAGATCTTCTTATCCTTCAGTCCCTCCGGCACATCGCCCCGGACGATCCGCTGCGCCAGTCCCTCGACGACAGCTGTTTTGCCGACACCGGGCTCACCGATCAAGACCGGATTATTTTTGGTCTTACGGGAAAGAATCCGGACGACATTCCGAATCTCGGCATCACGGCCGATGACCGGATCGAGCTTTTGCTCCCTTGCCTTTTCTACCAGATCGGAACCGTACTTGCTGAGGGTATCGTAGGTGGCCTCCGGATTGTCACTGGTCACCCGCTGATTGCCGCGGACAGAGGACAGAGCCTGCAAAAAGCCTTCCTTTGTGATGCCGTATTCGCGAAACAGTTCCTTGATGGAAGGACTCGGTGCATTCAGCATGGCGAGAAACAGATGCTCTACCGAGACATATTCGTCTCCCATCTGCTTTGCCACATCCTCGGCACTGATGAGTGCCTTATTTAAGTACTGGCCGACATAGGGCTGTCCGCCGGAAACCTTGACACGCTTATTCAGAGCCTGCTCGGTACCGTTTTGGAACAGCGTGGCATCGATGCCCATCTTGGCAATGAGCTTGCCGATCAGACTGTCCTCCTGCCTAAGCAGACTCATCAGAAGATGCTCCTGTTCGATCTCCTGATTTCCATATTCATAAGCCAGCTTTTCCAGGTCGTTTACAGCTTGTATCGATTTTTGCGTAAATTTACTGATGTTCATAAATCTGACTCTCCTTTCTTTACATGGATGTATGAATACAAAAAGACCCGGTGTCAAATAGATTTCTATCTGATACGGGGCCTTTTTCTTTTCTGCATCTAGGTATAACACGAAAAAAATGAAAATGCAAGATTTTTTTGAAAATAATTAAAAAAAATCTCTAAAATATCAGACGATTTAAAAAGGAGAATACAGAGAAGGGTTTTTGTCTTCCTTATAATAAAGGAAAGGAAAAGATTTTGCAGAAAAAAAGAGAAACACGCTTGACAAACCGCAAACAGAGTGATATCTTAATGTTAGCACTCAGGAGGGCCGAGTGCTAATAGTAAAAATGAAGATACAAAAGAGGTGAACGAAATGGAGCTGGACGATCGAAAACGAAAGATTCTGCATGCCATTATCCAGAATTATATGGAGACCGGCGAGCCGGTAGGCTCCAGAACCATTTCCAAATACTCTGATTTAAATTTAAGCTCCGCGACCATTCGAAATGAAATGTCGGATCTGGAGGAGATGGGCTATATCGTACAGCCCCATACCTCCGCGGGAAGGATTCCTTCCGATAAAGGGTATCGCTTATATGTCGACCATATCCTGGAAGAAAAAAGCCATGAGGTCCAGGAATTGAAGGATCTGATGATCGAGCGAACCGACAAGATGGAGATGGTTCTGAAGCAGGTTGTCAAGGTTCTGGCAGCGAATACCAATTATGCGACGATGGTATCGGCACCGACCTATCATCGGAATAAGCTGAAGTTCATTCAGCTCTCCAAGGTCAATGCCGTACAGATTCTGGCCGTGATTATGCTGGAAGGCAATATCGTTCGAAATAAGGTCATCGATGTGACGGAGGAGCTGAATCAGGAAACGGTATTGAAGCTGAATATCCTTCTGAACAGCGTTTTGAACGGTCTCACCATCGAGGAGATCAACCTGTCGATGATCCAGAATCTGAAGCAGCAGGCCGGTATCCACAGCGAGCTGGTAGGAAGCGTCATCGATGCAGTCGCCGAGGTGATTCATGCAGAGGAGGAAGTAGAAATCTATACCTCCGGTACGACAAATATCTTCCGGTATCCGGAGCTCTCGGAAAACGGAATGGCCAGCGAACTCATCAATACCTTTGAAGAAAAGGAACAGCTTGGCGATTTGATTCAGCAGACGATGGAGCATGCGGAAGGAAAGAGTATTCAGGTCTATATCGGCCAGGAGACCTCTATTCAGTCGATGAAGGACTGCAGTGTCGTAACTGCAACCTATGAACTGGGAGAGGGAATGCAGGGAACCATCGGAATCATCGGCCCGAAGCGGATGGATTACGAAAATGTATTGAAGACCCTGAAGACCCTGACGGATCAGCTGGACGAAATCTATCAACGAAATCAGAAATAGAAAGGGGCAAAAACCCATGGAACAGGATAAGGAAAAAGAAGAAAAAACAGAAGAAAAAACCGAAGCGACGGCAGAAGAGCTTACAAAGGAAGAGGCTGGCGGCGAAATTTCGGAGGAAAAAGAAAGTACCGGCGAAGAGACTCCGGAGGAAAAAGAGGACGGAGAGGAATCCGGGATGCTGAAAAAGAAAAAGAAGAAGGAAAAATGGGAAGAGAAAATCGAAGAGCTGGAGGATCGCGTCAAGCGCCAGATGGCAGAATTCGATAACTTCCGAAAGAGAACCGAGAAGGAAAAATCCCATATGTATGAAGTGGGAGCCAGAGATGTCATTGAGAAAATCCTTCCGGTGGTAGACAACTTTGAACGCGGTCTTGCATCCGTACCCGAGGAGGAAAAAGAAAATCCGGTCATCGTCGGTATGGATAAGATATATAATCAGCTGCTTACTACATTGACAGATCTGGGCGTGGAACCCATCGAAGCCGTGGGTGAGGAGTTTGATCCGAATTACCACAATGCAGTGATGCATGTAGAGGATGAGGAGCTTGGTGAAAATGTGGTAGCCGAGGAATTCCAAAAGGGTTATATTTACAAGGATACAGTCATTCGCCATAGCATGGTAAAGGTGGCAAACTGACACGAGTGTGGCACGGCGAATGTTCTATAAATGAAATTACATTTTACAATCAGAATAAATGAGGAGGTCTCTATTATGAGCAAAATTATTGGTATCGACTTAGGAACAACAAATAGCTGCGTAGCAGTTATGGAGGGCGGAAAGCCCGTAGTTATCGCAAATACCGAGGGCGCAAGAACCACACCGTCCATCGTCGCATTTACAAAGACCGGTGAGAGACTGGTCGGCGAGCCGGCAAAGCGTCAGGCGGTTACAAACTCGGAGAAAACCATTTCTTCTATTAAGAGAGAGATGGGTACAGATCACAGAGTCAGCATTGACGGCAAGCAGTATTCTCCGCAGGAGATTTCTGCGATGATTCTGCAGAAGCTGAAGGCAGATGCGGAGAACTATCTGGGCGAGAAGGTAACAGAGGCAGTCATCACCGTACCGGCATACTTCAACGATGCCCAGAGACAGGCAACCAAGGATGCAGGTAAGATCGCAGGCCTGGATGTAAAGCGTATCATCAACGAGCCGACTGCAGCAGCTCTGGCTTATGGCCTGGACAATGAAAAAGAGCAGAAGATCATGGTATACGACTTAGGCGGTGGTACCTTCGATGTTTCGATCATCGAGATCGGTGACGGTGTCATCGAGGTTCTGGCTACCGCAGGCGACAACCGTCTGGGCGGCGATGACTTCGATAAGAAGATTGTCGATTATATGCTTGCTGAGTTTAAGCGCACCGAGGGTGTAGACCTTTCCGGTGACAAGATGGCTATGCAGAGACTGAAGGAAGCAGCTGAGAAAGCAAAGAAGGAGCTCTCCAGCGCGACGACAACGAATATCAACCTTCCGTTCATTACAGCAACTGCTGAGGGACCGAAGCATTTCGATATGAACCTGACCAGAGCAAAGTTTGACGAGCTGACCCATGACCTGGTAGAGCGTACAGCAGGCCCGGTGCAGGCAGCCCTGAAGGATGCAGGCATCTCTTCCTCTGAGCTTGGCAAGGTTCTTCTGGTAGGCGGTTCTACCCGTATCCCGGCTGTCCAGGATAAGGTAAAGCAGCTGACCGGTCATGAGCCCAGCAAGAGCCTGAACCCGGATGAGTGTGTAGCCATCGGTGCTTCGATCCAGGGCGGCAAGCTGGCAGGCGATGCCGGTGCAGGCGACATCCTTCTTCTGGATGTAACTCCGCTGTCTCTGTCCATTGAGACCATGGGCGGTATCGCGACCCGTCTGATTGAGCGGAATACGACCATTCCGACCAAGAAGAGCCAGATCTTCTCCACTGCAGCCGACAACCAGACCGCAGTTGATATCAATGTTGTACAGGGTGAACGTCAGTTTGCAAAGGACAACAAGTCCCTCGGCCAGTTCCGTCTGGACGGAATTCCGCCCGCAAGACGTGGTGTTCCGCAGATCGAGGTAACCTTCGATATCGATGCCAATGGTATCGTAAACGTATCCGCAAAGGATCTGGGTACCGGAAAAGAGCAGCATATCACCATCACAGCCGGCTCCAATATGTCTGACAGTGAGATTGATAAGGCTGTCAAGGAAGCGGCTGAATTTGAGGCACAGGATAAGAAGCGTAAGGAAGGCATTGATGCAAGAAATGATGCCGATTCCATGGTATTCTCGACCGAGAAGGCAATGGAGGATGCAGGTGCACAGCTGGATCCGGCAGATAAGTCCGCTGTCGAGGCAGAGCTTAGCTCCCTGAAGGCAGTGCTGGAGAGAACCAAGGATCAGACCGAGCTGTCCGATGCAGACCTGGATGAGCTGAAGAACGGAAAGGAGAAGCTGATGAACGCAGCACAGAAGCTGTTCGCAAAGATGTATGAGCAGCAGGCAGCCCAGGGTGCAGCAGGCCAGGCCGGATCGGATATGGGCGCCGGAGCAGAAAATGCGGCAGGCGGTTCCGATGACGTCGTAGACGGCGATTACAGAGAGGTTTAAAAAAGGTTAAAGGAAGATAAAAAAGATGGCAGAACAGAAGAGAGATTACTACGAGGTTCTGGGTGTCGATAAGAATGCTGACGATGCGGCGATCAAAAAGGCGTATCGTCAGCTGGCAAAGAAATATCACCCCGATATGAACCCCGGCGACAAGGAAGCGGAGGTGAAATTCAAAGAGGCTTCCGAGGCGTATGCAGTCTTAAGCGATCCGGATAAGAGACGACAGTATGACCAGTTCGGACATGCAGCCTTTGACGGAGGAGCAGGCGGTGCAGGCGGCTACGGCGGCTTTGATTTCAACGGCGCGGACATGGGAGATATCTTCGGAGATATCTTCGGTGATCTCTTCGGCGGAGGCCGCAGCAGACGCCGCGACAATGGCCCGATGCAGGGGGCAAACCTTCGAACGCAGGTGCGTGTTACCTTTGAGGAGGCAGTATTCGGCTGTGAGAAGGAGATTGAGCTGACCCTCAAGGACGAGTGCGGCAGCTGCCACGGTACCGGTGCAAAGCCGGGAACCTCACCGGTTACCTGCCAGAAATGCGGCGGCAAGGGTCAGGTGGTTTATACCCAGCAGTCGATGTTCGGCATGGTTCAGAATGTACGTCCCTGCCCGGACTGCGGCGGCACCGGAAAGATTATCAAGGAAAAGTGCCCGGATTGCTACGGCAGCGGTTATATCGCAAGCAAGAAAAAGATCTCCGTATCGGTACCGGCAGGCATAGACAACGGACAGAGTATCCGGATTCGCGGCAAGGGAGAACCGGGAACGAACGGCGGCCCGAGAGGAGATTTGCTGGTGGAAGTCATTGTGGCGCGTCATTCGATTTTCCAGCGCCAGGATATGAATATCTATTCGACGGTGCCCATTAGCTTTGCGACGGCGGCCTTGGGCGGCACGATCCGCATCAAGACCGTGGACGGCGATGTAGAATATGATGTAAAGGCCGGAACCCAGACGGATACCCGTGTACGGCTGAAGGGCAAGGGTGTGCCTTCCCTTCGCAGCAAATCAGTACGTGGCGACCATTACGTAACTCTGGTGGTGCAGGTGCCGACGGATCTCAGCAAGGATGCAAAGGAAGCCCTGCGGACTTATGATGAGATCGTAAACGGGAAAAAACCGGAGAAGCCGGGAAAAGGCAAAAAGGGATTTTTCGATAAGGTGAAAGAAGCACTGGATGAGTGATTCGATGAAATAGCATAAGAAAGGGACGGCGTGCGCAAAGAAAAGAGAGCACGCTGTCCTTTTCTTATCTAGGGAAATGCTGATTTGATCAGCATTTCCTTAGCTTACATGCGATTTACAAAGGCATCGATCGTTTGTACCTGCCGGGCCAGAGTAAACCATTGATTCAATTGTGCTTTGCTTCGCTGGGTCAGGATCTGCTCCCGGATGCCGACGGGAACGAACCCATAATCCGACAGGGTCTCGAG
>CAVFGF010000065.1:8574-13305 GCA_963621925.1 Alistipes onderdonkii | reverse complement strand
CACTTTCATACGCCCTCAGCAGCAAGTGCTTCGGGCTGGTTCTGAATAGTTACAAGGATTTTACGATATCAGAGGTTCAGGCAGTACTACCGGAAAAATTTTTGGAGATTGTAGGAAACTAAATAGAATGAATAGAAAAATCCGTGGGATGAGTGTCCTGCGGATTTTTATTCTGGTTTCTTGCCATTTGTCGAACGAAATCATTTGACAGCTGCGAAAAACCATGCTACCCTGAACCTATCAACGAAATCTGACAATTCCAGGGAGAAAATCTCTCCGAAGATTCCAGAGATTTATGATCTTACAGAAGATAGAGGAGCCTTTACTTTGGCGAAAAAATTAAATATAATGAAGAAAGGAGAGAAGAAGGAGGTATGATTATGCCGCTTTTGGAAAAGGATCACTATACGATAAAGGACATTGAAGAACTGCCGGAAGGAGAACGGGCGGAGCTGATAGATGGACAAATGTACATGTTGGCGACACCCAGTACGAGACATCAGAGATTATCACGTTTCCTGTTCAAAAAAATAGATTCCTATATCGAATCAAAAAAGGGAAAGTGTGAAGTGTTTTATGCACCGTTCGGAGTATTCCTGAAAAATGAAAAATGGGGAGAGGATTTCGTAGAGCCAGATCTTATGGTAATATGTGATCCGAATAAGGTAGACGAAAAAGGTTGCCACGGCGCGCCCGATTGGGTAATAGAGATAGTTTCCCCTTCCAGCAAAATAAGGGATTATCTCCAAAAGGCAAACCTGTATATGAACAATGGAGTCCGGGAATACTGGGTTGTGGATCCGATTCGTGAGACAACCGTAGTCTATAAGCACGAGGAGGAAGGGCTCCAGATTATATACAAATTTGGTGAACCGATAAAAGTTGGAATCTACGAAGATTTTGAGATTACAATAGAGTAGACTGAAAACAAAAAATAAAACCAGTATTTTTATCATTTCGTTAAAAAATTAGCAACTAAGTTTAAAAAAGCACATTTGTGCGCAAATGAGCGCAAAAAAGGCCATGGTCGAACCAGATAGACGTTTCGACCATGGCCTTTTTGTTGAAAAAGTGCTTATAACGGCAAAATGTACAAAAAGAAGTACAATGTTCTATAATCTAGTCATCAAAGTAAACAACACAAACGTGAGGAGGAAAATAAAACTATGGCAAGTAATTACAGAGAACCGAACATTATCTTCGAGGGATGGACAGACAAACCGGGTACCGGCATCATCGTGACAGGAGCAGCGAGCGGAATCGGAGCCGCTACCGCGATTCTGGCAGCACAGCACGGACTGAAGGTAGCAGCCTGGGATATGTTCGTAGAGGGCGTACAGGAGACCATCGAGCGTGCAGGCGAGTTCGGCTGCAACATCAAACCGATTCAGGCGGACCTGTCCTCCGACGAGGCAGTAGACAGAGCTATGAAGGAGACCCTGGAGTTCTGCAAGCCGAAGTACCTGGCCAACGTAGCAGGCCCGAAGATGCTGAATACCCAGTGGAATTATGAGCAGGTAGTCGGAATCGCATGCGCGATGATTCACCGTCTCTGCACCGCATTTGAGGCACTGGACCTGGATGAGGGCGCAGCTATCGTAAATGTAGGAGCAGTCGCAGGAACCTTCGAGGGCGGCGGCGGAGACCCATGGTACGCAACAGCAAAGGCCGGTATCGCAGGCTACACCAAGAATCAGGCAGACGCTCTGAAGGGACGCGTTCGTATGAACTGCGTATGCCCGGGCGGCCCGATTCATACCCCGAGAAACCACAGCGCAGTAGAAGGCGAATTCATGCAGCACCTGATTTCCATCAACCCGATGGGACGCCCGGGACGCCCGGAGGAGGAAGCAAGCGTAATCCTGTTCCTGCTTGGACCGGCATCCAGCTATGTAAATGGACAGGTCATCGCAGTAGACGGCGGACTGACACTGGCAAGATAAGCGGGAGGAAAGAAGATGATTGCAGCAGAGAGAAAGACAGCGCTTCTGAACGCCATGCAGAAGCTGGAAGCATACAGACAGATTCAGAACGAGATGGGACGCGCGGTAGCAGCCTTCAACTTCCGTCAGGCAGACCGGCTTTTAAGCTTCTTCGCGCTGGATAAAGCAGATGTGTCCCTGGAATATGCCGACGAGGGCGTATTCAACGGACCGGAAGCAGTAAAAGCTATCGTAAATGACGTGGTAGGCAAGGAGCCGAAGCCCGGCGAGATGCTGGACATGCAGCTGACCACCCCGATCATCGAGATTGCCGACGACCTCCAGACCGCGAAATGCGTATGGTGGATGCCCGGCGCAGGCGCCATTCCCCAGGAGGAAGGCGACCCGATGGCTATCTGGGCCTGGGGCGAGCTGGCAGTGACCTTCGTTCTTGAGGACGGCGCGTGGAAGATTTGGAAGCTCCATTATTTCCGCTATATGAAATGCGATTACAAGAAGGGCTGGGTAGACGACACAAGCATGATCAACCGGTTGAACACACCGCTTCATCCCATGTCCGACACCACCACCTATCACAATCCCTATTCCCCCACCAACATCCGTGTTGGCATCCCCTGCCCGCCGAAGCCCTACACGGCATACGATGCGGAGAAGGATAAGAACTGGGAGCTGGACGTAAATAAGAACTGGTAAGGAGGAACGGCAGATGTTTGATTTGACAATAGAAGATTTTGACCTCCTGACCGATGAAGAATTCGAGGCACTGGAGCAGGAAGTAGGAAGACTCACCTCCTGCTGGAAGGTATCCAACACCCGCGGCGGATCCGCCATCTACTGGGACGACCAGAGAATCGGCGAGAAGCGTCACGAGTACATGGCGCTGAAGCACCCGAGTGTCAATGTGGAGGCCGAAATGGCCTTCCGCAACAAAGCGGTAGTAGATTCCCTGGAGGGTAATTCCCTGATTCACCCGCTGACCACGCCGGTCATCGTGGTGGACAAGACCAACACAAAGTGCCGCGCCGTATGGCGTTCCATCGGCGTCGAGGGTCTGTCCAAATTCCGGGAGAAGCCCCAGGCTATCATATCGCTGGGAAGCGTACAGGGAGCCAACGTACTGGAGGATGGCGAGTGGAAGCGGCTGTGGGGAGCCTGGCTTCGTCTCACCAAGAACGAGTACCACGCAGGCTGGGTAGAGAGCATGGTTCCGACCAACACGAGACCGCCTCTCACGCCGGAGCAGGACAGAGCAATGCTTGGAAAATACGCTTACCAGAAAGACGAAGTCCGCAAGCCCGCGCCGGAGCCGCCCCATGACGACACCTGGGAAGTATGGCCGGACGAGACGGATCCAAGTTATCAGTTCATCAATTTATAAAAATAAAGGAGAGGTATTATTATGAAGGGTAAAAAATTAGTAGCAGCTTTATTGGCAGGTGTTTGTGTATTATCCATGACGGCTTGTGGGGGCAAGACCGCTGACACAACAACCACGACAGACACAACTGCACAGGAAGAGACAACGGATGACGCGGCAGGCAAGGGATACAAAATCGGCTTTTCTTTGATGACCGTATCCGACGCCGTTATGGCACAGACCATTCAGGATGCAGAAGAATATATCAGCAGCAAAGGCGGCGAGCTTCTGGTATCCGATGCGGAAAATGACGCGACCAAGCAGATGGACGCAGTAGAGAATTTCGTACAGTCCGGTTGCGACGCCATTATCATTCAGGCCATCGACGCGACCTCCATGTCTCAGGAAGCAAAGAAGGCCATGGATCAGGGCATCAAGGTAGTTGCTTATGGTATCGGCCTGGAGAACTGTGACGTATGGTATAAGAATGATAACACCGTAACCGGTACAGCCATTGGCGAAATGGCAGCAGACTGGATCAATACCCAGCTTGACGGTTCCGCGAATGTCTGCATCATCGGATATTCCATGATGGATGTTCTGGTAGAGCGTTCCGACGCTATCGAGGCAGCACTGAAGGCAAACTGCAAGGATGTAAACATCGTAACCTCCTTTGACGCGATTGATTCTCAGACAGGTATGTCCAATACGGAGTCCATGCTGGCAGCACATCCGGAAGTAAATGTTATCTGCTCTATTTCCGACGGTCCTGCAGTAGGCGCTTATGAGGCAGTCAAGGCACTGGGACGCGACAACGACGAGTTTGGAATCTTCGGTTCTGACCTTTCTACCGTAGCGCTGAGCTACATTCAGCAGGGAACCTGCTATCGTGGAACCATCGATTGCGATAACACCGTAAGCGGAACTACCGCAATTCAGATTTGCTATGACTTATTAGAGGGCAATGAAGTAGAGAACCCCACTGTCATGGGATGTGTAAAGGTTACAGCAGATAATATTTCTGATTACGCAGATTACATTGGCAAATAAAAGCAGTCTTATGGAGAGAAGAGAATGGCTGAAAGTATTTTGGTAGTAGATAATGTTACAAAGACATATCCTGGCGTCAAAGCACTGGATCAGGTTTCTCTGGAATTCCGCAAGGGTGAAATTCATGCACTGGTTGGCGAAAATGGCGCCGGAAAATCGACCATCATCAAAACGATTGCGGGTGCCATCAAACCAGACAGCGGTTCGGTTCTGTTTGATGGAAAGGAACTGACACAGATGAAGACCAGCGAGATCCGCGGCTGCGGAATCGAGGTTGTATATCAGGAATTCAATCTGGCGCTGCAGCTGCCGGTGTATGAAAATATTTTTATCGGAAATCTGGCGGGCAAGGGCCCGGGCGGAAAGCTTGCGGATAAAAAG
>CAVFGF010000065.1:0-8564 GCA_963621925.1 Alistipes onderdonkii | reverse complement strand
GTATATGATAGAGACCACCAGAAAACTGTTTGACCAGCTGGGAATTGATATCGATCCGGAAGCCAGAGTGGACTCCTTAAGCGTCGCTTATATGCAGTTTGTGGAAATCGCGAAAGCGGTTTCCAGAAACGTGCGTGTCCTGATTATGGACGAGCCTACGGCTACATTGACCAATACGGAAGTAGAAATCCTGTTTAAAACCATTCGGAAGCTGAAGTCAGAGGGAGTTACCATTATCTATGTATCCCATCGAATGGAGGAAATCTTTGAACTGACGGATCGCTGTTCCGTGCTTCGTGATGGAAAGTATATCGCAACGGTGAATACAAAAGAAACCACGCGAAGAGAACTGATCCAGTACATGGTAGGACGTGAGGTCAGCGAGACCTTCCCGCCCAGAAATGTGGAAATCGGGGAAGAGGTTCTGCGGGTAGAGCACCTTACGGGCAATAAAGTTTCGGATATTAATTTCACCCTTCACAAAGGCGAAATTTTAGGTTTTGGCGGTCTGGTAGGAGCGGGCCGTACAGAGACCGTAGAGATGATATTCGGCTCGGCCAGAGTCGAAAGCGGAGAAATCTATCTTCACGGAGAGAACGTCAAGATACCGAATCCGCGCGCAGCGGTTCAGAAAGGAATCGCGTTAATTCCGGAGGACAGAAAGAGACATGGTCTGATCTTGGAAAAGAGCATCATGGAAAACGCAACGCTCCCGATGCTGAAAAAGTTTGCGAAGGGCTTTGTGCTGAACCGTAAAAAGCAGGAGGAAGCTACCCAGGAGCAGATTGATGCGCTGGGCATCAAGACTCCGGGCATGGATCAGCTGGCAAAGAATCTTTCCGGCGGTAATCAGCAGAAGGTCGTTCTGGCAAAATGGCTGATCAGCAACAGCGACATCCTGATTTTCGATGAGCCGACCAGAGGCGTAGATGTGGGAGCCAAGCAGGAAATCTATCAGATTATGAATAACCTGGTAGAAAATGGAAAATCAATCATTATGATTTCATCCGAGATGCCGGAGCTTCTTGGAATGGCAGACCGTCTGATCGTCATGTGCGAGCATAAAATGACAGGCGAGCTGACCAAGGAAAATATGAATCAGATGCAGGTGCTGGAACTGGCATCCGGCGAGAAATAACGGAGGATAAGACCATGAAGAAATTTTTGAAACAATTCCGGGGACAGACGGTCAGCATCTACATCGCGCTGGTCGCAGTCGTAATTCTGTTTTCGGCTTTGAGTCCTACATTTTTTACGGCATCCAACATCATTATTGTTCTCCGTCAGGTTTCCTCTCTTGGAATCATGGCTCTGGGAATGATGTATGTCATGCTTCTCGGAAACGTAGATTTGTCTGTTGGATGTGAAGTATCCCTGCTGGGTATTGTAATGTCCTATTGTATGGTAAATATGGGAATGAGTATTCCAGTAACCATTCTGGTATGTATCGTTCTCGGATTATTGATCGGCGTAGTCAATGGTTTTGTGGTAACCTACTGTAAAATACCGAGTATCATTGCCACCCTGGGAACTTCCTGGATTTTCAAGGGCATCAGCTATACCATCTGCAACGCCCAGCCGATTTACGGATTTCCAGAGAAATTCAGTGTCCTGGGACAGGGCTCCATCGGACCGATTCCCATTCCGATTATCCTGTTTGTGCTGTGCGCGCTTCTGACGTCCTTTATCTTGAATAAGACGACTTACGGAAGAACGCTGTACGCAGTAGGATCCAATGAAGAGTCTGCGAGACTTTCCGGTATCAATACCAAGTTTATGCAGATGACCTCTTACATTATCTGTTCAGCCTTTACGATTCTGGCGTCCATCATTCTGCTGTCCCGTGTAAATTCCGGACAGCCCTCCACCGGTATCGGTCAGGAGATGAATGTACTGACCTCTATCGTACTGGGCGGTATCTGCTTCACCGGCGGCGACGGACAGGTGTCCGGTTCTATCGCAGGCGTGCTGGTTATCGGCGTACTGCAGAACGGACTGGTTATGCTGGGAGCAGGAGAGTATGTGCAGCTTATGGTAAAGGGCCTGATTCTGTTATTTGCACTGAGCATTGACTCCATCAAGTCCTATATCAAATCCAGACAGAAGACGGTTGTATAGGCGGGACAGCTATGAAAATTACAGAAAATGTATACCAGACCAGCGGTATTTTATATGGAACCAATTCCAATACCTATTGCATCGATACCAGCGAGGGACTGGTGCTGATTGACGCGGGATTTTCGGAAAAGCAGTATGAAATCATACGGGCGCAGCGAAAAGAGGATGGCCTCGGAGGAAAGAAGCTGCGGGATTTGTTCATCACACACGGACATTTTGATCATGCCGGCAACGGCTGGCTGCTCCAGAAGGATGGCGCGAGAGTTTATCTGAGCGCAGAGGATGGAGCGGCAGTGCAAAGCGGTGATGAGCGGGTACTCGGTTCTCTTTTCGGACGGAAATTCCATACCTTTACACCGGACGGGGTGGTAAAGGACGGACAGCAATTCAGTTACGGCAATACGCGGCTTACAGTTCTGGATCACCCGGGACATACGGAAGGAACGATTTCCATCCTGGCTGAGACAGGCGGAAAGAAAATCCTGTTTACAGGAGATATCTTTATTATGGATCCCTGTACACCGGCAGACGAATTGCAGGCAGAAATCGGCTGGACCGGAGGCCCTGACTACAACGGCGCGAAGAATCTGGAGACTTTCCGAAAGCTCCGGGAGCTGCCGCCGGTGGATTTGGTGGCGCCGGGACACGGAAGTATCTATTTCGGCGACAGCAAGGCATTGTTCGAAATGCTTTATCGCTTAGCGGAGGAGGCACAGCAATGAACTATCAGACATTGTTTACCCCTATCCAGATTGGCAAAATCACATTAAAAAACCGATTCGCAATGGCCCCTATGGGGCCATTGGGTTTAGGTGACAGTGAAGGCGGCTGGAATCAGAGGGGTATTGACTATTATACAAGAAGAGCGCAGGGCGGCACCGGGCTTATTATCACCGGAGTAACCTTTTCGGACTGTGAGGTAGAGACCCAGTCCATGCCGAACTGTCCCAACAGTACGTACAATCCCGTGCATTTTACAAGAACCAGCCGGGAGATGACAGAGCGTGTTCACGCCTATGGGGCGAAAATCTTTTTACAGATGTCAGGCGGATTCGGGCGTGTGACAATTCCTACAAATCTGGGAGAGTTCCCGCCGGTAGCTCCCTCTCCCATTCCCCATCGTTGGCTTGACAAGACCTGTCGGGAACTGACAAAGGATGAGATTCACAAGATTATAGAAAGCTTTGGAAAGGGCGCGTTTAACGCGAAGCGGGCTGGCTTCGACGGCGTGGAAATTCACGCGGTTCATGAGGGTTATCTTATCGACCAGTTCGCCATCTCTTTCTTCAATCACAGAACCGACGAGTACGGCGGAAGCCTGGAGAACCGACTCCGCTTCGCGAAAGAGATTCGTGAGGAAATCGCGAAGACCTGCGGCTGGGACTTCCCGGTGGCGGTGCGCTTCAGTCCCAAGAGCATGCTGAAAGACTGGAGAAAGGGCGCTCTTCCGAACGAGGAGTTCGAGGAGAAGGGCCGCGACCTGGAGGAGGGCCTGCAGACCGCGAAGCTTCTGGAAGCCTATGGCTACGACGCCCTGGATGTGGACGTGGGATGCTACGACGCATGGTGGTGGAACCATCCGCCCATGTATATGGAAAAAGGTCCTTATCGGAAATACGCGAAGCTGGTCAAAGAGGCCGTAAAGGTTCCGGTCTTCATGGCGGGCCGTATGGATACGCCGGAGATGGCCGCGGCTTGCGTAGAGGATGGTACCTGCGATGTGATTTCCCTGGGCAGACCGCTGCTGGCGGACCCGGATTACGTAAAGAAGCTGCGTGCCAACCACGTCTGTGAGATTCGCCCCTGTATCTCCTGTCAGGAGGGCTGCATGGGAAGAATCCAGACCTACTCCATGATCAACTGCGCGGTAAATCCCCAGGCAGCCAGAGAGCGTGTGACGGCTTACGAGCCGGTGGCGCGCAAGAAACGCGTGCTCATCGCGGGCGGCGGCGTGGCAGGCTGCGAGGCGGCCAGAGTGCTGGCGGAGCGCGGTCATGAGCCGGTGCTGTATGAGGCGTCCGAGAGACTTGGCGGCAATCTGCTTCCGGGCGGCGCGCCTGCTTTCAAGGAAGACGACCTGCAGTTGGTCAAATGGTATGAAAATGAACTTGAGCGCCTGCGCGTTCCGGTTTATCTGAATACAAAGGTTACGAAGGAAATGGTGCTGGAGAGCGACTGTGACGCAGTCATCGTAGCCACCGGCTCCCGCCCGAAGATGTTCTCTCTGGGCGATGATGAGAAAGTATACTGCGCGGAGCAGGTACTGATGAACCAGAAGGATCCGGGCGATAAGGTAGTCGTCGTGGGCGGCGGCCTGGTAGGCTGCGAGATGGCCCTGGATCTGGCCCAGAAGGGCAAGAAGGTCACGATTCTGGAGGCTCTGCCGAAGATTATGGCAGTGAACGGGCCCATTTGCTCAGCGAATAAGGAGATGCTGGAGGAGCTGCTTCCCTTTAACGGCGTAGACATCATCTGCAACGCGAAGGTAACAGGCTATAAGGACGGCGCGGTAAGCTATGAGACCGATGGAAAAGCAGAGAAGCTGGACGCAGACAGCGTCATCCTCTCCGTAGGATACCGCAGCGCGGACGAGCTCTATCATGAACTGGAGTTTGACATAGCAGACCTTTATCTGCTGGGCGACGCCGGAAAGGTATCGAATATCATGTATGCTATCTGGGATGCGTTTGAGGTGGCAAATCATATCTAGACATAAACCGAGGGGGTAACGCCTATGAACATTTTAGTGATTGATGTGGGAACCTCAAGTATCCGCGGTGTCCTGTACGATGAGAAGGGAACGGAAATCTTCTGCCATCAGATTCCCTATCAGGTACACTTCATTGACGGAACCCATGCGGAGCAGGACGCTTCCGACTGGTCAGACACCATCGTGGAAATCGGACAGGCGGCTGCCGCGTACTGTGAAAAAGAAAATTTAAAGATTGGTGGGCTGGCTCTGACGAGCCAGCGCTCCAGTGTCATCCCGGTGGACAGGGACGGCCATGCACTGATGCCTGCTATCATGTGGCAGGATAAGCGCAATAAAGAGATCGTCGATGAATTCCGGGGTATGGAAAAGGCCATTTATAAGCTGACCGGAGCTCGGATCAACACCGTATTTTCCGGAACCAAGATGACATGGGTGCGCCGGAACGCGCCGGAGATCTACGAGAAAACCTATAAATTCTGCACCATCGCGGACTTTATCACCCATGAGATTACCGGAGAATACCGAACCGATCACACCTACGGCAGCCGCAGCCTTCTGATGAATGTGCGGACTAGGGAGTGGGATCCGAAGCTTCTGGATATCTTTGAAATCGAGGCGGATAAGCTCTGCGAGCTGCGGGAGCCGGGTACCGTGATTGGCACGGTGACGGAGAAATTCGCGGCCAAGACCGGTCTTACGGCAGGCACGCCCTTCATATCCGCAGGCGGCGATCAGCAGTGTGCGGCCCTGGGTCACGGCGTGACGGCGCCGGGCAGCCTGGAGATCACCACCGGAACCGGAGCTTTTATGCTGGGCTACAGCGAGAAGGTGCCCGAGAACCTGACCAACAATATCATCTGCGGTGCCCACGCGATTCCGGGCAAATACGTGCTGGAGAGCAGTATGCTGACCTGCGCGGCCCTGTACAACTGGGCGAAGGCCAATCTCTTTGCGGACAGCGAAAGGGATGAGAATCCCTTCGAGCGCATCAATGAGGCGGTAAAGCAGAGCCCGCCGGGAGCCAACGACTGTCTGGCGCTGCCTTATTTCCAGGGAAGGGGAACCCCCGACTGGAACGCGGACGCCAAGGGCTATTTCGCGAATCTGGGACTGAATACGACACGTGCCGATATGGCAAGAGCCGTTCTGGAAGCCATTGCTCTGGAGGCCAAGAACAACCTGGATATCGTGGAGGGCTATGTGGGAACCATCGACAAGCTGCTGATCGGCGGGGGACTGACCAAGTTTCCGGAGTTCAATCAGATGCAGTCGGATATCTACCAGAAGAAACTGCTGCATAACCAGTCAAGCGCCGAGCAGACCGCTCTGGGAGCCTGGGCCAATGCGGCGGTGGCGCTGGGATGCTACGAGACTCACAGCCAGGCCATCGAGACAGCCAAAGAAAATGAGCAGGTGGAAACCTACGTTCCCAATCCTGCCCATGCAGAGGTTTATCTCCGGAAACAGCGGCAGATGACCGCGCTGTATGACAGTGTGAAAAAGCTGTCCAAAGATATGTATTAAAAGAAAACCTATTTTGCTTCATTTAAGATACGGGTGGCCGTCGTGCCATCCGTAATTAATGTGTTGATAAAATCGCCTTTCAGGGCGGCCAGAAGCGCGGGCGCTTTGGACACCGGAGAGGCCACGATCACCACATCGGAGATATTGCGGAGCTGCTGGATGGACAGGCTGATGCATTTGTCATTCCAGTCGCAGGCAAGTTCCTGGCCACCCACGTCAAAGAAACGGCCCAGAATGGATCCGCAGGCTCCCTTTTCCACCAGATCTTTATAAATCTCAGGCGGCATACTGCCCCGCCAGTAGTTGCTTTCTCTTATCTTATCCATGGTTCCGATGCTGGCAATGACCTTATCGCAGAAAATTCCCTTTTTCAGAATCACAGAGTTGTTGGCGTCGTTGCAGAGGGCCTCCCGGACGTAATCGTCTGGAATATACAGAGGCAGATTCAGAAAATCCGCATGCCCGTGGAACACCTCAGCCAGAGAAGTCACGACAGCCTGGGGCGTACTGCTGATGGATTCGCAGGTGACGGATCCCATAAGCTGGACGATATCCGGCGCCATATCAAGAGGCTGCAGCATCTTCGCCAGAATGGCCAGGCTGTCGCCCCAGCCGGCGCCGATGATCATATTTTTCTTAATATGTTCCATCAGATATTCCGCGCCCAGCTTGCAGACGTCCCGGTGGAACCTGGACTTTTCACTGATGCGGTTGTTCAGGACGCGGGCGTGCTTCAGCCCGAAACGGTTCTTTAATCGTTCTTCGATTTCATAATGACGCTCAAAGGTATAATTGACCGAGAAAGAAACGATTCCTTCATCGACGGCTTCTTTCAAAAGACGGGATACGCGGGTACGGGAGAGAAAGAGCTTGTCGGCAATCTCGTTCTGAGTCAGCCCCCGCTCATAATAATCGCAGGCTACTTCGGCCAGCAGACTTAATTTCTTGAGTTCTTTCTGATTCATGTGTCACCTCATTGATAGTTAAAATCCGTGCAACCAACTGTAGAATTACCGTACTTTATTATAACACTTTAGGATGCAATTAGACAGCTTTTTCGAAAATCCAAGGAAATGCTGTCAATTTTGAAGGCGGATATTTGTAATTTCCCCCGATTCAAGGTATAATCGTGTAAAAGTGCTACAGAAGGGAGGAGACAGGATGCTTGCCTCACAAAGAGTAAAGGATTCGGCCGGAAATACAGTAGGCTTTGTGGTGAATGGGGAATTTTATACAGAGTACTATATCCGGGAAAACATCGCTTATATAGAGAACCTGTCTGTGACGGAAAAAGGCGCGATTCGGGCGGAAGGAGAGCTTCCGGAGATTTGCTATAAAGAAGGAATTGTAGAGAAGCTTTATCAGCAAAAGATAAGCGAAAACCCTTTTGTACGCGATATTCAGCAGGAGCTGAGTGCTTGGAAAAAGGATCCGCTGCATCGGGTATTGCAACTGGAGGGCTCGCGCCAGATTGGCAAAACGACAGAGCTTCAGAAGTTTGCGTATGGGAATTATGAGTATGTCATTTATGTAAATATGGCTTCGGATATCTATGATTTTAAAGAGGTTGTCCGGGGAGGAGCCAGACCTCTGGAATTTGAAAAATATTGCCGCAAAGCGGGTCTGCCGCATTTCGTAGACAGTAAAAATACAATCATTCTGATTGATGAAATTCAGCAGAGCGCGTTTGTATACAATGCCATAAGAACCATAGAAGAAAATATTTCCTGCGATCTGATTGTGACCGGCAGTTATCTGGGACGTTTTCTGGCCAATATCAGGCAGGAAAAAGAAGAAGTTTTTTTCGCGGCAGGTACGATCCGGCAGATGAAAATGTATCCCTTATCTTTCCGGGAATTTTGTCGCATTTTCGGAAAAGAGAAAGCACTTATGAGCGTCAGTCTGTACGGGGAAAGCAAAGCGGAACGATATGAAGAGCTGCAGCAGTTATATGAGGTGTACCGACAGATAGGTGGCTATCCGGCGGTGGTAAAAGAATATATACAGAATCAGGATATCACAGCCTGCCACCGGGTGATCGAGAGCCTGCTGTCGGTGTTTCGGGATGAATCCAGAAATTATTTCAGTAATGAAGTGGAAGTGGAAATGTTTGATGAGATTTATGATTTTACACTGCAGCAGATGTGCGTAAATCATGCTGGGTCAGACAGGGAGATGCTTAAGGATACAGCAGCCATTACAGAAGAAA
>CAVFGF010000064.1:0-13474 GCA_963621925.1 Alistipes onderdonkii | reverse complement strand
GCACACTCGATCATGACGTGCCGTGTGGGAGTTACATGCCGGCGAAAACGTTAGGGTGCTCGGTGCGGAAACCGTCCAAGCCTGCATGACTGCCGACTTGGACTAAAGTATATGGCGCGTTTTGGAGCACCGGGCATAATAAACTTCGTTTGAGCCGGCATTTACTCCCACTAGGCTAAGGAATCCTAGAGTGTGCGCCACCAACGGACGCCCGGGCGGCAGTGTGCATCTGGCGAATGTACACAAACTTAGAGTCTGGAAGCGGCACCTAACAAATTTACGCAATTCCAGTGAATATCCGCGTCATGCAGCTGCGGGCGCCCACCCCGGGCTATTTTCTTCCGGATTCCCATGTGGGAAATTTGAGCAAAAACGGCTTGCATTTTCCGAGCGGATCAAGTAAGATGAAAAAAATAATGGATGGCATAGGGGAGTAGTTGGCACGGAGAACGTGTGACAAAATCAACATGCATGGCCGTTACGGTCTGGTTTTGTACGAAGCAGCGAGACTTATCCACAGAGTGATTTCTGTGGATAGGTCTCGCTTTTGTAATTGTTCAGAATAGTTACCCACCCCCAAGCCCCAAACAATTCAGAAAGGAAGATGCATATGCAGGAATATCTGAAAACCACGAAAGAGGTACTGGCGGAGCTTTCGGTTTCCGACGAACAAGGCCTGAGCGCAGAGGAGACCACCGTAAGAATGGAAAAATATGGAAAGAACAAGCTGGAGGAGGGAAAGAAAGCTTCCCTCCTGAAGCGTTTTCTGCTGGAGCTGACAGATCCGATGACCATCATCCTGATCGTGGCCGCTGTTATCTCGGCCATCACCGCATTCTACGAAGGGGAATCCTTTACCGATGTCTTCATCATCCTCTTCGTCGTCATCATCAATGCAGTGCTGGGCGTCGCACAGGAAAGCAAGGCGGAGGCGGCCATCGAAGCCCTGCGGGAGATCGCAGCCGCCACCAGCCGGGTGCTCCGGGACGGGAAAATCGAGATTCTTCGAAGCGAGGATTTGGTTCCCGGAGATATCGTCCTTTTGGAGGCCGGGGATGCCGTGCCGGCAGACGGGCGGCTACTGGAGGCAGCAAGCCTGAAGGCAGAGGAAGCGGCCCTGACCGGAGAATCCGTACCGGTGGGAAAAGAGACCGAGCGAATCGAGCTTGGGGAGCAAAAGGATATTCCCCTGGGTGACCGGAAAAACATGGTCTATATGGGATCCAGCATCGTTTACGGACGAGGAAAGATGGTGGTAACGGCGACAGGAATGCAGACGGAGATGGGAAAGATCGCCTCCGCTCTGGCCGAAGCGAAGGACGAAGAGACGCCGCTGCAGCGAAAGCTTAGTCAGCTCTCCAAGATCCTGACGCTTCTGGTAGTAGGGATCTGCATTGTGATCTTTGCCGTCGGCCTTCTGCAAAAGGGCTTCAGCGCCGATACGATCCTGGATACCTTTCTGATCGCTGTGTCGCTGGCTGTGGCGGCGATCCCGGAGGGATTGGCGGCCGTGGTGACAATTGTATTGTCCATCGGCGTCACCAATATGTCTCGGCGAAAAGCCATTGTCCGGAAGCTGACTGCGGTGGAAACCCTGGGCTGTACCGAGATTATCTGCTCGGACAAGACCGGAACCCTGACCCAGAACCGCATGACTGTTGTGGAGCGCTCGGCGGAGGATGAGCCGGAGCTTCTGGTAGCGATGGCTCTCTGTTCCGATGCGGAGTGGGATGCGGAAAAGGAAGAGGCTGTCGGCGAGCCGACGGAATGCGCCCTGGTGCAGGATGCAGCGAAGCATGGCTACACGAAGACCGAATTAAAGGCGACCTATCCTCGTGTCGCGGAGGCTCCCTTTGATTCCGGCCGGAAAATGATGTCGACGATCCATCAGAGAAGCGACGGAACCTGGATCCAGTATACAAAGGGAGCGCCGGATGAGATCCTGAAGCGCTGCGCCTATATCCGAAGTGAGGGACGAGAAGTTCCGCTGACGGATGCAAAAAGGGAAGCACTCCTGGCTGTCAATAAGGATATGGCCGACCGGGCCCTTCGGGTTCTCGGCGCAGCCTGTCGGGAATGGAGTGAGGTTCCGGAGAAGACGGATCCGGAGACGCTGGAGCAGGGGCTTACCTTCATCGGCCTGAGCGCCATGATGGATCCGGTGCGGCCGGAAGTCAAGGCCGCGATAGCGGAATGCAGGGAAGCCGGCATTCGCCCCATCATGATTACCGGCGATCACCGGGATACCGCTGTGGCCATCGGAAAGGAGCTGGGAATCCTGGAGGGCCCGGAGGGGTCGCTTACCGGAGCGGAGCTTGACGAGCTTACGGATGCGGAGCTTGAAAGCAGGATCGAGGACTATTCGGTCTATGCCCGGGTACAGCCGGAGCATAAGGTACGGATCGTCAAGGCCTGGAAGGCCAGAGGCAAGGTCACGGCCATGACCGGAGACGGCGTCAATGATGCCCCCTCGATCAAGAATGCCGATATCGGCATCGGCATGGGCATCACCGGCACCGATGTGACGAAAAATGTCGCGGATATGGTGCTGGCAGATGACAATTTTGCTACGATCGTCTCAGCCGTTGAGGAGGGCAGACGTATCTATGACAATATTCGAAAGGCCATCCAGTTTCTTCTGGCCTCGAACCTGGCGGAGGTTCTGGCGATCTTCTGCGCGACACTTCTTGGCTTTACCATCCTGGAGCCGGTTCATCTTCTGTGGATCAATCTGATTACCGACTGCTTCCCGGCCCTGGCTCTCGGAATGGAGAAGGCAGAGCGGGATATCATGAAGAGAAGGCCGAGAGATGCGAGGGAGGGTATCTTTGCAAATGGCATGGGAATTGACATATTTTTACAGGGCGCGGCCATTACGGCGCTGGTGCTTTTGTCCTATATCGTAGGACATTATCTGGAGAGCGGCACCTGGGCCTTCGTAAACAGTGCAGACGGCACGACGATGGCCTTCCTGACGCTATCCATGGTGGAGATCTTCCATTCCCTGAATATGCGGAGCCGCCGGGGGTCGATCTTTACGATGGGGACCCACAACCCCTTCCTGTACGGCGCCATGATAGCTTCTTTTGTCTTGACGACGGCAGTCATCGAGATCCCGTTCCTGGCCGCTCTCTTTGACTTCACGACCATCGATTTGCGGGAATATGCGGTGGCGCTGGGACTTGCAGTGCTGATCATCCCGATCATGGAAATTACGAAGGCCGTGCAGCGCAAGACGGAAGCATCTTTGTAACGCAAACTTCCCACTTGGAGGTCTGAAAGGAAGTAGCCCGGGGCGGGGATCGCGCAGCTGCATGACACGGATATTCACTGGAATTGCGTAAATTTGTTAGGTGCCGCTCCCGGCCTCTAAGCTTGTGTACATTCGCCAGATGCACACTGCCGCCCGGGTGACAGTGTACAGCTGTCGAATGAACACAAGCTGCCTTCGGAGGCCGGGAGCGACACCAACAAATTCGCAATGGAAGTGCTGTTCCGCGTCATGCAGCTGTGCGATCCCCGCCCCCGGGCTACTTCCATACCGCTGTTCCGGGCGAGAAGTTTGAGTAACGCAATCTTTAACATTCTTAAACGTTTGAAACCTTGTTTTTTCTCCGTGTATTTCGTACACTATAGCTAAGCAGCAAAGCCGGAACCTCCAAGGTCATGAAACTTGCAATTTCAGGGGAAATTCTTTATACTGTTCCTTGAAAAAGGTTCGGATAAAAGAGTGAAACCGGAAGGAGAAAAGATAGATGAATTACCATTTGCTGACTGGAGAACAGCTGGGAGAGGAGCTGACATTTCTGCCCGGGGAGATTCGGGAGAATATAAGGAACGGAAGAGGCTGGCTGATGGTCGGTGAAGAGGAAAAGACCGATAAGATCGGTACGGACGAGAAGACCGAAGCAGAGGAAGGCCGCATCCTTACCATGGCAGCCTTCCAGCTGAAGCCGGAGGAACGGGGCTGCGTGGAGCTGGCTTATATCTATACCGTACCGGAGGCGAGAGAAGAGGGCTGCGCCATGGGTCTCCTCTACGAGGCGGAGCGGATCCTGGGAAACAGCGGTGTGCAGAAGATCCTGTGTATGCCGATGGGGGAACGGGAGGAGATTGTAGACTTTACCCATTTTCTCCTGCTGGCAGGCTTTGAGCCGGTGATTCTGGACGGCCATATCTGCACCTACGATCGGACGAAGCTGTTGGAGAGCAAGGCTCTGCAGCCGTTCTATACGGTGAACGCAAAGATCTACACCCACCTGGATCGGGCAGAGATGCGCTACTACGCGAGAGAGCAGGGCAAGGAGCTGCCGAGGAGATTCCGCGATGAGCTTCTCGGTGACTGCGATACGAAAAAGAGCGTCTTCGCCATCGAAAACGGCAGGATGCGGGGAGCCATTCTTCTGGGCAATCCGGAGAAGGAGAAGGAACGGGCCGAGCTCTTAAATGTCTACGTGGATCCCGAGTGGAAGCAGAAGCAGCAGATTCTGGCCATGCTGGTGCAGGTCGTTCGGGAGCTTCGGGAGGATACGAAGGGGATCGATATCGCCATCGACGACGAGCGGGTGCGAAAGCTTCTGACGTACGTCCTGGGCGAGGCCGAGAAGGACTATTGGGTACAGCGTTACGAGAAAACGATTACACCGGAGGAGGCGGAAGAAGCCTTCGATGACGAGTGAGAAATGTGAGGGTTAATTATGCCAAGAGGAGCGAATCAGTTACAGCAGGAAAGACAGAACCAGGTACAGGAGCAGCATCAGAATCAGAATGTTCAGGATCAGGTGCAGAATCCGGTTCAGCAGATGGCGCCGAATTTCGGCTTCGAGGAGGAAGACTTAAGCGCGCATGATCAGGAAATCATGGACAAGATCGCCCTTGCGGGATATTACCTGGAGCATTACGATGCCCTTCCGAAGATGAAGGCCTTCAACGATTACATGAAAAAGCGAATCAATCAGGACTGGGTACAGAAGAGTGATGAGTTCGCAAAGGTAAGTGCAAACCTCTATCGGAAATATGAGAATGCCTTTCTCGAGAAGGGCACCATGTCAAACTGGGAAAAACTGGAAGAAGAGGCGGAAAAGGCTCTCAGACAGGTACAGCAGAGGGACGAGACTGCCAGACAGATTCGTCAGAATGCAAATGTGATGGATATGGAGCAGACCATCGACGAACTGCTGGGCGACCGGAAGGCGGGGTCTGACTCTCCGGCTTATACAGCAGTCTGGGAGGCAGCCGATGCCTATAAAAAATTGATTAAGAAGGATCGGGAGGAGCGCGCGGCGGATGATATCCATGAATGGAAGGCCCAGGTAGCAGCCTTGAAAAACCTCTCCAGTGCGCTGCAGAGCTACGCAAGCCTCCGTTATAAGAAGTGGTACGGTTCCTTCAAGGGCAGACGCCGCATGGATCGCGTCACGAAGCTCATCGCCCTGACGGGCAGCATACTGGAGGTGGAGCCCGCCGTAACAGCCATCCGGGAATCGGCGGAGAAACGAAAGGCCATCAACCTGGATCTGCAGGTGAATTTTACGGAGGATCTTCGGGCGCTCGATCAGGCAAACGGCAACCAGATGCCGAACCGCTGGGCAGATGTACTCCTTCCCTATGAGCGAGATTCAAACGGAGAGGTGACAGAGGAGACCAGAGCGAATTACGAGGACAACTGGGAGACGATACAAGCCTTCAAGAGCCAGGATGACGCGCTCCGTCTTACGATGGTGGCCAAGCTCTATAACCGCCTGAATAAGCTGGAGTTAAATGAGGAGAGCTATAAAAAAGAGAATATCGACGCATTCTACAAGAATGGTACGGCAAGCAAGGGCCTTTTCAGCCTATATATGATTTTCTCCACGATTATCCAGATGGAGGAGAAGCGCTATACCGATCGCCACATGGAGCTGCCCAGAGAGCTGGCCTATATGAAGAGCGTTATGGTATCGCAAAAATATACCTTTGTCCGCAATGCCACCAAGAGCTACCTGGAGTCCTATGGCTTCAAGGAAGAGGGCGGCATGGTGGATACCACGCTCCATGCAGAAAAAAGCAAGGAGTATCAGACTACAGCCAAGCAGGTAATGGATGTTGCCAAAACAATGCCGGATCCGGTGATCGATGAGGCGATGGAGCAGGCGCTGAGGGACAGAGTCGAGCAGCTGCATCAGCAGGATGGCTATCAGGAAGCCCTGAGACAGGAGCTGCGGACGCGCGATGCCAACTGGCAGCCGAATACGGAATCGGAAGCTTATGCAGAGCAGACAGCCCAGCTGGTAAGAAAGTGTAGACTGGAGGATAATGCTGTTCAGAAAGATCTGACCCGTCATCTTCCGCAATGGTTTGACGGAGGAGAGCTGGCAAAGAGGGGACTTCGTCCCTTCTTGTCTCCGCCTTCGCGTCTTCGTGATTTGATGCTGAAATATAAGCGTGGAGAGGATGGAGAGGTTACACCGGAGACTCGTCAAAATTATGAGACGAATCTAAGGCTTCTGAACCTGTTTTTCAGTGAAAATGCGGAAGACCGAATCGCCGGAATTGCCTATATCTATCTGCGTCTGAAGAAGACCTACTGGAACAGCGAGGAAGATATAACGCGGGGAAATGCGTTGAAGAAGTATCACGATTTGGTTACGACCGATTCGATGCAGTTTAGGGCATACAATGTCATACTGGATGCGTTGAGCAGCGAAAAGAGTCGGACACAGGGAAATGCGCTGCTTACTTATATCGATCATCAGATGGATGCGGCAAATCAGCTTTTTATGCGAAATTTTGGGGAAAATCACTTCTGTTTAAGCGGGTATGATCTAGAAGGCACACCGATGAAAAAAGAGCACAAAGAAGAAGCCATCCTGTCGAATCAGATAGGAGCAGAGGCCATGAAGGACCAGATCATCGCGACGATGCAGATGGAGAAAGCGCAGAATAATGGCAATATCACCCTGCCCGTAGCAGAAATAGAGGATCAGCTTCGGGAGCTTTGCCACAGCAAGGGACTCATGTAAATAAGTTGACATAATATAACCACGGAAACGAACGGAGGGGAGCAGCTTATGCCGCCGAGTGTACAGGTACAGGCCAAGAAGGCTGAGAATCAACAAATCAATACGAATGTGCAGCAGAATCAGGTGCAGAATCAGAGAAATATTCCGCAGGAGCTGCCCCAGGAGGCTGCGCCCCGGGAACGGCATCGGGTGAGGGATCCGCTGGAGTATCTGGAGTCGGAGCTGCAGCAGCTCTCCCAGGAGCATGAGCGCCTGCTCCGGGACGTGGTGGCAGGAGCCCAGGATCTGAAGAAAAGGAAAGACGAACTGGATGCGTGGAAGGCTGACCCGACTCATACGGAGGTAGAGATTGCGAGCCGTGAGGAGGTTGTAAATGAAATGGCGGGGCTGTTCCGGATGATGGAGCGAAAGCTTTATCATACCATGGAGGAGCTTTGCCGGAAGCAGATGGAGTATCATCAGCTCTATGCCAGGCAGATGCACATGGAAGAGACCGATGAAATAGCGGATGAAGCAGAGGAGCTTGGTATCGATAAACAGATCGCGGTTTATGAGAGACTGCAAAGAGAGCCCTGGGGAGAGCTTTTGCGAGGAAATACCTATCTGAATCGGCTGCGGCTTCGAAAGCAGGCTTTACAGAATCGTCAGAGTCTGCGGGCAGATCTGAGTGAGACAGCGAAGTCCATGGCAAAGATGGCGAAGGAATACAAGGAAAGCGGCTTCGGGGAGGCTTACGATGACCTGAAGGGGAATGAACTGCTGGAGCTATATATAGAAAAAGCCGAAAGCATCTGGAATGATAAGAAGCTGCGTCAGGAATATCTAAGTAGCAGTTTTATCACCGAGCATCTGGTACAAAGTCTCTCCGTTTTGGATCTGGCAAACAAATTCCAGAATAAGAGAGGAAAGATTCGTATTCCAAGGGATATGCGGGAGCGTCTTCAGAAGGCGGATCAGGTCCTTGCTTACTATCGCCATCATGTCAATGCAGTGCTGGGAGATTACGGCATGAGCCTTGATCAGTTGACCTACAGCTCCTTAGCCATTGATCTCATCGTAAAGGGCGAAAAACGATATGCCCGGAAGGAGAGATGGGAAAAGGATTACGAGATCTATGAGTTGCTGGAAGGCCGCAAGGAGGATATGACCGGCGTCCGGGAAGGAAATACGATACAGGAGAGAAGACTGCGTCGTCTGGAGCGCCGGGCAGGCATCAATCTGGACGACGAGACGGATCTCATCAATACGGTCTATGACGAAGAAGAGAGCGAGCAGTATCAGGAGCATATCGAAAGGAATGGCACGAATTATATCCGGCTGAAGGCGGACTATCAGCTGACGAACGGAGACAATAAACGGCGCCTCAATAAGGAGGCACGTCTCTTGGCGGTGAGCCAGAGCTTTATCTGGAAATTGAAGGAAGAAGGCGTCTGGGACGAGAATTCAGAATTTGCCACACTTCCGAAGCTGATCTATGATTATATGGAATCCTACCGGACAAAGTTGGAGATGTCCTATACCACCTTCGATCAGGATGAAACAAAGTTCCGGCAGAAGCTGAGAAAGACCCTGGATCGCATCGTGCTGACGGGAAAGGGGTTCCGTGAGAAGCAATACGCTTCCCTGATGAGACAGTACGTGGGTGAGGAGGAGGATGGTCGGATCGATATGCCCAACATGGTGGCTCAAGGCTATCGCGTGTACGACGAATTTTTCAGCGATATGAATGTCGAGATCAAAGACAGCGCCAAACGAAGATGCATCGATACCTTTCGGCCTGTTCGGGAGGAGCCACTGTTTCCGCATGAGCCGACGCTCCGGGATTTGACCCAGGGTGCTTCGGGAGATTGCTATTTTATCTCTGCGCTGGCCAGCATCGTGGCCAGAAAACCGTCCTTGATCAAGAAAATGATGCAGGACAATGGAGACGGAACCGTTACTGTCAGCTTCTATCACGACGCGCAGCAGCAAAAGACGATTCAGGTGACGGTGGATAAGACCATACCGGAGAGAGATTATGTAAATCTGTGGCTGAATACAGATTCTTTTTCCAGGGGCGCTTTGTGGGTAAAGATGATGGAAAAGGCCTATGCAGCGGTGCGCAGAGGAAAGAAGGTTGTAAATCCATGGGAGATAAACAATGGAGAACGTGTCGAGTCAGGTCGACCTTCTTATGCCTACAGTAACCTGAACGGAGGAGATTTCTCGCAGGCTATTCAGGAGCTGACCGGAGAACTTCCTGCAGGAAAAATGGACATCAAGATGGAAACTCTGGATGTACAGGTTTTTGGCGGACGCCTGCATGCTGCGGCCGTTCCTACTCTGGGCGAAAAGAAACTAGATCGTCCAAGCCTCCTGTATTTCCAGAAGAGACATATGCAGGACAAGGATAATAAGGCCTTTCGCTACCTGGCCGGAGAAGGGAAGCTGCCGAAAAGCAGCGTCCGAACCTGGAAAGAGGAGCTGAAGCGCTATGAATACTTCGAGAGAACGCTGGAAACCATTCTGGACTATCGTGAGGGCAAGATGGAAGTGCGGGCTATGGACAACAAGACCCTGGCAGTTGCCCTGGGAAGGGTTTTGGCAGACATAGAACAATATACGAAGGCCTTAAAGTCCTATGAAGGCGGAGATCTGGAAGACGGGAATATGAAAACGGCTAAGATCCCGGAAGAAATGTGGGATATCATGAGGATATGCTGGGAACAGTGCAATCGAAACCCGGCCGAGATGCAGAGGATTTTCCTGGAAATGGGAAATGATTTTAAACATAGACTGGAGAAGGAAACTGTCCCGCAGGAATATACGGCCAAAGAAGAACAAATGTACCGCAATATCCAGAATACCCTCCGAAGAGGCGGTGTCTGTAGCGTCGGAACCAGAGATTTCCAGTCAGATAACCTTTCTGTCAGCGGAACGGTAGGAGAATCCTACCGAAACGGCATGTACGGCAAACATGCCTATGCCGTCCTGGGCACCCAGGAGATTCGAGTGGGCAATCGGGTGAAAAAGTTTCTGGAGCTTTTCAATCCCCATGGAGGCAGCATTCCTGTCTATCAGGTGAATGAGGCAGGAGAGCTGAAGCGTGTGCCCTTAAGCAAGCATAAAGAGGATATGGGCAGCACTTATGAGACGGCTACCCACGGTGTTTTTTTGCTGGAGCTGAGAGATGCCAGAAGTGTGATGGATGTTCTGCTGCAGTCAGGAAGCTTATAACACTTACACGATTTATAACTATCTAAAAAGCGGGGAAATGAAGGATGAGATATGAGCTTTTGCAGGCATATAGCGGACATACGGAAATGCTGGAGGGACAGTGTCCTCTGTGGATTCGTCGCGCGGTCGCCGAAGGAGATGTGGATGCCTTTTTACTGAAAAAGAAGGAGATAACCGGAGACAGCGTCTGCGGCTGCCTGGCTCTCCATACATCCGAAGAGGGGGCAGAGCTTCTGTATGTCCGTGCCACGGAGAAAAAAGGCTTTCAGGTACTGTTTCGCCGGCTGCGTCAGTATCTGAAGGAGCATGAACTGGCAGACATCACCTGCCATCAGATGATTGTTGAGGAGCAGGAGGAGGACTGGGGACAACTTCTGACCGGTCAGCACTTTGTGCTGGAGGAGTCGGAGAGCTTCTACCGGATCTCCCTGGAGGATTTGGAGCACTGCGCGGTCTTTGCAGAGAATGAAAAAGTCAGCAATGCAGTGGAAAAAGGCCGTATCCGGCCGGCCCTGGGAGCCGTAGGCACCGAGCGAAAGGCTCTTTTGAATCTGATGAGCCGTACGCATCCGAACCGGGAGGGCGCCGGAGAGTACGGGGAGGCCTTCCCGAAGCTGTCCGGCATCTATGTACACAACCATAAGGTGCTGGCCTATCTCTTCCTGTCTGTATACAGGGGTTGTATCATCGTGGAGGAGTGCGGTGCCGAAAAAGGGATGGAGGCACTGCTTCTGGCTTTGATGAATCATTTTATCCCGGAGATTCGTCAGGAGATTCCCGATGCAGACAGCTTCTATGTACCGGTGGCAGGCGATTTAATGAGCTATCCGGCATGCAAAAAGCTGCTTTTGCGAAAGGACCTGCATGTACAAAAGAGCAGTCTCTGCCATGCGGCCTGGGATCGGGATCAGGCCTTCGCTATGCGGGAGGTACAGGAGCTGCTTCTGCCGGAGAATCAGGAGGAGGAACTGGAGGAGGAGACCGGCATTATCCTGCAGCGGCTGATGGAGCTGGAGAAAGATCTGGATGAGCTGCAGCAGGAATGCCTGTTGATTTCTCTGGAGGAGGAACCGGCTCTGCAGCTGTGGCTGGATATAAACGGTGAGGAGGTAGTAAGCTACCTGCGCTACCATCTCCTGGATGTGAATCAGGGAGGCTTTGTCCTGGAGGCCAGCGTTCCGCTGGACGTCGTCTATGAGGACGAGCAGGAGGCTAAGCTTCGCTGCATGGATTACAATCGAAAGAATCTGCAGGGAATGATCTATCCCCGGGACGGGCGGCTGTATCTGCGGCTGACCAGGCGAGAGCAGGGAGATCCCTTGGGCGAAGATGGTATCCGGCTTCTTCTGGAAGAGCTTCTGGAGGAGTGGGAGCTCTTCCATGCAGTGACTATGGTAGATTGAGAAAATGGAAATAATTTCCGGTTTTGCGGGAGAGCAAAGATGAAGATCTGGATAGAGGATGAAGATCCGGCAGCGGTCGAGGAGATAGAAAGGGCGATCCGGGCGGTGCGGCCGGATGCAGAGATCGAAAGAATCGCAGGAGATCAAACCACAGGACTGCCGGCAGAGGCGCCAAAGAAGCTTCGAATCCAATGCTTCGGGAATTTCGAAGTATTTGCAGGCAATCGGCCGGTGCCCTTTGCCCGGGCGAAGGCGAAAGAGATCTTCGCCTATCTCGTGGATCTAAGGGGCGCCGGGGCCAATACCGGAGAGCTCTGCGCGGTGCTCTGGGAGGATTCCACCGAGATCGAGCGCAACCGCCATTACCTGCGCAACCTGATCTCCGATATCCGCAGAGCCCTTCGGGACTGCGGCGCCGAGGATGTCTTCCTGGCCAGACGGAACCATTTCTCCGTCGATGTATCGAGGCTCGACTGCGACTACTACCGCTACCTGGCCGGCGACCCGGCAGCCATCAGCAGCTACCGTGGGGAATATATGAAGCAGTACAGCTGGGCAGAGTTCGCGCTGGAGCATATAGAGTGAGATGGGGAAGCATGTACGACTTAGATAAAACGGTAGAAAAAGAAATCATAAACTGCTGTAAGAAATATGTTGCAAAAAAGGTCATTTTATTTGGCTCACGTGCCCGAGGAGAAAACGGACCCTACAGCGATATCGATCTGGCTATCGGAGGAGCAAAGAATTTTGATCATCTGTATGCAGATTTGAAGTACAATGACTTTACTCTGTTGGATATGGATATCATCAACCTGGATGAGCCGTTGAGCGAGGCTTTGCGAGAGGATATCCGAAGGGACGGACATATCTTGTATGAAGGAGCGTGGGGAGATGCATCGAAAAATTGAGAATTACTTTTCCAGTCTGGAGACCCTGCACGAAGCTGCAGTGACGGATTACAGCAAAAGCAAAATTATCCTGAGTGGTTGTGTAAATACATTTTGTCTGACTTTCGAGCTGTCCTGGAAGGCTATGAAATATATCCTGGAGGAGGAGGGCATCGATAAAGGGAGAACAGGTTCTCCTAAGCTGATTCTGATGGCCGCATTAAACCGTGGGCTCATTGAGGATGAGACGGCATGGCTTCATATGCTGAGGCTTCGGAATGATGAATCACATCACTACAATGAGGCAAGCGCCATCGCCTTGTGTAAATCAATACCGGAATTGCTGCCATATTTTGATGATTTAAAGGAGAGGATCATCGGATTTGGCTATGCCAGATAAAAACATTGGAATCGCGCTGGAGAGTCAGATTAAACGTTTTTTATCTCCCAATGCCCTGTTCTTGTTGACCCTACTCTCTTTATCCTGTGGGCATCCATCAGTTTCCTCATCATTCTCTGAATTGTTCTGCTTGATAGTGATAACTCCTTTGCCAATTCTGCCTGCGTAATATTCGGATTCTGTTTCAAAATTGATAGTAAGTTGTTTTCCGTATCAGCATCACAATTAGCGCCATTAGCGCCATTAACGCCATTAGCGCCATTAACGCCATTAGCGCCAAATTCAGCGTCATCAGTGGCGCTATTTGTCATCTGATTTAAAAGCTCATCAAGAATATTATCTATTTGAGACAGCATAAATTCAATAAATACCGTAGATTCTCCTTCTACATGGCATTTCGCTATTGCATCATAATAATCGTCCTGGAACTTTTCGATTTAATAAAATACGCTGCCAAGGATCAACGGATGTATCTGGTCTTTTACTTCCTTCATCCAATCAAACAATTCATAAAAAAATCCTTTCGTTTGTCATAGGCGGAAACCCACTGCCCTTGGGCGGTGGGAG
>CAVFGF010000063.1:0-13562 GCA_963621925.1 Alistipes onderdonkii | reverse complement strand
ACTTAGAGGCCGGGAGCGGCACCTAACAAATTTACGCAATTCCAGTGAATATCCGCGTCATGCAGCTGTGAGCGCCCACCCCGGGCTACTTCTTTTCGGATTTTCAAGTGGGAAGTTTGAGTGAAAAACCCCTGAAAAGGGAGGATGCCAGGCAGCTGTTCTGCCTGGCATTTATTATGAAAAAGTTTATTCAAAATAAGATAGTAAGCTAAGTTGGATGTTTCTTTGTTTCCTTCATCTTATGGTGTCATTATAGAAATGGAAAATGAATGTGATATGAGCATGAATTGAACGTTTTTTAAAAGAAATATGAATAAAATATGAACAGAGAAAAATAATCGAAACTTGATGTTGACAAGCTCTCTCAAACGTGCTTATAATAAGTCTCATATCAAAGGAGATTTGGAAGCGGAGGATTCCGCGGGCCAGGTCTCCTTTTTTATATGGATCCCGAAGGGAATATAACTCCGGAGCCCGAAGGGAGAATCAAAAAAGAGGAGGAATTGTTATGACACAGGAAATACTGACAGCTGTAGACGGTCAGCTTTTCGCCGTCTGGTTCCTGATCGGTGCCGCATTGGTATTCTGGATGCAGGCAGGCTTTGCCATGGTAGAGGCAGGCTTTACCCGGGCAAAAAATACAGGCAATATCCTGATGAAGAATCTGATGGATTTCTGTATCGGAACCGTTGTATTTATCTTAATTGGTTTTGGACTCTTACTGGGCGAGGATGTAGTAGGCCTTATCGGAAAGCCGGGCTTTGATATCTTTACCGCCTATGAAAGCTTTGATTATTCGAACTTCGTATTCAACCTGGTATTCTGTGCGACGACCGCAACCATCGTGTCCGGCGCCATGGCAGAGAGAACCAAGTTCCTTTCCTATTGTGTATATTCCGCAGTTATTTCCGCTCTGGTTTATCCCATTGAGGCGCACTGGATCTGGGGCGGCGGCTGGCTCTCTCAGCTTGGCTTCCATGATTTCGCCGGCTCCTGTGCGATCCATATGGTCGGCGGCTGCACCGCTCTTATCGGTGCGAAGCTTCTCGGACCCCGTATCGGAAAATTCGCAAAAAATAAAGAAGGCAAGATCACCAAGGTCAATGCCTTCCCGGGTCACAACCTTCCGCTGGGCTGCTTAGGCTGCTTTATCCTGTGGCTTGGCTGGTACGGCTTCAACGGCGCTGCCTGCACCAGCGTAGAGCAGCTGGGCAGTGTATTCCTGACCACTACGGTAGCTCCGGCTATCGCGACAGTCGTTTGTATGGTATTTACCTGGGTTCGCTACGGCAAGCCCGATGTATCCATGTGCCTGAATGCTTCCCTGGCAGGTCTGGTAGCCATTACCGCTCCCTGCGATGTGACAGACTGCCTCGGTGCGATTATCATCGGTGCGGTAGCCGGCGTCCTGGTTGTCTTCGGTGTATGGTTCCTGGATTATGTACTTCGGGTAGATGACCCGGTAGGTGCCGTAGCGGTTCATTTCATGAACGGTATGTGGGGCACCATCGCGGTAGGTCTCTTCGCGACCACCAGTGCTCCGGGCAATGATACCTTCACCGGTCTTTTCTACGGCGGCGGCTTTAGCCTCCTTGGAAAACAGCTCCTCGGTATGGTCTGCGTCCTGGCCTGGACGGCAGTGACCATGACGCTCTTCTTCCTGATCATCAAGGCCACCATCGGACTTCGTGTAACAGAGGAAGAGGAAATCGTAGGTCTGGATTCCTGCGAGCACGGTCTGCCCTCTGCTTATGCAGGCTTCAGCATCATGGATATCTCCAATACGATGACCATGGATGTCAATGAAAATACGAATCTCGGTGTCGATGAGTATGGTGTAGCTTCTGAATTCCAGAAGAATGCGGCTGTCAAAGTGGTACAGGCTCCGGTATCTGCGACCGGTATCTATAAGGTATCCATCATCGCGAAGCTGTCCCGCTACGACCTGCTGAAGAAGGCCATGAACGACATCGGTGTCACCGGTATGACGGTCACCCAGGTCATGGGCTGCGGCGTTCAGAAGGGCGCCGGCGAGAAATACCGTGGTGTCGAGATGGATGCGACCCTGCTTCCGAAGGTCAAGGTCGAGGTCATCGTCGGCAGCATCCCGGTAGAGACGGTCATCGAGGCAGCCAAGAAGGCCCTCTATACCGGTCATATCGGAGATGGCAAGATCTTTGTATACAATGTAGATAAGGTAGTCAAGGTTCGGACCGGTGAGGTCGACCTGGACGCTCTGCAGGATGTGGAATAAGTACTGCTGAAAAAGCCCCCTTTGGGGGCTTTTTTTGATCCCATCTGAAGGAAGTCGCCCGGGGTCGGGGCTCCGCCAGCTTGCATGACGCGGAACAGCACTTCCATTGCGAATTTGTTGGTGTCGCTCCCAGCCTCTTAAGGCAGTTCCAGTTCATTCGACAGCTGGACACCCGGGCGACTCTCCTCCGTCAGGGATCCAAAAACCATATATTACCTATTGACAAACTAGGAATTAGGGTTTATGATAACGAAAAGTCAGAAACACAGGAAAGAAGAACAGACATGATAAACGAAGCACGATTGCTGGAAAACTTCATAAGACTGACCGGTTTTGATAGCGAATCCTTCCACGAGAAAGCCATCGGCGAGGCCTTGAAGGAGGAGCTTACCTCCCTGGGGGTGACCGTTCGGACGGATACGACAAAGGATGCTTATCTGAAGGAACATCCGGAAAGCTATCCGAATCTCTACGGATATCTTCCGGGCACCCTTCCGGGGGAACCCCTTCTCTTCTCCGTCCATATGGATACCGTGGCGCCGGGAAAGGGAAAGCAGGCAAAGCTAACGGAGGAGGGCAGACTGGTCTCTGAAGGAGAGACGGTTCTCGGAGCCGATGATATCGCCGGGCTGGCCTCAATTCTCGAAGCCCTTCGGGTCATTTGGGAGGAAGGTACTCCGCATCGAACGATCGAGCTTTTGTTTACGGCAGCGGAGGAGCCCTTTTGCGAGGGCAGCCGCTATCTGAACTACGAGCTTTTGCAGGCAAAAAGCGGTTATGTCCTGGATCTCAACGGCGCCGTAGGAGCCGCTTCCCTAAGCGCTCCTTCGATTCTTTCCTTTACGATTACGATAAAGGGGCGGGCAGCCCACGCAGGCTTTGCGCCGGAGGAGGGCATTAATGCCCTGAATATCGCGGTCGAAGCCCTGGCAGGCTGGAAAACGGGTCATGTGGATCCGGAGACGACCCTGAACTTCGGAACCATCCACGGCGGCACCGGAAAGAATATCGTCCCGGGCGAGGTCGTGCTGACCGGAGAAATCCGAAGCAGTGACCATGGAAAGGCTCTGCAGCTCATGGCTCAGGTGGAGCGCTCCTTTACCGAATGTGCGAGAAAGGCCGGAGGGGTCGCCTACTGTTGCAGTGAGGAGCATATCAGAGCCTACCGGATTCCGAAGACAGAAAGGACGGTAAAGAGATTCGAAAGGGCAGCAAAAAGCATCGGGATCGAAAAGCCGACGCTTACCGGTACCTTTGGCGGCAGCGACGCCAACCGGCTGAATGCTCACGGAATCCAGACCATCGTTCTTTCCTGCGGGATGGAGGAGGTTCATACGACATCGGAATATATCAAATTGAAAGAATTGACGAAGTCAGCCAGCTTGACTTATCAGCTGATGACGATGCAGGAGGAATAGAGAAGATGAAAAAGAGATGGATCGCAGCAGGACTTACAGCTGCACTTACACTTTCCTTATTGAGCGGCTGCGGCCAGACCGGAGCTATCGGGGAGACAAAAGAAGAGACGACAGAAGAAGCAAAGACAGAAGCAAGTACAGAGACCAAGAGCGCAGAGACAACTACAGCCGACCACGGCACCTTAAAGGTCTCCTTCCTTCCGGGCAATATCCGGATTGCCATCAATATCCTGGCTCTGGAAAAGGGCTATTTTGAAGAAGAGGGCGTTACCGTGGAGCCGGTGAATATCTCCGGACAGGAGGCTTTGACCGCCATCGCCGGGGAGGGCGATCAGGTCGATATCCTGAATGTAGGCTTTGTGCCGGATCTGCAGGCCATCGGCTCCGGACAGGATATTACGGTAATCGCGGGAACTGCCGTGGAGGGCGGCGCCATCATTGCGAAGAGCGGACAGGAGAGCGCTTACCAGTCGGCGGATACGGTGATTGACCTCGATGCCATCACACAGGCGAAGCTTGGTTTTGTAAGAAATGAGTCCTCCTGGGTCGTGACGAGACAGTACCTGCTGGATCAGGGCGTTTCGGAGGATACCATTGCCGCCATCGAGGCAGAGGATACCGGCAATATTTCCTATTATTCGGATGAGACCTCCGTCGCCCAGGCCGTACAGAAGGGCGAGATCGAGGTAGGCTTCCTTCCGCTGGAATATGCGCTCCTCTACGGCGACGCCTATGACCTTTCCGTTGTGACGACGGCAGGAGCCCTGCAGGAAAATTATGTATGCTGCCGCGAGGTGACCTCCTCCAAGCGTCTGACAGACAAATACGATTCTTTTGTAGCTTATGAGAGAGCGAGAATCCGTGCCTTCGAGTATTACAAGCAGGGCGAGACGGATGAGACCATCAAGCAGGATGTGATTGATACCGTGGCAAATTATTCCGGCAAGGAAGCGGATTATGTGGAGACCTATCTCTACGGCGGTATCACGAAGTATGCGACCGACCCGAATACCGCCGGAATTGTAAAATACGTGGAGGCAGCGTCAAACTCCGGACTTCTGGAGAGTGCAGGCATCGATTTCGCGGATTATGATATCACCCAGAATATCGATACCTCCGCTTACGAGGAGGCTCTGACCTCCCTGGCGGAAGAAAATGCAGACAACAGCTTTTATCAGGAGCTTTTGACCCAGTATCAGGAAGACAATACAAAGTAAAATTAGGGAAGGAAAGAGAAAATGAACGCTTGTGCACTTTCACCGGAAAAATTCGATATTTATACAGATGAGGAGGCCCGGGCTCACGCAAAGGAGGTCGGCGTAGACCCGAGACCTAAGGAAACAAAAAGTGAGATTGATGACCGGGGAGCCTTTATCCGCCAGCCAAATGCCTTTGTAAAGCCCTTTGGGGACGGAGCGGATGAGCTGAAGGCAGAGGCAGATCGCTATGCCATCTACTGGGCTCACGGCTGCCATTGGTCGAATCGGCCGGTGATCGTCCGGGATATTCTGGGTCTTCAGGAGATACTTCCGGATGCAGCGACGACCCATTCCGGGGAGAGTAATATCTACGGCCATGGCTTTGCGGATCAGCCCGGGCACAAGGATCCGATCTGCGGGGCTTATTTCCTCAGCCAGTTCTATAAAAATGCGGATCCGGATTTCAAGGGGAGGGCGACGACGCCTTCCCTGGTCGACAAAAAGGAAAAGAAGACCGTCAACAACGATTACCAGAGATTGACCAATTATATCGAAGTGCAGTTCCGGAAATTCCAGCCGGCGGACGCACCGGATCTCTATCCGGTCAAATATCGCCGGGAGATCGATGAGTTCAACGACTGGCTCTTCCCGACGGTCAACAACGGACATTACCGGATGGCCTTCTGCCAGTCCTGGGAGGCCTATGACGAGGCATATCAGGATTTCTTCGACGCCATCGAGAAGCTGGACAAGCGTCTGGAGACCAACCGCTTTCTCTTCGGAGACTATATTACCGACTCCGATATCCGTCTCTATGTGACCCTGGTACGCTGGGAGACCAGCTATTATCACAATGTAGGCCCCATGAAGAAGCGGATTCCGGAATATAAAAATGTCTGGGGCTATGTCAAGGATCTCTTTGCCCTGCCGGTTTTCCGGAAATATACCTTCTTCGAGTTTCCGAAAAATGATGTAAAGGGAATTTTTGCAAGCTTCCCGAAGCGCATCGCAGCCCAGGTGCCCTACGACGAGCTCTGGGCGACGGACGGTGAGAGAAAGGCTCTGTCGCAGGATCCGGAGCATGTATACAAAAATCATCCGGAAGGCGAGACTGCCGAGGACTACCAGAGCGTCATCAGCCCGTGCCAGTGGAATGCCTCAGCGCAGGCCGACCGTGACCCGAAGAACCGCACCCTTTCCCAGGATGCATCAGTAAATCCGATTGCATCGAAGCTGCGGGATTAAAAAAATATCACTGCCAAAGCCTTGACGGCTGCGGCAGCTCACCCTAAGGAGCACAAGGACATGTATACAGAAAAAACACAGGAACCAAAAATCCGGATCCGGGACGTTTCCTTCGATTATATCGATGCAAAAAGCAGTTTTCCGGCCCTGGAGCATATCGATCTGGATATCTACCCCGGCGAATTCGTCTGTATCCTGGGCTCCTCAGGCTGCGGGAAATCGACCCTTTTAAGCCTCTTAAACGGTCTGAACAAGGCCAAATCCGGAGAAATCCTATTGGACGGCGAGAGGCTAAAAGGTCCGGGCATCGATCGGGCCGTGGTCTTTCAGCAATACTCCCTCTTTCCCTGGCTGACCGTCAAGGGCAATATCCTCTTTGGCATCCGCCAGAGCAAAAAAGGATATACCAAGGCAGAGCGGGAGGAAAAGCTGCAGACCTATCTTCGAAGCGTAGGGTTGATGGGCGCGGCAAACCGCTATCCGAGCCAGCTGAGCGGCGGCATGAAGCAGCGCGTCGCTGTGGCTCGGGCATTGGCGCTGGAATCGGATGTCCTCCTCTTTGATGAGCCCTTCGGGGCCATCGATCCGGTTCTTCGACAGGAGCTGCAGGAGCTGGTATCGAAGCTTTGCACCGAGGAGAAGAAGACAGCCATCTTCGTCACCCATGACATGGATGAAGCGATTCTCCTGGCAGACCGGATCGTCGTGATGGAACCCGGCAAAATCAGCCAGATCATCGACGTCGACCTGCCAAGGCCGAGAAGACGGGAAAAGCTGGCAGGAACCATGCACTATGAGGAGCTTCGCCGGAAGCTGTATTCCTGCTTTTACGCCTATGTAGAAAAACATATCGATGCGGAGGTAGTATTGTGAAAAAGAGCCTTCTTCCTGAAAAATACGGGATTGCCTACGGCCTGAACCTTATCCTATTGGGACTCAATATCCTGCTTACCTTATTCTTTCCATATTTTACCATACATAAGGCCTACTACGACAGCCTGGCCTATATCGTGGTTCTGGTCCTGATTTTCCTGGTCTATACCGGGAACCTTTGGCGGACCGGCAAAAAGAGTCATTCCGACATTGCACTGATTCTCTTTTTGTTTTTACTGCTCTGGGAGGTCTCCTATAAGGTGGGACTTGTTCACAACGATCTGTTGATTCCGTCCCCGGAGGGGCTCTTTCATGTTTTTGTAGAAAAGCCCCGGGAGATCGGAAGCGACGTTTTAGGTTCCCTCTCCTTATTATTCTGGGGCTTTTTACTGGCCGTGGTGCTGGGGACGATTCTTGGCATGCTGGCCGGCTGGGTGGACCGGATTCGGGAAGTGTTCCTTCCGATTTCCAATGTCATTACCCTGATTCCGCCAATGATGTTTGCGGCCTATCTCATCATGATTTTCTCCACCTTCCGGCAGGCGGCCATCGCTGTCATCTTCTTTGCGGTCTTCTGGCCTACCTTCCAGGGAACCGTAGCCAAGGTCGGACAAATCGATCCCTCCATTGTCGACGCTGCGCGAACCATGGGGGTCGGGACGGGAGGTATGCTGGTCAAGGTTATCCTGCCCTTCTGTCTGCCGGAGATTATCAGAAGTATTTCGAAGAGCCTCCGAGGCGCCTTTATGTGTCTCTCCGGCGCCGAGATGCTGGGCATGAACCTCGGCATCGGTTATTTTGTCGAGAAATACAAGGCCTTCGCGGATTACCGCTGTGTATTGGCAGGGATCATTACCGTCGGAGTCATCACGACGGTGATCGATGTCGCCGTCCATAAGCTGGAAGCTGCTGTAATACGATGGGAGTAAAAATATGGAAGCCAGAAGAGTAAAAGAAGAATGGGAGCGGGCCGGTGTCTACTATATCCGGACGGAGGCAATGGTACAGGGCTTCGATTTGCCGCTCCGGGGTGAATTTGCCGACGATACGTCGTCGAGCCTCTATATCCTGGTGCTGGATGATGACGGGAAGCCTTTAAGTACGAACCGCCTTCATCTGCTGCCGGAAAGGGGCTTCGCGAAGATCGAGCGGGTCGCGACGGTACGGGAGGCGAGACACCGAGGAGCCGGAAGACTCGGCATCGAGGCCGCGGAACGCTGGGCCAGGGAGCTTGGCTACTCGAAAATCGTCATCACGAGCCGCGAGGAGGCAGTCGGCTTCTATGAGAAGCTGGGCTACCAGGTGCGGGTGGAGATGAATCCGGATACCCTGGAGCCAAGAAGAGCAGAAGATCCGGAAGAAGAGGATCGGGATCCCCGTTTTCGCTGCGTCTATATGGAAAGAGAATTCGAGTAACTATTCAGAACCAGCCCGAAGCACTTGCTGCTGAGGGCGTATGAAAATGATTCAGCAATGCAAAATCCCATCGGCGAAGCCGATTTTTATGGATTTTGCATCGTAACTGTGAAGGTATTGAACAGTTACGAATTCGGATGAAAGGGAGTAAAAAAATGGGAAAAATATATCACGGAATGGAAGAATTGATCGGACATACTCCCCTTCTGGAGCTTCACCGCTATCAGAAAAAGAAGGGATATCAGGCCCGGATCCTGGCAAAGCTGGAATTCCTAAATCCGGCCGGCTCCGTCAAGGACCGTGCAGCCCTGGGAATGATTCTTGACAAAGAAAAAAGCGGCGAATTAAAGCCCGGTGCCACTATTGTCGAGGGTACCTCCGGCAATACCGGCATCGCCATCGCGGCCATCGGCGCTGCCAGGGGCTATCAGGTAAAAATCTGCATGCCAAAGGACGCTTCCCCGGAGCGGCGAACCCTGATACGAGCTTACGGCGGAGAAGTCATCCTGACCCCTGCCCAAGAGAAGATGGGCGGCACCGGAAAGGCTGTCGAGAGATTGCTTGCCGAGAATCAGGAGGCCCTTTCCCTGGGACAGGGCGCGAATCCTGCCAATCCGGCCGCCCATTACGGCAGCACCGGCCCGGAGATCTGGGAGGATACCGACGGCAAGGTCGATATCCTGGTGGCAGCCTCCGGCACCGGCGGCACCATTTCCGGCACCGGACGCTACTTAAAGGATCAGAACCCGGCGCTTCGGGTCGTAGCCGTGGAGCCTACCGGCAATGCAGTCTTAAACGGCGGCCAGCCCGGTCCGCACAAGATCCAGGGCATCGGCGGAGGGCCGACACCGCCGGTGACGGATGAAGCCCTCTTTGATGAGGTCATCGATGTCACGGATGAGGATGCCTATCAGACGGCCAGGGAACTCCCGAAGATCGAGGGCATTTCCATCGGTATCTCAGCGGGGGCAGCCCTCTGGGCGGCAGAGCAGCTGGCAGGGAGGGAGGAAAACCGGGGAAAGACCATCGTCGTCCTCTTTCCGGATAACGGAGACCATTATCTGTCAGGAGATCTATACGAGTAAAGGAGAAAAAAGCTATGGGCTATGCCATTGACACGCGATGTATCCACGGAGAGGGACACCGAAATCCGGACGGAAATTCGGCCATCAGTTATCCGATTTACCAGACAGCCTCCTTCTCCCACCTGACCCCGGGACACAACCCGAACGGTTTCGATTATACCCGGGAATCGAATCCCACCAGAGCCTATCTCGAGGAGACCATGAGCTCCCTGGAGGGGGCAGTAGATAGCATCGCCTTTGCCTCCGGCATGGCAGCCATCGCGACGGTCTTTGCGTACTTTCAGCCCGGCGACCACATCCTCTGCGGCGAGGATCTCTACGGCGGCAGCGTCCGATTGCTGGAGCAAATCTGTAAAAAGAACGGTTATGAGATCGAAAGTGTCGATACGACCGATCTCGCAGCCTTGCAGGGAGCCTTCAGGGAAAATACGAAGGGCCTCTACTTCGAGACCCCGACGAACCCGATGATGCGCCTGACGGATATCGGCGCGGTCTCGGCCATTGCCCATGCGGCCGGAGCCCTGGTCATCGTCGACAATACCTTTATGACCCCCTATTTCCAAAATCCCCTGAAGGAGGGAGCGGATCTCGTCGTTCACTCCGGAACGAAATATCTCTCCGGCCACAACGATACCGTCTGCGGCTTTCTCTGCTGCGGAAGAGAAGACTTAAGCGAGCGCTTTCGCCTCCTTTCGAAGACCACGGGAGCGACCCTTTCTCCCTTTGACAGCTGGCTTTGCCTGCGGGGCTTAAAGACTCTGGCTCTTCGAATGGAGCGCCACAGAAGCAATGCCCTGGCCATTCAGGCTTGGCTTCGAGAGCAAAACTTGGTGAAAGAGGTTTACTATGCAGGCAGTGGTATGATATCCTTTACGGTAGATGCTTCAGCGACAGCGGTAAATATCCTTAAGAATATCCGCCTGATCACCTTCGCGGAAAGCCTCGGAGGGACGGAGAGTCTTTTGACCTATCCGGCACTGCAGACCCATCCGGATGTACCGAAGGAGCAGAGGGAAAAGCTTGGCATCACGGATCGGCTGCTGCGGCTTTCGGTAGGGATCGAGAATCCGGCGGATCTCATCGCCGATCTGCAGCAGGCCTTTGAAAAAGCAAAATAAAGGGGAAAAATGATGGCAGAGAGAAATTTGAATTTTGATGAAGTGATCAACCGAAAAGGCACGAAATGTCTGAAATACGATTTTGCGGTAAAACGGGGCTATCCGGAGGATGTCCTGCCTCTGTGGGTGGCCGATATGGATTTTCAGACCAGCTCCTATATCGAGGATGCCCTGGTGAGCCTCGCCCATCACAATATCTACGGCTATACGAATACCCAGGAGGGCGACGGCTTCTTTGAGGCGGTGGCCGGATGGATGAAGCGCCATCATGGCTGGGAGGTTCGGCCGGAGTGGCATGTAAAGACACCGGGTGTCTGCGTCGCCATTGCCATTGCCGTCCGCGCCTTGACAGCGCCGGGGGACAGCATCCTGATCAACCAGCCGGTCTACTATCCCTTCAGCAGCATCATCCTGCAAAACGGAAGAAAGCGCATCAGCTCCGACTTAGTCTGCGCCGAGGACGGAGCGTACCGGATCGATTTCGAGGACTTTGAAAAGAAAATCATCGATCACAACGTGAAGCTCTTCATCCTTTGCAACCCCCACAACCCGGTAGGGCGGGTCTGGACGAAGGAAGAACTACTGAAAATTGGAAATATCTGTAAGAAACATGGCGTCATGGTCTTCAGCGATGAGATTCATTTTGACTTTATCTGGGAAGGGCAGCATCAGATCTTCCAGGAGGCGGATCCGGCCTTTCGGGACTTTACCATTACGGCCACAGCCCCCAGCAAGACCTTCAATCTGGCAGGGCTGCAGCAGTCCAATATCTTTATCCCGAACGAACAGCTAAAGAAGGCCTTTCTTCATGAATATCAGGCATCCGGTCTCGACGAGCCGAATGTCTTCGGTCTGACGGCCGCCCAGACAGCCTATACGGACGGCGACGAGTGGTACGAGGCCATGAAGGCCTATGTCCGGGAGAATCTCCTCTTTGCCAAGGACTTCGTAGACAAGCGTCTTCCGGACGTCAGGATGAATCTGCCGGAGGGAACCTATCTCTTCTGGTTGGATTTCCGGAAATTGGGTCTTGATGCAGAGAAGCTCGATGACCTCATTATCCAAAAAGCAGGCCTCTGGCTTGACAGCGGACGGATCTTCGGCGCCGCCGGCGAAGGCTTCCAGCGAATCAATGCCGCCTGCCCAAGAGCAACTCTGCAGGAGGCATTGGAGAGAATCGAGGCCGCATTTTAAAGCCCGGGCTACTGCGATACCGTTGTTCCAGACGGGAAGTTTGAGTTAGATTCTTTACTCCCGGCGGGCGGCAGCAGTCCCTGGAGATAATTGGTCAGAAACGAGATCTCCGAGGGCGTCGTGCGTACCGGCTCAATATTCGAAAGGTCAAAAAGCAGGCAGCCGCAATGCCCCTCAAAGGTCGGAAAGCTGATGATCTTCAGATAGGTATCGATCTCCGGGCTGTAATCCATGATCTCCAGCGTCTCGCCGTAGAGGGCGGTGCGCTCATAGGAACAGAGCCATTTGTCATCCATATTCGGAAATAAGGTCCGAAAGGAATGGGTGAGAAGCGCCTCCGGGGACTGCTTCTCGATCCGAGCCAGGGCCTGGTTGACATAGCGAAAGAGCCAGTCTGTAGCGAGATGTTCCTCATTGAAGATCATCTCGATATCCGTAAAGGCAATGGGCAGGTTGTCGAAGGCGGCATAATGCTGCCGGTAAGCCTTCGGGGAATCGGGCACATTGTCCCGATCGAAGCGAGAGACGATTTCCTGTCGTCCGGTGCGGCCGAATTCCCGGACCTCACGCATACGGGGTCTGGCATAATGCAATACTTTTCCGTTCAGAAGCTCCACCCCGTCCTGGGTAATGCGGTGAATCGCGTTCTTTGCGACGATGCAGCCGCGGTCGAGACGCAGGAAGCCATCCCCCAGCATCTCCTCCAGGCGGTCAATGGTGGTATAGGTCTCGTAGCGCTTGTCCCCCACGAGATGAATCACCGTCTTTCGCCCCCGCAGATCAATATAGAGGATCGAGGGGGTATTGATTCGAACCGTCACACGATCGGTGATGACGGAAATGGTCTTTGCTTTCATGGAAAATCTCCTTTACAAATCGAGTGTCTTACCGTTTTCATCAATCAAAAACTCTCGTAATATCCTGATATCGGTTAATCAAACGATAAATCTCTACAGACTCGTTCCCTACTTTATAGATAATCACATAGTCTTGCCATATTGCATATTTATAATCTGTTCGAAAGCTGACTCGCTTCGAAAGCTCGGAACCCATTCCCGGAAACATCTGAAGATTTTCAAATTTACCGTAAATTTCCCTTATCGTCTTTGCAGCATATTCTTCGCTGTCTTCAGCAATATAATCCCGGATATTTTTCAGATCCTTTGCTACAATGGGATTGATCCGCAGTTTTAACATCTTATTCCCCCACAAGTGTTTTCAACTCGTCCAGCTTCAGCCAGCCCTCACCGTCCTTGACGGCTTCCTCGGCTTCCTGCAGCTTCATCAGAAGTTTTTTCTCTGCACGGTCACGTTCGTAATCTTCAAAATCCATAACCACAAAACGCCCCCTGCCATTCTTGGTTAAATATACGGGTTCTCCTTTATGACAGTTTTTCAAGACTTCATTGTAATTTCTCAAATCAGATACCGGTAAAATATTTGCCATATCCTTTCCGCTCCTTCCTTCGATAGTCCTTCTACTGATTTTATTATATTCACAAAAGCTGTAAAATTCAACGTGAACTTTTACAGCTTTTTAAAATGGAAACTATTTCCTGAACCTTGCGTGAATTGCATAAAACGCGATAAAAAAATACAATTCATACATGCAAAAAAACAAAATTGTCAAAAATCAGAAAAATCAGGACAATTCACGCAAGAATCATTGAAAAATCAAGAATCCTATGCTATCATGGTTTAGGGAAACGCTGATTAAAGCGTTTCCCTCGCCGGATTTGCGCTGCGCAGCAGCAAATTCC
>CAVFGF010000062.1:0-13784 GCA_963621925.1 Alistipes onderdonkii | reverse complement strand
GAAGCCGATTTTCATGGATTTTGCATCGTAACTGTGAAGGTACTGAACAGTTACTAAATAAGCTTATTTTAAAACATGGTTTGGAGGTGTACGGATTGGCTAACATTAAATCTGCAAAGAAGAGAATTCAGGTTGCTGAGACCAGAACAGCCAGAAATAAGGCTATCAAGTCTGAGGTTAAGACCGCAATCAAAAAAGTAGACGCTGCAGTTGCTGCAAAGGATGTTGAAACTGCAAAGGCTTGCTTAAAGGCAGCTATCGCTACCATGAGCAAGGCTACTTCCAAGGGAGTTTATCATAAGAATACAACTTCCCGCAAGATTTCCCGTCTGACCAAGGCTGTAAACAGCATCGCTTAATTGAGATAGACGAATCTGAAAAAGAGACCCATTCCGTCATTTGGGTCTCTTTTTTGCTATCTGTTCGGAACCGAGGTGCCCCTATGAAAATGCTGGCTGAAGACATCAAAAACGGTAATTTTAAAACCGCCTACCTCCTCTGCGGGGAGGAGGCTTATCTAAAAAAGCAATATAAGGAACGCCTGATCCGCGCCCTCTGCGATCCGGGAGACAGCATGAATTTTTCCCGTTTCGAGGGGAAGTCCATCGATCCGGCCGCCATCATCAGCCTCTCGGATACCCTTCCTTTTTTTGCCGAGCGGCGGCTCATTCTCATCGAAGACAGCGGTTTTTTCAAGAATAAATATGACGAACTGGCGGATTATCTGCCTAAGATACCGGATACCACCTGCATTTTGTTCGTCGAAAGTGAGATCGACAAACGAAGCCGCCTCTATAAGGCTGTTCAGAAGCAGGGGCGGGTGACCGAGTTTCAGACCCAGGATGAGCGCACGCTGATGCGCTGGATTCTCGGAATCCTGAAAAAGGAAAACCGTAAAATTACGGAAGCTACCCTGCAGGTTTTTCTGGAACATACCGGCATGGATATGGAAAACATTTCCATGGAGCTTACGAAGCTTCTTTCCTATACCGAGGGACGGGATGTCATTACTACCGAGGATGTCGATGCCATTTGCACGGTTCAGACTACCGGCCAGGTTTTTGAAATGATTCGCGCGCTGTCCGAGAAGAAGCAAAAAAGGGCTCTGGACCTCTACTATGACCTGCTCGCCTTAAAGGAGCCGCCCATGCGGATTCTCTTTTTGATTGCCCGGCAGTTTCAGCAGCTTCTGGTGGTGAAAAGTCTTATGTCCAAGGGCTATGACAAGGCTGCCATCGCCTCCCGGGCGAAGCTCGCCCCCTTTGTCGCGGCCAAATGTATGGCACAGGCCAGAAGCTTTACCCAGAAGCAGCTGGAGGCTGCTGTCCGGGACTGTGTCCAGGCCGAGGAGGATGTGAAGACCGGACGGCTTTCCGATACCCTCAGCGTAGAATTGCTGATTTTGAAGTACAGCAAGTGACGGCGAGGGGGCTTCTCTCGCCGTCACTGCCGAAAGCCCCTGACCCGGAAATCCTTCCCATCACTGTTTACGAGTATCGCCCCGCATTCTGTCGTCTGCAAAATCACGCTGCCGGCCGCCTCGAGCCGTTCCAGCGCCTCCCGGTGGGGATGTCCGTAGGAATTGTCCTTTCCGCAGGAAATCAAGGTCAGCTTCGGCCTTACAGCCGCAAGCCAAGCTTCGCTTCCGGAGGTTTTGGAGCCATGATGCCCGGCCTTCAGGATCGAATACCCCGTCCTCGGCCATTCCTTCCCTCCCCTTTTCTCCTCTCTCGCCAAAATCTCCTGCTCACCCGCCTCCTCGAGATCCCCTGTAAGAAGCACCGAAAAATCCCCATACGTCAGCGAAAGGACGACCGAAGCCACATTGACATCCTCGTAGTTCTCCTCCGGGCTTGGATGGAGGCAATAAAGCCTGGTGCTTTCGTCCTTCAAGATACTTTGATAACCGATTTCCATTACGGAAACTCCTGCCGATTTGGCCATTTCTGACAATTCCTGTCCTTTTTCCTCCTCCAAGGACCGGTTCGAAAGAAGAAGCGCTCCGATGATCAGTCCGCCGGGCTTCCCGGCCTCCTCCAAAAGCTCCTGAATTCCGGAGATATGATCCGCATCCGTATGCGTTACCACGATATAATCCAGGGTTCCGACGCCCTCTGCCTTTAAAAACGGAAGGATTCGATACGTTCCGACCTTGTTTACGCTCGTACTTCCCCCATCTATCAGCATCGTCGTTCCCGAAGCTGTGCGCAGGAAAATTCCATCTCCCTGTCCCACATCCAGCATCACAAGCTTTAGCCCTGTATGCAGACGCAGGGTCAATACCAGGATCAGCGCTGTCAAAAGAACACCGCTTCCCGCCTGCCGCCGTCTGCGGTGGGGTTCCGGCTTCTCTCTCTCCTCCTGCGCCTCCTCTGCATCGATGCATCCGAGAAGCCTTCGTTTTTTTCGCTCCTCGATTCCCTTACGCCAAAGCAAAAAGAGACCAAGACTGCAATAATACAGCCAAAGCTGCCAAAGAGCCGGCCGGCCGCAGATCCATACTGCCCCCGGAAGCTTTAAGGAGAAATTTCCCAGCCATACATACAGTTCCAGAATCCCACTGCAAAGGAAGGCCGGAACAGCGGCCGCTGTCATCGAAAGGAAGCTGAAAAGCAAGGCCAGAATCCCCGTCACCATGACGACGGTCATCAGTGGAATCACCACGAGATTCAAAAGGATCCCATAGACCGGCAGCTCGCTGTAAAAATATTCCAGTACCGGCAGGGTCATGAGCTGAATCGAAAGGCTTAAAAGCAGCGGCTCCAGTCTTTTTGCGATTTTTCGATTTTGCGGCAAGAAAAGCTGCCTGAGAGCCGGAAAGATCACGCCGATGCCGGCCACCGCGCCGAAGGAAAGCAAAAAAGAAGCACTGTGCACATAGAGGGGCTCGGAAAGCAGGAGTAAAATAGCCGCAAAGGCCAATGCCGTCAGCATATCGTAGCTTTTTCCGAACATCTGCCCGATCATCAGAAGGACAAACATCACCACCGCCCGGCAGGTTGAAGTGCCCATGCCGGTCAGAAAGCCATAAAGAACTACAAGCAGCAGAGCCGCTGTACCGGCGCTTTTTAGGGAGCCACCGATTTTTCGCAAAATCCGATAGAGACCCATGCCAAAGATCGAGACATGCAGTCCCGAAATAGCCAGAAGATGGGACATGCCGCTTTTTTGATAGAGGCTTTTTGTCTCCGCCTCCAGATCCGTTTTATTTCCCAGCAGCATCGCCTGCAGAACACCGCTTTTTTCTTCTGAAAACAGCATGCGGATGCGGCTGCTCAAAGCCCTTTGCAGCCGATATAGCCCCTGCGAGAGCGGACGTACCCGGTCATCGATGCATACGGCCTCCTTGGCATAGCACAAGAGGTCAATGCCTTTTGTCTGATAGTAGCTTTCTGCGTCAAACTGCCCAGGATTTGACGGAGCCTCCGGCTTTTGTATTTTAAATTGGTTATCGATTCGTATGGTATTGCCGATAGAATAAGAGGTTTCGGCTTCGAAGGATACCAGAATGATTCCGATATCCGGAAAATTTGTGTCCGCCAGCCAGACCTTTTTGCCGTCCGGCTCGATATGTCGTACCGTGCCGATCAGAATATCCGGCCATTTCCCATCCTCCGGCAGGGTCTTTCGGAAAAGACCTGCCGGAAGAAAGAGAAAAAACAGAGTCATCAAAAAAGCTGCCAGACACAGGGGTCTTTTTATTCTTTTATTTCGTTTCATTTACTCCTGTTCTACGATATCAAGATTCCGCTCATAGATGGTATCCAGCCGCATGCTTTCCTTATAGACCAGATTCGTCTCCCCGTTCACGAGAATCTGCACCTTGCTGATCCCCGAAAGCTCCGTCAGAGAATCCACAATGGAATAGATCGTAACCGCCTCTGTTACATTATAGCCCTGTTCGAGGAAGCCCTCGTTCAGGTTTACATAACAAATTCCATCTTTCGTAGAAATGCTTAACACCTTGGTTCCGGAAGGCAGCGTCGGATAGTCTCTATCCTTTGCAGCCGGTCCCTTGATCAGGCTCTCCATAACCAGCTTTTCCGCAGAGATGTTGCTGCTGCCTGTCACATGCACGCGCTCGGTTACTAGCTTATCTCCGTCTTTATTTGCAAAATACAGTGTCAGGGAGGTGACAGTTTCCTCATTGATGGCATCGCCGGTATTCTCCACAAAGCTGTCCGCATTCATCTGGCCTACCGGACTTTCATCGGAACTCATCAGAGGATTGTCTCCGATCAAAAAGGAAACATATTCCACCTCCGGAATCTGACAGAGGGTTCGCACCACGGCACAGCGGCAGAGAATTTCCCGGATTTTGTCCATATCCTGATAGGCCGCATCAAAGTGCAGCGTCAGCTGTCCGCTGTCCAGCTCATAACCGGTCACATAGACACTTTCTGTCAGAACCGCCTTCATCGACGCATCCTCCGGTGCCTCCCCCAGCTTTTGCAGGAATTCCTCGATCAGACCATCTGTGTCCTCCTTCTCCGGTTGATACGAAGTCTGCACGACCGCTGTCTCTTCTTTATTCAGATAATAGAGCGCGTATCCGCCTTCCTGACTCTCCTGCGTCTTTTCCTTATTTTTACAGCCACTAAAAAGCATCACAAGGAGCAAAAGACCGAGAATCCCATATTTCCAAAGCTTCCCTTTTTTTCTTTCTTTCATGTTCCGCTCCTGTCTCAGGCAATGTAATTTAGGGGAATCCGTACCGAAAAGGTCGTCCCTACCCCCAGCTCACTCGATACCTTGATGGCGCCCTTATGTACCAGCACGGCGCTCTTGGCGATGGCAAGGCCGAGGCCTGTTCCGTCTATCGCGTTGGAATGAGACTTATCCACCCGGTAAAACCGCTCAAAGATAAAATCCAGGGATTCCTCGGGGATACCCTGCCCGGAATCCATCACCTTTACGTAGAAAAATTTGTGATCCGCATCCAGGGATACATGTACCCAGCCATTTTCCTTGTTGTATTTGATGGCATTTTCCACCAGGTTCGTAAATGCCAGGCTCAGACGGCTCTCGTCCACCTCCGCCGTCACCGGTCGAAAGCTTTCCAGTACCACCTCGATATTCTTCTTTGCGGCAATGGGCCTAAGCCGCTTCAGGATCAGTTCCAGTAAATCGTTGATATCCATCCGCTCGATATTCAGGCTGGCAGCCTTCTTATCCATCTTCACCAATGCCAGAAGATCGGTGATAATCTTATTTTCCCGCTCGATCTCCTCCGCGATATCGCCCATGAATTCCTTATAAAGCTCCGCCGGCACCTCCTCCTGGGTCAGCAGGGAATCCGCCAGCACCTTCATCGAGGTCAGGGGCGTCTTCAGCTCATGGGAGACATTGGAGACGAATTCCTGCCGGGACTCATCCAGGGTACGCATCTGCGTCACGATCTTGTTGAACTCATCGGAAATCTGTCCGGTCTCTGAGTAGGTCTGAACCTTCAAATCCTCATTCGAGTGTCCGTTCGAGATCTCCCGCAGCTCCTGAATAATCCGACGTACCGGCCGTACCAGAAGGATGGACAGCAAAATCGCCGCCATGGTGACCAGAATCCCGTATACCAGGGTAAAGATCCAGGCATTTTCTGTCAGGACGCTTAAGTTATCCCAGATACTGTCCGTCGAAACGCTGACCAGCAATACCCCTTCTACTTTCTTAGAGTCTCCGGCGGTCACCGGCACGGTCATCTCGATAAACCGATTGTCCGACAGCTGATTGATGGTCTCTCCCTTGAAGCAGCGAATGACTTCCTCGGAAACGACATATTTATTCTGGATCAGATCATAGCTGTCCTTGATGACCCGAAAATCCTTGTCAATGATGATGATGCGCCCGTCAAAGAGACTGGCCAGCTGCGTCAGCTCGCCGTCAATCAGCTCTGCGGACGGGTCTTCCATATAGTTGTAGCTCAATAATTGATTGGATAAAATCTTACATTGATTCTGCACCTCGGTGCTGCGGGCCGAGATCGCCCGCTCCCGATAGCTTCGTAAGATACTGACAGATATCAGAATCATCGGCACCCAGCCGATGATCAGCAATACCAGTAAAATTCGAAATTTCAGACTTTTGAAATAGGTAAAGACTGCTTTATGCCTGGAAGTAATAACCCACACCCCACTTCGTATGCACGTATTTCGGCTCGCTCGGATTGGCCTCGATCTTTTCACGCAATCTCCGGATATGGACATCCACCGTACGTACGTCCCCCGGGTACTCGTAGCCCCATACCGTATTCAAGAGGTTTTCCCGGCTGTAGACCTTACCGGGATTTAAAATCATCAGCTCCAGGAGGTCAAATTCCTTTGCGGTCAGATTGATCTCCCGGCCATTGATAAAGAGACGGCGGCTTTCTAGGTCAATCTTTAGATCCGAGGCTTCCACGATTTTGCCCTTTTTCTCCTTTTCCGCACTTCCCGTGCGCCGCATAATCGCCTTCATTCGCGCCTTGATCTCCAGGATATTGAAGGGCTTCGTGATATAGTCATCGGCTCCGTATTCCAGACCTAAGATCTTATCCATATCATCGCCCTTGGCTGTCAGCATGATGATGGGCATATTCGAGAACTCCCGGATCTGCTGGCATACCTGAAAGCCGTCCAGCTTCGGAAGCATCACATCCAGAAGGACGATATCATATTCCTTTGCTCTGGCATATTCCAGCGCTTCCTCTCCGTCATAGGCGCAGTCGACCTCCATATCATCCTGCTCCAGACTGAAACGCAGTCCCTTCACAATTAATTTTTCATCATCGACAACCAATACTTTCTTTCCCATGGTTTCCGCCTCATCCTTGTCACTCGATTGTTATCTGATCCTTGATCTTATTGTAGACGCCTTCCTTGATACCCGAAATATTCATCAGGTCCTCCGGCTTTTGAAAACCGCCCTTGGACTCCCGATAACGGATGATCTCCTTTGCCTTGGATTCTCCGATCCCGGGAAGGGTCATCAGCTCCGCCTCCGTCGCCCGATTCAGGTTTACGACCCCGGATGCGCTGTCAGCTGCCGCCTCCGTCAGGGTCTTCGCCTCCTCGGCGGAGGGCACCTCTATCTTCTGTCCGTCACTTACGAGCTGTGCCAGATTCAGATAGGTTCCGGCCGCATCCTGCGTCATGCCGCCGGCTGCTTCTACGGCGTCGGTAATTCGACTGCCCTCCGGCAGCTCGTAAACTCCCGGCGAAGCGACCTCTCCGCAGACATAAACCCAGACGGACGCGGTGATCTCTTCGATCTCTTCCGCCTCCGTCTGTACGGTATCTGCTGCTTCCTCTCCTGCCGTATTCTCATAAAGGACTGCTTTTTTCCCGCAGCTGCAAAGGATACTTGCCAGAAGCAAAAGCAACAGGAAGCTCTTTGTTCGTCGTCCTCTCATCTTTCCCGCCTTTCTTTTTTATAGGCGGGTCCCCTCCGATACAGACTACATCTATTCTAACGAAATTTTTATCGGATTACAAGCTCTTTTATTCCGCTTTTCCCAGCTGAGACATGATTTTGGCCGATACAGAATCCACCTCTGTCTCCACATCATTGCCCTTCCAGATATTGGCAAAGGCAATCTCCATCTCGATCCAGTAATTGCTCAGATCCGTAAGCTTCGGAACCTCTACCGAATTTTCGTATTGATCAAGCAGCACAGACATCTGGGTGTTCGCATAATCGATACCGAGACGCGCCGGCATCTTATTGGACTGCGCATAGAGGTCTGCTGCCTTCTCATAGGTGACAAAGCGGGCAAACTCTTTGGCCGTATCCCGCTCCTTCGAATAGGCATTGACCACGACGGAATTCGTCACGGAAAGACCCTTCGTAGAGAGCTCGTCAGTCAGATTCGGAACCTCGGCAATGCCGTAGTTTAAGCCGGTTCCGTCTTCTGCCTCTTGGGCAGCGTCGAGCTGCGCGATGGCATCCGTCTTTGCGATGGTATAGACCGTCTTGCCGTCCATAAATTCCTGCAGGACATTTTCTGTCGTAACCTCGTCCGCATCAATGGCAAAGAAGGCATTCAGACTCTGATAATAGCTCAGACAGTCCTTGACCTCCTGGGCATTCAGCTCGACCTCCTCCGGATTGTCTCCGGTTTCGCCTCCCAGATTTACATAATTCGAGATAAAGAAAAAGTTCGAAAAGATATCTGCCACATTCCATTTAAAAATGTTCTCTACCTTCTCCGTCTCCTCGTTGGACTCGTAATTATCCGCATAATCCAGGATTTCATCGATGGTGGAGGGAGCAGATTCGACATAATTCTTATTGTACAAAAGGAAGCAGGTTTCAAAATAGAACGGATAGGCCATCAGCTTTCCGCCGCAGGTCGCTGCATCGATGGCCTTTGTCGGGAAGCTCTCGGAAAGCTCCTCCTTTGTAAAGCTGTCATTTTCTACCGTAAGACCTGCCAGTCTCGCCTTCTCCAGAAGCTCACTGGAGGTAATAAAGAGATCCGGCCCGCCAAGGTCGGAGATGCTGGCTGTATTGATATGCTCGATATAATCCACCGCCGTAACCAGCTGAAGCGTCACCTCCACACCGGTCTGTTCCTTAAAATCCGAAGCCGCCTGTACGAGATAGGGATTCAGTTTTTCATCGGTATACCATAGGGTAAGAGCCTGCTGCACACTATCCTGTCCGGCCTCCGAAGCCGCCTGCTGCTTTCGATGATAAGAATAAGCCACCTGACCCATCTGGGCAAATACAAGCAATACCACCAGGATCGCGATGGCTCTGCGGTAAACGATATGTCTCATGTATCTAAAATCCTAACCTTTCGTGAGCGCTTTTTCCAGCTTTTCAATCATTTCATCTACATGGTCTCTCGTGATGACAAGGGGCGGAACCAGACGCAGAACGTCGCTTCCGGCCGTAATCACGATCAGACCCTCATCCATAGATTTTAACACAACTTCTCCCACGGGTCTACCCTCGATTACGAGCCCCTGCATCAGTCCTTTTCCTCTGCGCTCCCGGATGCAGTCGTACTTATCCACCAAGGCATCCAGCTTTTCCTCGAGATATCCACTGATCTCCCTGACATGATCCACAATCTTGTCCTGTTCAAAGATATCCAGAACCTTGGAAACCGCTGCGCAGACAAAGGGATTGCCGCCGTAGGTCGTTCCGTGATCACCGGGCATCAGAGAAGCCTTCGCGCACTTCTCGTCAAGGACAAAGGCTCCTACCGGAACGCCGCAGCCAAGAGCCTTCGCGCAGGTCATGATATTCGGCTTTACGTCGTATGCCTCCCAGGCGAAGAGATGGCCGCTTCGGCCCATACCGCACTGAATCTCATCCAGGATCAGCAGGGCATCATGCTCCTCACAGAGAGCCTTGACGCCCTTCAGGAACTCCTCCGTCGCCGGGTAAATGCCGCCCTCTCCCTGGATCGTCTCCAGAATCACGGCGCAGGTATGTTCATTAAACTGAGCCTTTACGCTCTCCAGATCATTGTAATCGGCAAAGCGGATGCCGCCGATCAGTGGCCGGAAGGGAATCTGGTATTTCTCATTGCCGGTGACGGAAAGAGCTCCCATGCTCCGTCCATGGAAGGAATGGTTCATCGCGATGATCTCATGATCATTCCTTCCATCCTTCATCCAGGCATACTTTCTGGCTGACTTCAGGGCTCCCTCGATGGCCTCGGTTCCGCTGTTGGTGAAAAATACGCGGCTCATTCCGCTCATTCGCACCAGCTTCGAAGCGGCCTCCGCCGCCGGTTCATTGTAATAGAGATTCGACGTATGCATCAGCTTGTCGATCTGAGCCTTCAGAGCCTCATCATAGCCCGGATAATGGTAGCCCAGAGCCTGTACGGCAATGCCTGCTGCAAAGTCGAGATATTTTTTCCCGTCCGTATCATAGAGATAAACCCCGTCCCCATGATCCAGCACCACCTGATACCGGTTGTAGGTATGGAGAACGCTCTCCTCCGCTTCTTCAATGATTGCTTCCTTATTTTCCATCATAAAAATTTTCCTCTCCCTCGCCTAAAATAGCGGTACCGATTCCTTTGTTGGTAAATATTTCCAAAAGCAGGCAATGGGCAATCCGGCCGTCCAGAATATGTACCCGGGATACACCGTTCTCGATGGCATCGATGCAATTGTTCAGCTTCGGAAGCATCCCGCCGCCGATGTTGCCGTTTTCAATCAAGGCTCTCGCTTCTTTGACACCCAGCTCGGAAATCAGGGTCGAGGGATCCTCCGGATCTCTGCGCACGCCCTCGATATCGGTCAGGAAGGCCAGCTTTTCCGCATGAACTGCCCGGGCAATGGCACAGGCCGCATCATCGGCATTGATATTGTAAGTCTGAAAATCCTTATCCAGTCCTACCGGGCAAACGATGGGAAGGAAATCCTTCTCCAAAAGGTCGTAGAGAATCTTCGGATCCACATCCGTGATCTCCCCGACAAAGCCGATATCCTCGCCCTTGGAATACTTCTTTTCTACCTTCAAAAGGCCGCCGTCCTTGCCGCTTAAGCTGACGGCCTTCACGCCCAGCTCCTCCACCAGCTGTACCAGACTTTTTCCGACTTTTCCCAGTACCATCTCTGCAATTTCCATCGTCTCTTCGTCGGTTACCCGCAAGCCGTTGACAAATTTCGGCTCCATGCCGACCTTGCCGACCCAGCGGCTGATCTCCTTGCCGCCGCCATGAACGATGATGGGCTTAAAGCCTACCAGCTTTAAAAGGGTGACATCCTGGATGACGCTGCGCTTCAATTCCTCATCTACCATTGCACTTCCGCCATACTTGACAACGATGATTTTCCGGTTAAACCGCTGGATATAGGGAAGGGCCTCGATGAGGACCTTGGCCTTCTCCAGGTAGGTATTCATTTCTTCTTCTCTGCTCATAATCTTTACTCCTCATTTATTTAAGGAAATGCTGATTAAATCAGCGTTTCCTTAAGAGCGGTAATCCGCATTGATTTTTACATAATCATAGGTCAGATCGCAGCCCCAGGCTGTCGCCTCTGCATTTCCCATCTTCACATCCGCAATGGCCGTTACTTCCGGCTCGGAGAGAATCCTGGTAGCCTCCTCCTCGCTGTAAGCGACGGCGACGCCATTTTCGATGATCTGAATTTTTCCGGCTGCGCTTTCAAAAAACAGATCCACCTTTTCCGGATCGAACTGCGCGCCGGAATAGCCCATGGCACACAGGATCCGTCCCCAGTTTGCATCATGGCCGTAGATCGCTGCCTTTACCAGGCTCGAGGTCACCACCGACTTACTTAAGGTCACAGCCTGCTCCTTACTTTCGGCTCCGACGATCTTGACCTCGAAGAGGGCCGTCGCCCCCTCGCCGTCTCCGGCCATCTTTTTCGCCAGATAGACCGTAACCGTATGCAAGGCCTCGGCAAAGGCCCGGTAGTCTTCATTTTTTTCGGAAATCTCCGGATTTTCTGCCTTCCCGTTTGCCAGCACCAGCAGCGTATCATTGGTGGAGGTATCTCCGTCTACGGAAATCATATTAAAGCTGTCCTTCACATCTTCGCTTACGCAAGCCTTAAGCATTTCCTTTGAAATATTGGCATCCGTGGTCACAAAGGCCAGCATCGTACACATGTTTGGATGAATCATGCCCGATCCCTTGCACATGCCGCCGATGGTCACGGTTTTTCCTCCGATCTCGACCTGCACGGCGATCTCCTTATTTATCGTATCCGTCGTCATGATCGCCTGGGAGGCTGCCGTTCCGTGTTCGAGGCTGCTGCCCTTGGCCTCCTTCAGAAGATGAATGCCCTTTTTCAGACGTTCCATCGGAAGCTGCATGCCGATGACACCGGTGGAGGCTACCAGAACGGACTCTGCCGGAATCCCCAGAACCTCTGCCGCTTCCTCGGCTGTCTCCCGACAATACCCCATACCTTCCTCACCGGTGCAGGCATTGGCAATGCCGGAATTGACGATCACGGCCTGCGCATAGGGTGCTTCCTTTACTATTTTCTGATCCCATTTTACCGGGGCTGCCTTTACGAGATTCGTCGTAAAGGTTCCTGCCGCACGGCAGGGTGTCTCACTGTATACAAGGGCCATGTCGGTTCGCCCCTGATATTTGATGCCTGCTGCCGCCGCTGCTGCCTCAAAACCCTTCGCCGCTGTGACACCGCCCTTGATTTCTGTGATCGTCATTTTGACTCCTCCTCTTTATTCGTTAAATGCTTCAATATTTTCTTTATTCAATACAAAATCATAATAGTTTAAATCCAGACGCTTGGTCCAGCCGATGCGGTTCCAGAAGGCATTGCCGATATCATTCTGGGTAAAGGCGATTAGGGATACCTTACTGATCTCTTCCTCCTTCAGCGCATGCATCGCAAAGACCACCATCGCCTTGCCGATCCCGCGCATCCGGTAATCCCGGTGCACGCAAACATGATAGAGGCAGCCCCGGCGTCCGTCATGGCCGCAGAGAATGCTGCCTACGACCTTGCCGTCTTCGATGGCTACGACGCTGGTCGTCGGATTGCGCTTCAGGAAGCGTTCGACGCCCACCCGGGAGTCATCGATGCTTCGAATCGCGAAGCCCTTGATGGTCATCCAGAGCGCATAGACGCCGTCATAATCTTCTATCGTCATTGTTCGGATAGTCATATTGTATACCTCACTCAGTGCTCTCAGTTATGGGAACATCGGGACGAGCTCGAGTCCCTCGCTCTCCTTTTCTCCGAACAGCAGATTCATATTCTGCACGGCCTGGCCGGCTGCGCCCTTGACCAGATTGTCCATCGCGCCCATCATGACGATACGCTTTGTGCGCGGATCGATCTTGAAGTTTATGTCGACATAGTTGCTGCCCTCCACCCACTTGGTCTGGGGGCATACGTCCTGTTCGAGAACACGGACGAATTTTTCCTTCTCATAATACTTATCATAGGCAGCCTTCACTTCCTCATAGGAAACCTCTTTTTTCAGGGAAGCATAGGCCGTGATCAGGATGCCGCGGTTCATCGGCACCAGATGCGGCGTAAAGTTCAAAAGCACCGGTTCGCCCGCCGCATAAGAAAGCTGCTCCTCGATCTCCGGTGTATGGCGGTGGTTCGTCACACCGTAGGCCTTGATATTTTCATTGACCTCGCAATACAGGTTGTCCACCTTCGCCCCGCGGCCTGCACCGGAGGTGCCGGACTTCGCGTCAATGATGATCGTAGCCGGATCGATCAGGCCTTCCTTTAAGAGGGGATAGATCGAAAGAGTACTGCAGGTCGGATAACAGCCCGGATTTGCCACCAGTCTTGCATCCTTGATCTGATCCCGGTTGATCTCGCAAAGACCGTAAACTGCCTCCGGAATAAACTGGGGGGTCGGATGCGTCAGCTTGTACCACTTCTCATAGGTTGCCACATCCTTGATTCGAAAATCCGCACTCAGATCGACGATCTTTACCTTGGAAAGGATCTCCTCATTTACAAGGGAGGCACAAAGACCCTGGGGGGTTGCCGTAAAAATAACGTCTACCTCCTCCGCCAATGCTTCCATATTATCATCCATGCATTTGTCGTCTACGATCTGAAACATATTCTGGTAGACTTCCGCATACTTCTTGTCGATATAGCTCCTTGAGCCATACCATTTGATCTCTGCATTCTTATGTCCCGTCAGGATGCGAACCAGCTCGCCGCCTGCATAGCCGGTTGCTCCGATGATTCCCGCTTTTATCATTTTTTTCTTCCTCTTTTCCTTGCATTCTCCGTAACTGTTCAGTACCTTCACAGTTACGGATGCAAAATCCATGAGAATCGGCTTCGCCGATGGGATTTTGCATTTTCATCACT
>CAVFGF010000061.1:0-13856 GCA_963621925.1 Alistipes onderdonkii | reverse complement strand
GCTCAAACGAAGTTTATTATGCCCGGTGCTCCAAAACGCGCCATCTACTTCAGTCCAAGACGTAAGTCATGCAGGCTTGGACGGTTTCCGCACCGGGCAACCTAACGTTTTCACCGGCATGTAACTCCCACACGGCACGTCATAATCGAGTGTGCGGGAACAGCGAACACCAGGGCGGATGTGTCCAGCTATCGAATGAACCGGAACTGTCTCCAGAGGCTGCTAGCGACACCAACAAATTCGCAATGGAAGTGGTGTTCCGCCACAGGAAGCTGTGCGGCTCCGCCCGGGCGACTTTCATCCACAATCAAAGTGGGAAGTTTGAGTTTGCAATTATCTGCGGACGCAGTCCCGGTTGATTTCGTCGAGGGAAGCGACGCCGCACATTGCCATGGTATCCCGAAGCTCGGAGCCGATCTTGTTGATATAGGCTTCGACGCCTGCTTCTCCGTCTCCGTAGATGGCGGTGACGAAGGGACGGGCGATCAGAACCGCATCAGCGCCGAGGGCCAGAGCCTTGAAGACATCGGCGCCGGAGCGGATGCCGCCGTCTACGAGGATCTTCATCGAATCGCCAACTGCGAGAGCAATCTCCTCAAGCACCTCCGCAGTAGCGGGACACTGGTCGAGGACGCGGCCGCCGTGGTTGGAGACGACGATGGCCTGGGCACCGGCTTCCTTGGCCTTCAGGGCGCCCTTGACGGTCATGATACCCTTGACGATAAAGGGTACGCCGGCAGCCTCGCGGATATCCGACAGCTCCTCTACGGACTTGCTTCCGGCAGGCGGTTCGAGATTTTGCAGGAAGGGAAGTCCGGCAGCATCGATATCCATTGCGACAGCGAAGGGGTTGGCATCATGCACGAGAGCCATCTTCTCCCGGATGGTCTCCAGATTCCAGGGCTTGACCGTAGGAATGCCGAAACCGCCGGCCTTTTTGATGGCCTTGGTAGCTGCGACCATGACGCCGGCATCGGTGCCGTCACCGGTAAAGGCTGCAATGCCGTATTTCGCGCAGGCAGAAACCAGGATATCATTGTAGCTTACGTCGTTTAAGGAATCACCGTAGTGGAGATTGACCGCCCCGACGGGACCGGCAAAAAACGGATACTGGAAAGTTTTTCCAAATAAGGACAGAGTCGTGTCAATGGGACGCTTCTCCACCAGGGTATCCATCTGTACGCGGATCTCTTTCCATTTGTCATAGTTGCGGATGGCAGTATCGCCGATGCCCTTGGAACCGGGACCGGGCATTTGATTTTTGCATGCGCGGCCGTTGCACTCGGGACAGGCCTTACAGACCTTGCCGACCTTGCCGCGGGCATGCTCGATACATTCGTTGTAATTCATGCTTCGCTTACCTCATTTCGGTTTATTACTCAAACTTCTCACATATTATAGTATACTCGCCGCGCATTTACAAGCAAAGGACGCTTGAGGCCGGAAAATCCCGGCATGTTACAGAATTTTAATTCTTTCCTCACACTTTGAACACATTTCCCTGTTACACTACTGGAAAATGAAGTGGGGAAGGAGTGCATATTCATGTACGAAGACGAAAAGAATACGCCCGAACAGCCAAACGAAGGAATGACAGGCGGAGCAGGCGAAACCAATACAGAAACAGTAGGAACAACGGAGACAACAGCGGAAAGAACAGAAGTTTCGGCGGCAGGGACAGAAAACACGGCAGAAACAGCGGAGCATACCAGTAGTCAGTACCGCTACAGCGGCCCGTTCTATCAGGACAGCGACTATCAGCGGACAGAAAATACCGGAAGAACCTATGAGGAACCGGAACGGGACAGAAAAGCTCCGAAAAAGAAAAAAAAGAAGGGCTTTGTACGCGTGATTGCGAAGGCCGTATGCGTCGCCCTGGTCTTCGGCGTGGTAGCCGGAGCCGCCTTTTGCGGAACGAATCTTGCGGGACAGAAGCTCTTCGGTGACAAGGTAGCCGCACCGGAAAGTCAGACCACAGAGGATACGACAAAGAAGGATACGACCACAGATACCGGCAGCAAAAAGTCTCAGAGCGCAGGCAGTGCTTCTGAAGATTCTACGGCTTCCGTAGCAGACATTGTCCAGGAATGCATGCCGTCCCTGGTGGCGATTACCAATGTCAGCGTTAAGGAGGTTCAGAATTATTGGGGCTTTGGCTGGTACAGTCAGCCGCAGCAGCAGGAGGAGACCTCGACAGGAACCGGAATCATCATTGGTGAGAACGACAGCGAGCTTCTGATTGTCACGAACAATCATGTTACCACCGGCGCGACAAACCTCTCGGTCGTCTTCAGCGTGGATGAGGGAAATGAGAATGCGACCCCGGTGGAGGCACAGATCAAGGGAAGCGATTCCGAAAAGGATGTCAGCGTCATCGCTGTACAGCTTTCCGACATCCCTGAGGAGACCCTTAGCCAGATTAAGACAGCGACCATCGGCGATTCCTCCGAGGTACAGGTCGGTGATCAGGTCATTGCCATCGGCAATGCGCTGGGCTATGGTCAGTCTGTCACCAAGGGTATCATCAGCGCTTTGAATCGCGAGGTAAGCCTCCAGAATGACGACGGCAGTACCATCAGCAATAAGCTGATTCAGACGGATGCAGCCATCAACCCCGGCAACAGCGGCGGCGCTCTTTTGAATATGAAGGGCGAGGTCATCGGCATCAATGAGGCCAAGCTTTCCTCCAACTATATCGAAGGTATGGGCTATGCCATCCCGATTTCCGATGTCGAGGGCATCATCGGTGATCTGCAGAACCTGAAGACGCGTTCCGAGGTAGACAGCGAGAGCATGGGCTATCTGGGCATCACCTGCCAGGATGTGACCAGCGATGTGGCAGAACAGTATGATATGCCGGAGGGCATTTATATTAAATCCGTCGTATCCGGCTGCGCTGCGGACAAGGCGGGATTGACCAAGGGCGATATCCTGACAAAATTTGACAGTATGAGTGTCACCAGCTATGATGCATTGCGTGAGCGCCTGAAATACTACGAGGCCGGTGAGACTGTGGAGGTGACGGTGCAGACACCGGAAAACGGAAGCTATGTCGAAAAGACAGTAACCCTGACCCTCAGCACAAAGGCCGAGGTGGAGGCAGCCAACCAGTAAAGCGAGAAAATCGAAGAAAGGGATCCGATTGCGTGAAATGATGTGACCGGGTTCCTTTTTGGAATTTAAAAAATCCGAGGACTGTTTTTTTAAAAGAAGTATGCTATACTAAGGGAAATGCTGATTAAATCAGCACTTCCCTTAGTACCTCCGGTGGATCGCACGGATTTGCAAGGGAATTTGCTGCTTCGCAGCGCAAATCCGGCGAGTGAAACGCTTTAATCAGCGTTTCCCGAATACAAAAGGAGAACGAAATAGATGCAGGATAAAGACCATATGGAACAGGATACAGAACAAGAACAGGAATACGAACGCTTCTGCTTCCTCTGCCGCCGTCCGGAGAGTCAGGCGGGGAAGTTGATTACCCTGACAGACGGCATTCATGTCTGCCCGGACTGCATGCAAAAGACGATGGATACCATTCAAAACGGCAACATCGACTTTTCGAAACTGCAGAATATTCAGATGATCAACTTTGCGGATCTGCAAAACCGGATTCCGCGGGAGCAGCAGGTAAAAAAGAAAAAAACGAAGAAAGAAGAAAAGCCGGTGCCCTTTGATATTCACAGCATTCCGGCGCCCCATAAGCTGAAGGCCAGCTTAGACGAATACGTTATCGGCCAGGATTATGCCAAGAAGGTGATCTCCGTGGCGGTCTACAACCATTATAAGCGGGTAGCCACCGGGATGCAGGATGAGATCGAGATTGAGAAGTCCAATATTCTCCTGATCGGCCCCACCGGCAGCGGAAAGACCTACCTCGTAAAGACCCTGGCGAAGCTCCTGGATGTGCCTCTGGCCATTGCGGACGCCACGTCTCTGACGGAGGCCGGCTATATCGGCGATGATATCGAAAGTGTGATTTCGAAGCTCCTGGCGGCGGCAGGCAATGATGTCGAGAAGGCGGAGCGCGGCATCGTATTCATCGACGAGATCGACAAGATTGCGAAGAAAAAGGATACCCACCACCGCGATGTCAGCGGCGAATCCGTCCAGCAGGGACTTTTGAAGCTGCTGGAGGGTGCAGAGGTCGAGGTACCGGTGGGCGCCAGCAGCAAGAATGCCATGGTTCCGCTGACGACGGTCAATACGCGCAACATCCTCTTTATCTGCGGCGGCGCCTTTCCGGAGCTGGAGGGAGTCATCAAGGAGCGGCTGAATCAGAAGTCCTCGATGGGCTTTCAGGCAGATCTGAAGGATAAGTACGACAAGGAACCGAACCTGCTCTCAAAGGTAACGGTGGAGGATCTTCGAAATTTCGGCATGATTCCGGAGTTCCTGGGACGTCTGCCGATTATCTGCACCCTGCAGGAGCTGGGAGAGGATATGCTGGTGCGGATCCTAAAGGAGCCGAAGAACGCGATCCTGAAGCAATACCAGAAGCTTCTGGCTCTCGACGAGGTAGACCTGCAATTCAGCGACGAGGCTCTGGAGGCTATTGCCGAGGAAGCGAGAAAGCGGGATACCGGCGCCAGGGCTCTGCGAGCCATTATCGAGGAATTCATGCTGGATATCATGTATGAGGTGCCGAAGGATGACAACATCGGCCGCGTCACCATTACCCGGGAATATATCGAGCACCGGGGCGGCCCCCTGATCGCGATGCGGGGTGTCCTGGCTCTGGAGCAGCAGGAAGGATAAATGAAGGAGAAAAATGACTGCCTGAATCTCTGGAAGGGGATAGCAGCCTTTTCGGTCATCTGGCTTCACTGTGGATTTTTCCTCGGAGATAAGGGAAAAATCCTCAGCAGCCTGGCGCGATTTGCGGTACCATTTTTCTTCCTGGTCAGCGGATATTTTGCATCTGGAAGAAACTGGAAAACCATTCGCCGAAGAGCTGTACATATCCTTCGCCTGCTGCTTCTTGGAAATGCGGTCTATCTCCTCTGGGAGCTTCTACAGGGGGAGACCCTTGCCTCGATCTTTGGGACGAAAAACTGGGTGACGGATTTCCTGCTCTGGAATTACTCGCCGACGGCGCCGCATCTGTGGTTTCTGGGAGCCCTTTTGTATTGCTATCTTTTTTACGGTTTCCTTCTGTATGCGGGATGGGAGAAAAAGGCGGATTTTCTGATTCCGCTGCTTCTGGGAGCGAACCTGCTTCTGGGAGAAGGGCGGGTGCTTTTGCCCGTTGCCCTGCGGGTACGCTGTATCCGAAGCTTTGTTTTTACAGGTCTGCCATTTTTCCTGTGGGGATGTAAGCTGGCAGAAAAAGAGAGCCGAAGATCCGATTTGCCGGCAGTGGTGGTCATTGTCCTCGGAGGTATTCTTGCGGCAGCGGAGCAGGGACTGACCGGCTATGAGGAGCTCCATCTGGGCAATATCCTGATGGCAGGCGGCATCTTCCGGCTTGCCCTGGCAAGGCCGGAGCTTGGACAGGGCAGCAGGCTAACGAGACTCGGAGAGGTACTTTCCGGCTCGATCTATCTGTGGCATCTTTTGGTGCGGGACGCTGTAAAGATTATCTGGACCCTATTAAAGTTTCCGCGAGGAGGCAATATCTATGGAATCTTGGGCGTAGTCCTTGTGATGGCAGGCTCGGTGATTTTAAGTGAAACAATCAATGCCCTGAAAACGGGGCGAAGGAAAGGAGAATAGAAGGTGGATAACAATTTTTTTGACAACCTTGGAAGAACTGTGACAGGTGCGGTAGATACCGTAGGACGAAAGGCAAGTGAGGTGGCAGGCATCGCCAAGCTGAAGAACCAGATCTACAGCCTGGAGCGGGACCGGAGACGGGATTATGAGGCCATTGGCAAGATCGTCTATGGCCGCTTTGCGGCAGCCGGCAGCCTGGAAGATGAGCCGCTGCAGCAGCTCTGCGAGGAGATTGCCCGCAAGGAGATCCTGATCGATGAGTATCAGGGTGAGATTGACGAGAAGAAGAACGCAAGATAGGGACTGTGCAGGTACGGAACAGTTAGGCAAGACAAATTAGCAGAAGCAGGGGAGGAAAAGCGATGGGTGAATTACTGGATGTGCTGAAGGATGATGGAACAAAGACAGGTGAGATCAAGGAGCGAACCCTGGTGCACCGGGACGGGGATCTCCATGCCACCTCCCATGTCTGGCTGATACGATACCGAGAGGACAGAGGCTCTGCCGATATCCTGCTGCAAAAGCGAAGCGCCATCAAGGATTCCTATCCGGGCTGCTACGATATCTCTTCCGCTGGCCATATTCCGGCAGGACAGGATTATATGGATTCGGCTCTGCGGGAGCTTGATGAGGAGCTGGGTCTTACGGCAAAGCCGGAGGATCTCCATGAGGTCTTTATCCATAAGGGCTATATGGAAGGCAATTTTTACGGGGAACTCTTTAAGAACTACGAATACAGCAAGGTCTATCTGATGGAGTTTGACGGCCGAATCGAGGATCTGAAGCTCCAGGAGGAGGAAGTGGAGAGTGTCCTCTGGATGGATTACCGCGCCTGCCTTGACGGCATCCGCCATGCGACCCTGAAGCATTGTATCTTTGAGGATGAATTTGAACGCCTGACTGTCTGTATCGAGGAGTATTTCGCGAAGAGCGGAAGACCCTTGGCCTGCGCGGCCAAGACCGAGACCTGGGCGGAGGATGCCCAAAGCGATCTCCAGGACTGGATCGAGGAGCAGGGGATCTATCTGAGACAATAAAAGAAACCGGAGAGCCTGGTGACAGATGAAAACTGTCTGGGATTCTCCGGTTTTTTTATGCAATAGGAAATTATCCCTGCACTTTAGCCAGGGCTGTGCGGCAGGCTTCGGAGACCTTGGTCCAATCCTTCGCTTTGACAGCAGCGGAGGGTGTCATGAAGCTTCCGCCGACGGCGGTCACATTGGACAGAGCCAGGTAGTCGTTCATGTTTTCGAGATTGATGCCGCCGGTGGGCATAAAACGGATATCCGCATAGGGTCCATTCAAAGCCTTCAGGGTTTTCACTCCGCCATAAGCCTCGGCTGGGGAAAATTTACAAACAGAGAGTCCAAAAGAGATGGCCTGCGCGGATCATCCCCAGCGATCGCCAAAATCTGGGAGAAATCCTCCGGGACAACGGACTGAAGGAATATGATGAATTTGAGCTCCTGATGCTGGCTATGGGTCGTTGCGCCCAGGATACGTATTATCTGGTTCCAATAGAAGAACAAGACCTCCCGGAGGAAATTAAAAAGCGCTCCGAAAGGCGGGTTGAGGATGTGCTGGCGCTGAAGGATTGGTGTCTTCTGGTCTTTTTCTGTGACGGGGCTGTCAAAAAATGCGATTTGAAGTCGTATTTTTCTGATAAAAAGGAATTTCAGATTTTACTGAAAAAACCGGAATACTTTCCATATGTAGAAATGCAGGTGGGAGGATTTTCAAAATTATGTATCGCAGCGGGTGATAAGCGCAGCAGAAGCTGCGGAGCTCATGGACTGCTCCAGACAAAATGTCATCGATTTGACGAAGCGGGGAAAGCTTCATCCGCTCAAGAGTTCCCCTAAAAACACATTTTATCGGAAAAGCGAGGTATTAAAGAGAAACTGGAGATAAAACAGCAGGTATAATAAAAACTCTGCATTTTTCATAACTGTGATCGAAACTCGCTTCGCGAGTTAAGAAAAAATTAAGAAATTCTTCACTTATGGTTGACCCCCCCCAATTTTTCTTGTAAGATAAAGGAAAACGAGGTGAAGATATGGACGGAAGCAAGAGTAAGCGAAAAATCTGGATCCGATTAAGCATCTTCCTAGTATTAGGCGGGATGCTTTTTCTTTTCTTTCAGCATATATTGAAGCAGGTTTGGGACAGGCCGAACATCACTGGAAATTTCACAGCGAGCTTGTCCTATTTTTATTCCCAGGAAAAAAATGTCGATCAGGTTCTTTTTCTGGGAACCAGCCATTCGGAATGTGGCATTTCCCCAATGGAGATCTACGAGGATTCCGGCATTGTAAGCTATGGCCTTGCTACAAGTGCACAGCCTGTTGAAGTGAGCTATTATCTTCTGGAGTCGGCATTCGAGACGCAGTCTCCGGAGGTGGTTGTGCTGGATGCCTCCAGTCTCTTTTTCGGGGATGACGTTTCGGAGCTTTCGTGGAGATATCTGCTGGATGAGATGCCTTTTGGTCCGGCTAAGCTGAAATTAGCCCGTAAATATGCAATGCTGCGGAACAATACCGATACTTTTACGTTGTCCTGCGAAGCGGATTTTGTCAATTCCCTTGTTCCCATGTTTCAATATCATACGAGATGGTCGGAGCTTTTAGCTTTGGATTTTGAGGATGTATGGAGCAAAAATCCCTATGTAACGGCAGGTTATTCCATGCTTCCCCATGTCAATGGAAGCATCAGCATCGATGAGATGAATGAGATCACAGATAGCTTGCAGGACGAGGATACCGCATATACCTACACTTACGAAGCTGACGATAGTTCGGTGTTTGAAGAGAACGGCAGCCTCTATACAGCGACAGTGACAGAACGAAAGCGCTCTTATCTGGAAAAAATGAAGAAGCTGTGTGAGGCAAATGGTGCGAGTCTTTTGGTGATCAAATATCCTGCGATCCAAAATCCGATTTACTACAGCTCTGCGTGGACGGAGGAACGCACAAAGGTTATGAAGAACCTGGCGGATGAGATGGGCTTGGATTTCCTGGATTTGGTCTACGACGTGGATTATGGCTTTGATCATACGACGGATTTCTGGGATGGCGGCGGACATTGCAATTACCTCGGTGCAAAGAAGAATTCCCTCTATCTGAGCTCCTACCTGCAAAAGACCTACGGCCTGGAGGGCAGCACCTACGAGCCCTATGAGGAGAACCGCGTGATCTACGATAAGCTGACCAAGCTTGCCCTGCTTCAGCTCTCGGAGGACTCGGAGGAGATTCTCGATTATCTGGCAGAGAATCAAGAGGATTACATCATCTGCATCGCTGCCCAGGATGATATGGAAAATGGCCTCAGCGAGGAGGAGATGGATGCCCTTCATGCCCTGGGTCTGCGGGCGGACTACGAGGAAGACCTGGGCTTTCGGGATAGCTATCTGGCAGTCCTGGACGGAAAAGAGGTTCGGACAGAAAAGCTGTCGAACCGGAGACTTTATGAAACCTGTACCATCGAGAAGGCTGCCGCCAATGGGGATGATCTGACCATCGAGCTGATGAGCTCCGGCTATCTGACCTATCCGGATTCGAAGATCACTATCGACGGCACGGATTATTCGATGCATGGCAGAGGGATCAATATCGTTCTGATCGATAAGGAGACCTCCTGCGTCGTGATGAGCAAGTGCATCGATACCTTTGAGACAGAGTCCCATCCGGTGAGCTCCGGGGACAATTTGAAAATGCTGCAGGATTATTGGGAGGAAATGCTGAAATGATCTATACATCGCTGAATTTTGTCATCTTTCTCACCCTTTGCCTGCTCCTTTACTATCTCGTCCCTTTAAAGGCGAGATGGTGCGTACTTCTGATAGGAAGTATCGTCTTCTATCTCTTTGCGGGCTGGGAGAAGCTGCTCTATGTCCTGGGGACTGCGCTGGTGAGCTTTGCCATAGCTCTTCGGATGGATACGATCTATCAATCCGAGAAGTATGCGGAATTAAAGCCCGCGGAAAAGAAGAAAAAGGCAAAACCCTGGCTTTTACTGGGACTGATGCTTATCATCGGTTTCCTGGTATTTACAAAAATTTCCAATGCCTTCTTAGAACTGGAGTACCTGATCGTGCCGCTGGGCATTTCCTATTATACCTTCGGTATCGTAGGCTATCTGGCGGACGTCTACTGGAGAAAGGAGCGGGCGGAGCGAAATCCTCTAAAGCTCCTCCTCTATATGATTTACTTTCCCCATATCCTGCAGGGACCCATTCCGAGACATAAAAAGCTGGCAGTTCAGCTCTCGGAAGGGCACCGCCTGGATTATCGAAGCCTTTGCTTCGGCCTGCAGCGGGTGACCTGGGGCTTTTTCAAAAAGCTGGTCATCGCGGATCGCTTCGCCGTCATAACCGGTACGATCTTTTCAAACTATACCAAGTATGAAGGCCAATATTTTGTCCTGGCGATTCTGGCCAGCGCCATTCAGCTCTATACAGATTTTTCCGGCTGTATGGATATCGCCCTCGGCGTCTCGGAGTGCTTCGGAATTGCCCTCGATGAAAACTTTCAGCGCCCCTTTTACGCAAGAACCGCTTCTGAATTCTGGCGCCGTTGGCATATCACACTCGGAACCTGGTTCAAGGACTATGTCTATATGCCTCTGGTGATTCATCCGGGCCTGATTCGCCTCAGCAAAAAGGCAAAGGATCGCTTCGGCAGCCGCTTTGGCAAAAGTCTGATGAGCGTGATTCCATTGGCCATCGTCTGGGTCCTGACGGGGCTTTGGCACGGAACCGGCGCCGATTATATCGCCTGGGGCTGCTATTGGGGCCTTCTTATCATAATCAGTACGGTCTTTGCAGCGGAGTTTAAAAAGCTGAATCAGAGGCTGCATATCGATACGAATTCCATCTGGTGGAAACGTTTCCGGATGGTGCGTACCTTTCTGATCTTTTGCGGTGGCAGACTTTTGACAGCCCCCGGAGATCTGGCGGTCAGCATGCGGATGCTGGGAAGTATTCTTACAAGAGGAAATTTCTGGATCTGGTTTGACCAGTCTCTTTATGGACTGGGACTGAAAAGGCAGGATTTCTGGGCGGGTATCGCAGGCCTTGCGCTTCTCTGGTATCTCAGTCGGAAGCAGGAGAGGGGCGTTCGGATTCGGGAAAGCGTTGCAGCACTTCCGCTCCCGGTTCGGTGGGTTCTCTACTACGGTCTGTTTTTCGCAGTCCTGATTCTGGGACGCTACGGCAGCGGCTTCGAGGCCAGCGCCTTTGTATACATGCAGTACTAAAAATGGAGGTATAAGAACATGGAAGAAAAAGTATTGGCATTATTGAGTGAGGAGTATCCGGAGATCGATTTTGAGTCCTCCGAAGCCCTGGTGGACGACGGCATCCTGGATTCCCTGACCATCACCGGCATTATCGCGAATCTGACGATGGAATTCGGCATCCAGATTCCCTACGAGGAGATCATCGAGGAAAACTTCAATTCCATCCATGGCCTGGCTGCCATGGTAGAAAGGCTGCAGGCATAAGGGATGAATACACTGGCAAATCGGATCCTGGAGCTTTCCGGGCAGACGCCTAATAAGGCTGCTGTCATTTTCAAAAAAGAAAAGCTGACCTATCAGGAGCTTGCAAAAAAGGCAATAGGGATCGCCGAAATCCTGAAAAAAGAAGGAATACAGTCGGGAGACCGGGTCTGCTATATGGCAATCTCCAAGCCGGAAATGGTGGCAGCCTATCTTGGCATCTCCCTTTGCGGCGGCGTGGCGGTCTTCCTAGATAAGAACAGCACAAATGAAACCATGCTCAGCATCTATGACGAGGCCGGATCAAGCCTGCTATTGACGAATAAGAGGTTCAAAGAGGAAGAGACAGGAGAGAGGTATCGCATCCGCTCCTTAAGCGAGGTCTATCAGGCGGCAGACGAGGCAGCAGAAGCCTTCGAGACGGTTTCATCGGGCTATGAGCTGCCGGCAGAGGATACTTTATCGGAAATTCTCTTTACTACCGGGACGACGGGGAAACCGAAGGGCGTCAGGCTCTCCTATAAGGCCGTCTATCATATCCTTCGAAATACCATGGAGGGCATCGGGATCGATACGGATACCGTCCTGCTGCTGCCCCTGCCCCTGAATCATTCCTTCGCTTTGCGTGTGCTGCGGGCGGTGCTCTACGCTGGCGGCACGGTCGTCCTGCAAAATGGTTTTACCTTTGCCAAGGAGGTCGAGAATAATATCCTGACCCATCATTGTACCGGTATGGCCTGCGTGCCCACCTCCTACGAGGTCATGAAGACCCAGATGCAGGAGCAGTTGGGAGCGATCCTGGGAAAACTTTCCTGTATCGAGTTTGGCGCCGGATCCCTGACCATTCGCCAGAGACAGGAAATTACCAAGCTTTTGCCAAAGGTTCAGATCTACAATACCTGGGGAAGCTCCGAGTCCGGCGGTGCCATCTTTTGCGATGTGACGGCAGCAGTTCGGGATTCCGTAAAAATCGGTGCGCTGGGAAGACCCCTGCAGGGGAAAGTGGAGGTTCGGATTCTGGATCCCGAAGGCCGGGAAATTCGATCCGATCGCGAGCATCCGGGCCGCATGGCGATCCGGGGCGAGATGGTGATGAGCGGCTACTGGAAAGATCCAAAGATGACGGCGGCGACCCTGGCAGACGGCTGGCTTTTGACCGGCGATCTCGCATATCTCGATGGGGACGGGGATGTCTATATGCTGGGACGCGCGGACGATATCATCAATGTCGGTGGAGAGAAGGTCTCGCCCCTCGATATCGAAAATGTCGCCTGCCAGTATGAAGATTTGAAGGAATGCGCGTGCATCGGTGTACCGGATCCGGAGGAGCTCCTGGGACAGATTCCGGTGCTCTTCGTGGTGACGAAGCCCGGCTACTCGGAGGAGGAGCTGCATAAATTCCTGGCCTCGAAGCTGGAACGTTATAAGCTCCCGGGGCGGTACGTGACGCTTCCGGAGCTTCCAAGAAATCGGATGCAGAAGCTGGACCGAAAAGCCCTGAAAAAGATATGGGAAAATATGGAAACGACCAAAGAGATGAATCCGGTCATCGAGAACATCCTCACCCGTCGCAGCATTCGGAAGTTTACGGATGCGGATATACCGGAGGGGATCCTTGAGACGATCTTGAAATGCGGCTATTATGCGCCCAGCGGCCACAATATGCAGACCTGGAAATTCACGGTTCTGACCCGCCGGGAGGATATCGAACGCCTGAAGGCGGCAGCCACCGAGGCAGCGGGGGCGAAAAAGATAGCGGTCTACGGCTGGGAGAATCCGAAGGTCCTGGTTCTGGTATCGAATGACAATCGGAATGCGAACGGCTGCCAGGATGCTGCCTGCGCTGCCGAAAATATGCTTCTTGCGGCTCATTCCTACGGCCTCGGGGGCGTCTGGCTGAATCCTCTGCGTCACCTTCGGGACGAGGAGCCGGTAAAGTCGCTGCTGGACGAATTCCATATCCCGGCTGGTTATACCGTCTGGTCTACGATCGCTCTCGGCTATCCGGTCAGTGACGGCGCAGCCCTCAAAAAGAAGGAGACGGTGGTGGAATATATTCGTTGAAAAAAGACATGATGGGCAAATATCTTTTACTCATCATGTTTTTTTATTCGAGCACAACCGACTCGGTCACGACCGAATAAAATTTGACATTCCCTTCAATCTTCTATATACTGGTGTTGTTAGGGAAACGCTGATTTAATCAGCATTTCCTTAAGAAAAAAGCTTGACAAATCCAAACGCATATTATATGATAATAAATGCGTTTGACGGAGTATGGCGTAGTTTGGTAGCGCGCTCGGCTGGGGGCCGAGAGGTCGCAGGTTCAAATCCTGTTACTCCGATAGAAGCCGGAATCGAGGTATTCGATTCCGGTATTTTTTTGCGCAGATTTCCGACCTATGACGTGAGCAAGAAGTCTCCCGGGGGTGGGGACGCACAGTTTCCTGCAGCGGAACAGCACTTCCATTGCGAATTTGTTGGTGTCGCTCACAGCCTCTGGGACAGTTCCCGTTCATTCGACATCTGTACAGTTCCGCCCGGGTGTCCGCTGGTTCCGCACACTCGATTATGACGTGCCGTGTGGGAGTAAATGCCGGCGAAAACGTTAGGGTGCCCGGTGCGGAAACCGTCCAAGCCTGCATGAC
>CAVFGF010000060.1:0-13861 GCA_963621925.1 Alistipes onderdonkii | reverse complement strand
CACCGCTGCCAGGGCATCGGCAATCGGACCTGCATACATGATGCCGTCAATTCCCACAAAGAGCGGCAAAACGAGAAGCAAGGGAAGCAGAAAAATGATCTGCCTGGTCAGAGACAAAAAGGTTCCCTTCTTCGGCTTTCCGATGGAGGAAAAGAAGGTCGAGGACATGGGCTGCAGGTTATTGATAAAGGTAAAGAAGAGATAAATCCGGAAATAACGTTCCGCGAAGGAAAAGTACAGCTCCGACCCATTTCCGAAGAGGCTGATAATCTGCCGCGGAAAAAGCTGAAACATTCCAAAAGCCAGAATACAGATCACCTGACCTGCCGACAGGCTCAAAAAGATCACGCGCTTTACCCGGTCAAACTGCTTCGCACCGTAATTGAAGCTGGCAATGGGCTGCATTCCCTGGGCGATGCCGATACAAAAGGCAAAGAAGATAAAGCCTACTTTATTGATAATGCCTGCGCAGGCCAGAGGAATCGACTCTCCGTAGATCGACAGAGCACCATAATGAGTCAGAGAATTGTTCATGACAATTTGCACCACCATCATGGCCAGCTGGTTGAAGCATTGCGCCATACCAAGGGTCATGGCATAGCCTGCAATAGAAGTCTGCGGCCGAAGATGCTCTTTTTTTAACGGTCCTGCCTTATAATGGCGAAGGTACCGAAATACCATGGCCGCCGAGACGATCTGTCCGAAAATCGTTGCCAGAGCCGCTCCGGTCATTCCCATATCAAAGCCGAAGATCAGGATCGGATCGAGAATGGTATTGAGGATCGCGCCGGTCAGATTACAAAGCATCGAATAGGAAGGACTGCCGTCCGCCCGCACCAGATGGGCTCCGCCGGAGGTCAGGATCATAAATGGGAAACCGATGGCTACGATGCGAACATATTCCTTTGCCAAATCCAGGACATTCTCCGGTGAACCAAAGAAAACCAGCATCGGCTCCAAAAAGAGCTCAGCCAGCAGAAAAAGCAAAACGCCGCTTCCGAACATCAGGATAGCTGCGTTTCCGATATAATAGAGAGCCTTTTCCTTCTCGCCCCGTCCCATACTTAGGTTGAAGGCAGAAGCCGCACCGATGCCAAACAAAAGTGCCAGGGCTGTGCAGCTGGTGGTCAGGGGAAAGGCGACATTGGTTGCCGCATTCCCCAACTCACCGATGCTGTGGCCGATAAAGATCTGGTCTACCATATTGTAGAGGGCATTGACCAGCATCGCCACGATGCTCGGCACTGCAAATTTTCGAAGCAGCCTTCCCACTGGCTCGGTGCCCAGGGGATTGCTCTGATTGATTCCTGCCATTTTCTTTACTCTGCCTCCAGAACAAGAGCAGACAGGCTGCGCTTCGGAACGTAATGGATATCGTTCTCATCCCGGAAATAAGCGGTGCTTCCGTCCTCTCCGACCTCGGTCAGGACTACTGTTTCTGCCGGTTTTCCGAGAGCCAGGAGGAGGTTGGGTTCCAGACTCTCCGGAAGGTTCAGCAGTTTTTTCAGCTCCGGCTTATAGAAGCTGCCGATCAGACAGCCGCCGAGACCTTTTTCCACCGCGCCCAAAAGCATCGTCTGTGCCACGATACCGACATCTCGCTGAAAACGGGTGGTATTCGAACTGATGTTCATATCCTGGCAGATAATGATGAAGGCTGCCGGTTCCTTGCCGGGATGCGGAAGCTTCGTCTCTTTCAGTGCCTTCGCCCACATGGTCAGGGGCTGGATCTTTGCCACTTCTTCTTTCTTCCAGGCGATGTAATAGCGCAGAGGCTGTTCATTGACACTGGAAGCGGTATAACGGGTCAGATCGACCAGAGAAAGCAGATCCTCCCGGCCGAGGGTAACAGAAGTATCAAAGCCTCGATAGCTTCGATTCTTTTTTACAAGCTCACTGACAGCTGTTTTTTTCGCTCCAACGAGAAGTTTGCCGACGATCTCATGGCAAATCGTCTCGGCATTCTTTCCGTCTGTAACCACTGTCAGATCTGCGGCCGCATCGTATTTGGGCTGGCGCTTTCCAAGAAGCTCGGAAATATATTCGACGGTCTTGTTGTTCTCAAGAAGCGGACGGTCATGGCTGTCCTTCACCCGTTCGAGAATCGTCTCGGGGCTTGCCGTAAGAAGGACAATGGAACCGCTATGACGCATCTTCTCCACATTGCATTCCCGCATCGCTGTGCCGCCGCCGCAGGATACGATCACGCCGGAGCGCTCTTCCAATTCTACAAGAAGACCGGTTTCCAGCTCTCGGAAATATGCTTCGCCATGAGTTTCAAAAATCTGGGGAATGCTCATCCCCTGACGCTTTACGATCAACTCATCCATCTCGATGACTTCCATCGAGAGCATCTCGCCAAGCGCCGCAGAAATGGTGCTTTTTCCGGCACCCATAAAGCCTATCAAAAATATATTCATCTTTCTACCTCCTGCATATCTTTTTTCATTTTAGTATATCTTCCGTTTCTCGTCAATCGAATCTGCACGGAGGCAGAAAGATGCGTTTTTAAGACAAACGTTTTTAGGAGAAGAATTTCTCCATAATCTCAGCCGTCGGCATATCCTTTCCGGTAAAGATGTGGAAAGCTGCCGCACCCTGCCACAGAAGCATGCCGATACCGCCTACAGCGACCTTGCAGCCTGCTGCCTTCGCTTCCTGAACGAAGCGGGTCTCCCGGGGATTGTATACCGCATCTGCAACCACGAGATCCGGACGGAATACGCTGGTATCTGCAATCAGGCTCTCGCCGTCCAGCGGCTTCATGCCGACCTTGGTCGCGTTGACCAGGATGTCGCTCTTTGCGATGCAGGCATACAGCTTCTCGGTCTCTTCCAGCGGAGTCACCGTCACCTTGCATTCCGGCAAAAGCTCCTGAATCTTCTCAGCGGTACGAAGAGCGTTGTCATAAAACTCATCCTTGCGGTTGAAGATGAACAGCTCCTTTGCGCCATCCAGCGCAGACTGCACCTGGATCGCTGTGGCTGCTCCGCCGGCTCCCATGACCGTCATGGTTTTACCCTTGACATCGACACCGTTCTCACGCATATTGCGGACAAAGCCCATACCATCGGTATTGTGACCTACCAGAGTACCGTCCTCTTTTACCACTACGGTATTGGAGGCGCCGATGAGACGTGCTGCATCGGAGAGCTCGTCACAAAGGCTTGCCACCTTGGTCTTGCAGGGCATCGTAACATTAAAGCCCTTGCAGCCCAGTACCTTCAAAGCCTTCAAAGCATCCTCTGTCTCCTCCAGCTTGATATCATAAGCCAGATAAGCACTGTTCTCGCCGGTTTTTTCGAAGCTGTAGTTATACATTGCCGGAGATCCGGAATGTCCTACCGGGGTACCAATCAGGCAGTACATGCCTGTTCTTCCATCAATTGCCATTTTTCTCTTCTCCTTTTCTTAGATCTGCATTGCTGCTTCCAGAGCCTCTTTGGTTGCATCCAGTGCTCTGCGGGCACGGATTGCGTCACCGATGGTATAAACCTCCGGAACCAGAGTCTTCAGAGTTTCACTTAACGGATCGTTGTTGCGGTAGCCCATGGCCAGAACGACGCTGTCCATGCCCTCTACGCGGTGCAGCTGCTCCTCCTTATCCAGGTAGGTGACACCGTCCGTCTCGAAGCTAGCTACCTTTGCACCGGTGATGCCCTTGATATGATACTGCTCAAAGGCCTTCATCAGGTATACCCGATGCTCCGGAATTACATCTGCGCCCAGAGTGTCACGAAGCTCGATGACGCTGACATCATGTCCCAGCTCGCCAAGGAAGTCTGCGACCTCGCAGCCGACCATACCGCCGCCGACTACCAGTACCTTCTTGCCTACGCTGACCTTGCCGTCCAGCAGATCTGCGGCATGTACCGCACCGTTGTCGAGGATGCCCGGGATCGGCAGTACCAGAGGATTGGAACCGGTCGCTGCGATGACTGCATCCGGAGCAAGCTCCTTTACCAGCTCTTCGGTCACTTCGGTATTCAGACGAATGGTGACGCCTGCTTTTTCGCAATTGGCAATATAGCTGCGGATCATGTTGGTGATGGCTCCCTTTCCGGGCGGATAAGCAGCCATACGCATGTTTCCGCCGAGGGTCTCCTTCTTCTCGCAGAGAGTAACCTCATGACCGCGAAGTGCAGCGATATAAGCAGCATACAGTCCGCCGGGGCCTCCGCCGATGACCAGTACCTTCTTCTTTGTGGCAGCCGGCTCCAGCTCATCCTCACGACCTACCAGCGGATTTACGAGGCAGGTAATGGGCTCACCCTTGAACATATTCGGCACGCAGCCCTGCAGACAGCCGATACAGGGCATGAGCTCTTCCAGCTCACCCTTTGCAGCCTTATTCGGAAGTTCCGGATCTGCGATAGCCTGACGACCGAAGGCTACGAGATCGGTTCTGCCCTCCCGTACCAGACACTCGCCGTACCAGGGCTCGGTATAACGGCCTACTGTGATAACCGGAATCGAAACTGCCTTCTTGATTTCGGTCACGCAGTCTGCACTGAAGCCTGCATGAATGGTGCTCGGTGCCCACATAAACTCATCATGCAAATGAATGGAACGAGAAACGTGAATACCGTCTACACCGCATTCCTTTTCAAGATAGCTGGCTACCGTAGCTGCATCCTGGATGGTCTGACCGCCGAGGATATCGTCAGAACCGTTGATTCTGCAGATGATGGCAAGCTTTCCTTCTGTCTTTTTGCGGATATTTTCAACGATGAGCTTCGGAAGACGCATCCGGTTCTCGAAGCAGCCGCCGAACTCATCCACACGCTTATTGGTGCGCTCCGAGATAAAGGTGCTGACCAGATAACCATGGGCACAGTGAACCTCTACGGCATCTGCTCCCGCCTTCTGCGCACGCAGAGCTGCATCGCCGTAGCACTCTACTAATTTGTAAATTTCTTCCTTTGTGATGGACTGCGGGGTTTCGCGTCCGCAGGATCCGGGGATCGCGCTGGCTGCCTTCAGCGGGAAGCCTGTCAGCTTAGAGCTGCCTTCCGGGCCGGCATGCTGCAGCTGAATCGATACCTTTGCTCCGCCCTCGTGACAGGCGTCAATGACATTCTTGAAGCTCTCTACCGTCTCATCGCCGAAGAGGCAGGGCTTTCTGGGCCCGCCCTTCGCCTCTTTGTATACAACGGTTGCTTCCAGGGTAATCAGACCGAAGCCGCCCTTTGCGCGCGCTCCGTAATAAGCCTTGGAGCGCTCGCTCATGGTGCCGTCGGTATTCGCAAAGTTATTTCCCATCGGGCACATCACGAAACGGTTCTTTACCTCTACATTTCCGATCTGAATCGGCTGAAACATCTGTTCAAACTTCATATCCATTCCTCCTATTTCTCCAGGATCTCCGGCCAGGACTCCTTCAGTACCTTTGCAGTGTTGTCGTAGTTCCATGCAGCTGCCTCTTTCACGCCCTTTGCCAGAATGGCATCGCTGATAACCTCTACGCCGAAGGCCTTTGGCTCGATGCCCTTGTCCTTCAGCATCTTGCAGAAGGCTGCTGTATTGCCGCAGCCGGTACCCGGTGCCAGGCGATCATGCATGGACTCATCTCTTAAGATAGAAGCTGCATAGGGGCGCTCATAGACATCGTTAATCTGTACGGATACGATTTTCTCAGCCGGAATGCCTTCCAGAACAGACAGATCCACCGGCTGATTTGCACGAAGCCAATGCCAGGAATCCAGAATCAGCTTTGCATTGTCACAGCCGCTCTGCTTTACAACCTCCCAGGCACGCTTCACATCCGGAAGTCCGCTGTAAGGCATCGGCTCTACACCGATCTCATACTTTCCTGCTCTGTGGCAGAGCTCCTTTAATTTCTGAGCCGTATGCTCGATGGAATAGGTCTCCATCAGGCCGCAGTTGATATGTGCCACGCCGAAAAGTTCGCACATATGGAAGCACATCTGCTCCTTATACTTCTGCTCATAGCTGCGGTTATCCTCGGCCCACTGTACGATATACTCGACCTCGGTTACTTTCATGTCATATTTCTTCAGGATATCCAGAAGGTCCTCATCAAACAGACCCTCATTGAGTGCATCCACATAAGTCTCTGCCCGAAGGCCGATGCCCTCAAAGCCGGCTTCCTTTGCTGCGCGTACGCGCTCCTCGAAGGTACAGGTGTCTCCCAGGGTCCAGGAGCTGATGGTTAACGGATATTTTACTGACATGTCTTTTCCTCCTTCTGTTTGTCAAGATGTATATTTAAAATAATAGCTAAAACGATGCCAACGGCAGTCAATGCCATGTTGAACAATAAGATATAACGGGGTCCTTCTGCTCCGCCGATTTTGGACAGATATCCGGCTACATTCAATACGATGTAGTTCGAACCGCTGGATGCGAACATGATAAGAGCGGTAATCAAGCCCTTACGCTCCGGATACATCTCATTGGCCGTCGAGGTAGCCAGCTGCAGCACACCTCCTGCGGCAAAGAAACCAATCAGGAAGCCGCCAATCAGACAAATCTGCGGCAGACGGATCAGGTACATCATCAAAAGAGCCAGAATTGCAACGCTCGGATAAATCATCAAAACCCTCGTCGGCTTCAGTCCCTTGCTGATAAATACAGAGGTCAAAAGCACCGCACTTACAATTCCTACCGAGTAGAAGGACTGGATCAGATGCGGCTTCGCCAAGCCATAGAGCGTACCAAGCTCCTGGTTTGTATTCATGAAAATCATGAAGGTCGCAGATGCGGTAAAGCTGATACCGGTCAAAAGAAGCAAGGCCGGTGTAATTCTAAGCTTTTGCTTTTCCTTCTTGCTGCTTCCTGCGGCTGTCGTATGCTGCGGAAAAGGAAGAACAGCCAAAAGAACGGTATCTGCAATAACCAGAACTGCTCCGCTGATAAACAGGACGCTCGGGGACATTCCGTTGCTGTTGACAAAGAGAATCAAAATCGGCAGCAGGAACTGTCCGAGAGAAACTGCAAACTTCGTAAACAGGTTTGCCACTGCACCCTTTTCACTGAAGATTTCCATACAGGAGGGGGTAACGGCTGTATCCAGGAAGGAATTTGCCATACCTGCACAGAGACTCAGCACATAGCCTGCGACAATGCTTCTGCTGAAGGGCATGCCAAGGAAGAAGATGGCATAAAACGTCATTCCGACTACCGCACTCTTCTTGCGGCCGAAACGGTCCGAAAAGGGACCCGCTACCGGAAAGGCAATCAGACGGCCAAGGCCGATGGCTGCGATGACGGTGACTACACTGCTGACATCATAGGTTCCGTCAGCGAGCTGTCCCGCTCCCCAAAGTGCTGCAAAATTCTGTTTGAACTGTCCCAAAATCGTGGAAGCGATACCCAAGATGAAATAGGTAAAGTATAAGGCTCCCGCTGTGGGATAATATTTTTTTCGTTCCATAAAACTATCCTTTCTTATTACGTATATAATTCCTTTTTAATCTCCTCTACCGGCATTTCCCTTCCGGTATAAAGCTTGACTGCTGCCGCTCCCTGATAGAGAAGCATGCCGAGGCCTCCGACCGTCTTGCAGCCCTGTGCCTTTGCGTCCCTAAGAAGCTTCGTCTCCTCCGGCTCATAGACGGTATCCGCTACGACGAGCTCCGGGCGAAGCATGGAAAGATCCTTGATGAGACTTAAGTCATCCAGAGGTTTCATTCCCACCCGGGTTGCATTGGTCAGGATATCCGCCTCTCCAAGTTTCTTCGCCAAAAGTGCCACATCCGCCAGATCGAGAAGCTCGATGACGCGATCCGGGAATTCCTTTTGTAGCTCCTGAATCTTGGCCTCTGCCCGATCCCAGAAGGCATCCCTCTGATTGAAGACGGAAATTCTCTCGGCACCGTCCAGAAGACTCTGTACCTGAATCGCCGTGGAGGCTCCGCCGGCTCCCAGAAGCACCAGCTTCTTTCCCTGAATATCGACACCGTGAGCCTTCAGGTTGATGACATAGCCCTCACCATCCGTATTGTGACCGGTGAGTTTTCCGTCCTGCTCGACGATGGTATTGCAGGCGCCGGACAGACGAACCGCATCGGAAACCGCATCCAGATAAGGTACGACTGCCTGCTTGCAGGGCATCGTTACATTGGCTCCCTTCATGCCCATTGTGCGAAAAGCCTCGATGGCCTTTCCTGCCTCCTCTGCCGGAACATCGAAGGCCAGATAGACATTATCAAGTCCCCATTTCTCAAAGCAGTAATTGTACATGGCCGGTGATTTGGAATGCTCTACCGGGCTTCCGAACAGTCCGTAAAGCTTTGTTCTTCCGCTGATTTTCATATCCTTTCCTACTCTCCTTTTGTTGCTTATCTTTTTGTTAGTATCAATGTAACCTATCGTTAAATAAATATCAAATCAGTATTTTCCGATCATAAGATAGACGATATCTATTGAAACAAAGAAAAACTATGATATACTGGAAGTATTCTTGACAGGAGGTATCTCTATGAACTTGAATCAGCTGCAATATTTTACAGCACTGGTCCATTGCGGCCATTTTGGAAAGGCGGCCGAAGAGCTATGCATCACCCAGCCAAGCTTAAGTTATGCCATCGCTCAGCTCGAAACCGAGCTTGGCGTCACCTTGATTGAACGGAAAACCCGCCCCTTTACCCTTACGGCAGAAGGAGAGGATTTTCTTCTCTATGCAGAAAAATCGCTGGAAATCCTAAACGAAGGAATTAACCAGATGGAGCTGCTTTCAAAAGGAGCCGGAACGCTTCGGCTCGGCTTTCTTCGGATTCTGGGCATTACGTTCATTCCGACCCTGGCAGCGAATTTTCTGGCCATGCAGCCAAAGCCCGAGCAGATTCATTTTGAATTTCACTCCGGAATCTCCCAGCCTCTTCTCGATGCCTTGAAGGAGGGGAAGCTGGATCTCGCCTTCTGTACGCGCATCGAGGAAGAAACCTCCCTCGAATATATTCCGGTCTCCCACCAGGATCTGGTTCTCGTCGTACCGCCGGATCACCCGCTTGCTTCGCAAACAAGTGTTCGGCTCGAGGAAACTCTGCCCTATCCTCAGATCTTTTTTTCCAAGGCCTCGGGTCTTCGAAGAGTTGTAGATTCACTTTTTGATAAAATACAGGGAAAACCTCAGATCGCTTATGAGACAGAAGAAGATATCGTTCTGGCAGGGCTGGCTGCCCAGGGCTTCGGTATCGCTGTCGTTCCCTATATGGATGAACTGGAACGCTTGGATTTAAAGATCTTAAAAATCACCTACCCCGCCTGGGAGCGTACCTTTTATATGGCACAAATAAAGGGGCGTCATCAGACGCCCCTGGTAGAAAACTTTAAAAAATTTGTGATACAGACCACAGGCTCCGCTGTGGGATCTGCCAATTAGGGAAATGCTGTTTTAATCAGCATTTCCTTAGCGATTTAAGGTGGCCAGCACACCCTTGGCAATGCCCTTGGCGACGCTGTTTTCATAGACATCGTCTGCCAGGCTGCTGCCCTCGCTTTCGTTGCTTAAGTAGCCGGCTTCTACGAGAACCGCCGGCATATCGGTATCATTGACAATAACGAAATCGCAGCTTCGGCTACCCTGATTCCCGGCACCGGTCTCTTTTACGAGGGCTGCATCGATATTTTCAGCCAGAGCCTTGCTCTCCTTATCCCCTGCTGCATAATTGACGCGGACGCCGCTTATGGCTGTATCTTCCTCGGAATAGTTGCAATGGACGCTGACCAGCAAATCGGCATTCGAGCTGTTCGCTGCCTCCACGCGCTCTTCCTTCGTTAGATGGGAATCATCCTCTCTCGTCATGACTACCTCGTAGCCCTGGCTTTCCAGCATGACCTTCAGCTTCTCACAGATATTCAAATCCGCTGTTTTCTCGTCGATGGCTGCGCTGCTCATACCCGTATCCTCGCCGCCATGGCCCGGATCGATGGCAATCACATAGGTGCTTCCCTTCGCAGCGATGGTTGTATCCCCGGTATTTGACAGAATTTTTGTAATCGCAAAGACCATGCCTCCGACGATGGCTGCTGCAAGCAAAAGCAGAATCAGAATCAAAATCGCCCGGCGGCGCTTCCTGCGCTTTATCTCCTGCTGGCGGCGCTTTCTGGCCGCTGCTCTGCGGCGACGCTCCGCCGGGCTCATTTCGTACTTGTCACTTGTATCCATTTTCCGTTATCCCCCTGTTATTTTTCCCATTTCTCGCATAGTGCCTGGATCTGATCTGCCAGCTTGGCAATATCCTTATTCGTCCAGCCCTTGCACTGCTCGATCAGATGCAGCAAGCGCTGTCCGACCTCCACCAGCCGATCGTAAACGGTGGTCGCCGTCCTGCTGCCGGTACGTTTTTCTTTGACGATCTGCTCATGATTTCCTTCGCAAATCCGGCTATTTGTTGCCAAATCCCAGCTTTCTCCGCTATAGGGAGCTGTCGTCGTATAGCCATAGGTATCGCTTAAGAAGGCTGCAAAGGAATCGCAGACCTTATCCTCGCCGTGGACAACGAATACACGCCCGGGCTTGCTTCGAAAGCCCTGAAGCCAGCTTGTCAGGCCTTCCTTGTCCGCATGCCCGCTGATGCCTGCCAATACCTCGATATGAGCCTTCACCTCGATGGGCTCCCCGAAGAGCTTTACTTCGGAAGCCCCCTCCACCAGGGAACGCCCCAGGGTACCGACTGCCTGATAGCCTACAAAGAGAATCGTGCTCTCGGGCCGCCAGAGATTGTGCTTTAAATGATGGCGGATCCGGCCGGCCTCGCACATGCCGGAGGCCGAAAGGATGACCTTCGGATCATCGTCAAAGTTGATAAGCTTTGATTCCTCGCTGGTGATCGAGAGGCTAAGACCCGGAAAGCTAATCGGGTTGATGCCTTTATGAACCAGCGCAAGCGTCTCCTCATCAAAGCACTCATACATATTTTTGTTAAAGATCGTCGTCGCCTGTACGGCCAAGGGGCTGTCGACATAGACCTTGAAGCCGTCATGTCCATGGAGCAGCTTTTTGGCCTTGATCTCCCGCAGGAAGTAGAGCATCTCCTGGGTACGCCCCACGGCAAAGGATGGGATGACCACATTGCCGCCCCGGTCGAAGGTCTCCTGCAGAATTCTCGTCAATTCTTTGACATAGTCCGGCTTCGAGCCGTGGCTGCGATCCCCGTAGGTCGACTCGATCAGAACATAATCCGCACTCTGGACAAAGGCCGGATCCTTTAGGATGGGCTGATGAAGATTTCCGATATCCCCGGAAAAGACCAGCTTCTTTTCGATATTCTCCTCCTGAAGCCAGACCTCGATGCAGGCGGAACCGAGAAGATGGCCCACGTCGCTGAAGCGGATGTCGATGCCGTCTGCGATATGAATCCGATCGCCGTAGGGACAGCCGCAAAACAGCTTGGCTGCACCGTCCGCATCTTGGAGCGTATAGAGCGGCACATACTCCGGCTGACCGGAGCGCTTGGCCTTCCGGTTTCTCCACTCGGCCTCAAACTCCTGGATGTGGGCGCTGTCCCGAAGCATGACTTCGCAGAGATCCGCAGTCGCATAGGTCGTAAAGATCGTTCCCTTGAAGCCCCGCTTATAGAGCAGGGGCAAAAGGCCGGAATGATCGATATGTGCATGGGTCAAAAGCACATAGTCGATATCGGCAGGATTGACCGGAATATCCTGATTCTCATAGATATCCGGTCCCTGTTCCATACCGCAGTCTACCAGTATCACCTTTTTGCAGGCCTCGAGCATATGACAGCTTCCCGTCACCTCATGGTCCGCACCAAGAAATGTAAGCCTCATTGTCTCATCTCCCCTAGCTTTATTATCATATCTTTATTATACCGAATGGTAGATAAAAAGACAACGTACTTTCGAAAACTTTAAGGAAATGCTGATTAAATCAGCGTTTCCTTAACAATCTGTTCGTGGCTCCCTTCCGTCTCCGGTCAGCTCATCCAGATTTTTTCCGTAGGCATCGATAAAATATCGGAGAAACAAAGCTGCTTCCTCTACGGCGAGCTCCCCAAGCTGCTTCTCAATGGTCTCCTTGGCGCCGCGAAACTCCCGGTTGCCGCAAGCCTCCTCCTCGATACACTTGATATAAGCCGACAGCTTGTCTGCCGCCTTTACAAGCCTCCAGAGATAGGCATCCTCCTCCTGCTGCACGAAAATCCGCTCATAGGCGTCTTGCATCTCCCTCGGAAGCATCGAAAGCAGTCTTTCCCCGGCCTTCTCTTCGATTTCCTGATAGGTTTGCCGAATCTTAGGATTGTAATATTTGATGGGGGTCGGCATATCTCCGGTAATGATCTCGGTCGCATCGTGATAAAGACCCAGAATGGCCGCCCGCTCTGCATTCAGATTTTTCTGAAGGCAGGTATTGCCCAAAACTGCCAAGGCATGGGCAATCATAGAAACTTCCAGGCTGTGCTCACTTAAGTTTTCAGGCCTGGTATTTCGCATCAGAGCCCAGCGATCGATATATTTCATGCGGGACATCATGGCAAAATAAGGATTCATGTTTTCTTCTCCTTGATAAGACAGATATTGCAGGCCCAGAAGCTGCTGTATTTGCGGGAATATTCCCGGTATTCCTGCCAGGAGATAAAATACTCTCTTCCCCAAGAGGAAATCTGCAGGTAACCATTTTCCATGCCGGTGACGACGACAAAATGCGCCTTCGTCTCCAGAGCCGGCAGATAGACACCGTTTTCCTGACGATAAAAGGTCAGTTTTTTCTTTCTCCAGAAGGGAATGTTCTGCCCGACACACAAAATCACCGGAAAATCTCTCGAAAGACTATCCTGAATCCGTTCCAGGATCTTTCCGGAGCGCAGGCACCATTTTGCTCGAAGACCGATCCGGTAATACCGGAAATAATGATTCATCGCCCTGGGGAGCTGAAAATTCGGCACCCCAAAGAAAGGAATGATACCCAGATAGCGCTTATAGATCTTTCGAAGATAGCGCTCATAGCGAAGAAAAGAGAGACAGCCGTCCTCCCGAAGCATACCGGATAAAAGCTCCGTCTGGCACTCCGGATGATGGAGGCCCAGATAGAGCAGAACATCGGCAATGGCCGCGACTCCGCAGCCATATTTCCGCACAAGAAAGCAGCTCGACCAATTCTGATTTCCGCCAAAGGATTTTCCTTCCGGCGTCTTTACGGCAAAATAGGTATGTCTGAGACAACAGCGTCTGTTCTCCATAGAGTTCTCCTTTAAACCACCGTTCCCATAAAATAAAAGCCCTTGCATTCATCGAGACGGACGGTCGTATACTGTCCGATCTGGGATGCCTCGCCCGGGAAATGAACAAGAAGATTGTTGCTCATCCGGCCCGTCACGAAGCCAGGCTTATGATCGTTGACTTCTTCGATCAGAACCTCCTGCACCGTACCGGTATAACGGGCTGTCTGCTCTCTGGCGCAGCCCTGTACCAGGGCAAGAAGCTTGTCAAAGCGCACCTTGTTGTCGGCCTCCGATACCTGATTTTCCATCGAGGCAGCAGGCGTTCCGGTTCGCTTGGAATAGAGAAAGGTATAGGCATTGTCATAATGCACTCTTCGTACCACGTCCAGGGTCTCTTCGAAATCCTCGTCCGTCTCTCCCGGAAAGCCCACGATGATATCTGTCGTCAGGGAAATATCCGGGATCTCCCGGCGGATTTTCTCTGCCAGGTCGAGATATTGCTCCTTCGTATACTTTCGGTTCATAGCCTTCAGGATCCGGCTGCTGCCGGACTGGAGAGGAAGATGCAGATGACGGCAGATTTTCTTTGAATTCTTCATCACCTCGATCAATTCGTCCGAGAGATCCTTCGGATGGGAGGTCATAAAGCGAATTCGGCGGATTCCTTCGATCTTCTCGACCTCCCGCAAAAGCTCAGCGAAGGTCATGGGCTCTTC
>CAVFGF010000059.1:0-14374 GCA_963621925.1 Alistipes onderdonkii | reverse complement strand
ATCGATGACACCGGAGTAGCCGATCACGAAGTAATCCGCCGAGCTTATGATAATGGGATTTAAAAAGATGCGAAAGCTCTCATCCAGAAGCTCTCGTATATCGTCTGCCGTCTTGGACAGTTCCCGGATTTTTTTTTCCCATCGATCGAAATAATCAAAAATTCGCTGAATCTCATTGAATAAAGCAAAGGGGGAAATCTCATCGATCAGCTGAAAGACCTGTCCGTCATTCTCTGTATTACGGGTAACGGTCTTGCCGATGCAAAACAAGACCGCCCTGGGCGGTACCGCTATGATTTCCGAATCCCCGGCTTTTCCGGTATCAATATAGATTTTGTCCGGCTGCATTTCATCGGCATCATCGTAGAACAGCACCTGTTCCAGATGCAGCTCGTTCGACAGGGGCTTCTTATTTTGCAGTCCGTATTTCGACTTTAATTTGTCTGCCAGAATTGCTGTACTCAGTTTCATAATAAAAAAAAGCCTCCTCTTCCTACATAGTGTACGAAGAGGAGGCATAAAAGTCAAGGCTTACAGATATTTTCTCTTGGCTGCTTCTACAACATGGCCTACCAGAACGGAGGTCGTCACGCTGCCTACGCCGCCCGGTACCGGGGTAATGGCATCAACGATGGGCTCTACCTCTGCATAAGCCACATCACCGCAAAGCTTGCCCTCTGCATTGACATTGATTCCGACATCGATGACGGTCTGACCCGGAGCAACATAATCCTTTGTCACGACTCCGGCACGGCCTGCAGCCACGATCAGAATATCTGCCTCACGAGCGACGCTCGGCATATCGACAGTCTTCGTATGGCATACGGTAACCGTTGCATTCTTTTTGATCAGCATCATGGCAGCCGGCTTGCCGACTACAAGAGAACGTCCGATAACAACCGCTTTCTTACCTGTGCAGTCGATGCCGTAGTGATCCAGGATCTCCATGCAAGCCTGCGGGGTACAGGGCGGGAAGCCTACGGCCTTTCCGGTAAATACGCCGGACATGGAGCCGTCGGTCATGCAGTCTACGTCCTTGGCCGGATCCAGGGCATTCTCGATCTCGGTCTGATTCAGATGCTTCGGAAGGGGACGGAACAGCAGAACGCCATGAATATTGTCGTCCTTGTTTACCTTGTCGACTGCTGCCAGAACCTGCTCCTGAGTAGCGTCTGCCGGAAGCAGAATCTTCTCGCATGCCACACCCAGAGTCTCGCAGCGCTTGGTTGCGCCTCTCTCATAAGAGATATCGCTCTCATTCTCGCCTACACGGATGATGCCTAAGGTCGGGTTGATGCCCTTTTCCTTCAGTGCTGCCACATCTGCTTTGATGCGCTCATTCAGTGCTGCTGTTACTTCTTTTCCTAATAACTGCTTTGCCATTTTTCTTATTTCCTTCCTTTTATTCTATCTCAGTCTTGCTGTAACACTTGCGAAAATATCGTCTGCAATCTTCGTATACTTCTCAAGCATGGCGTCTGCCTTGGCATTCAGCTCTGCCGCGTACTCCTTGTCCGCCATAGACTTGGTGTTGATAAATACGTTCAGGGAAGCGCCCTCCAGTGCCGCCTTACAGAATGCAGCACCTACACCTGCGTCGCTGATGGCCAGGGCGGAACCCTTTGCCGCAAACTCCGCAATGAGATCCAATGCCTCGCAGCACTTCTCCATAATCTCCATAGGCACGGAGCAGGCATCCTTCAGCACAATGGCCATAACACGGGCCTTCTCCGCCTTCTCTTCCTCGGTCTCCCGGGGCATGCCGTATGCCTTTGCCAACGGTTCGAAAACCTCTGCATCGCGTTCGATCAGGCGCAGGAAATCCTTCTGCAGTGCCGTCGCCTTTTCCTTCAGGGCATACATTTCTTCCTCGACATCGGCATATTTCTTCTTGCCGACCGTAAGACTGCCTACCATATTTCCGAGAGCCATTCCAACGGCTCCTACTAAGGCAGAAGCGCCGCCGCCGCCCGGAACCGGAGCCTTGGAAGCCAGTACTTCTACAAATTCATCACATCTGCTGGTTGAAAATCCCATAGCTTTCTCCTTTTTGCACACAAGTGGGAAGGCCCGTACGGTCCTTCCCTTTGTGTCTATGATATTTGGGTTTATAATGGGTAACTATTGTATATCTAAGAAAATACTGATTAAATCAGCATTTCCTTAGAACAATCCGCTGATCTTGCCGTTTTCGTCTACATCGATTCTCTCTGCAGCCGGTACCTTCGGCAGTCCGGGCATCGTCATGATTTCACCGGTCAGGGCTACGATAAAGCCGGCACCTGCAGAAATCTTCAGATTGCGTACCGTTACCTCGAAATCCTTCGGAGCTCCGAGCTTCGTCTGATCGTCTGTCAGGCTGTACTGGGTCTTTGCCATGCAGATCGGGCAATTTTCAAAGCCCATATCTGTCAGCTGCTTTGCCTGCTTCTGCGCATTTGCGGTCAGAACTACCTTGCTGCCGCCGTATACCTTCTGTACGATGGCATTCAGCTTATCTTCGATCGTTGTGCCTTCCAGCTCGTATGCAAAGCTGAACTGATCGTTCGGCTGGTCGCAGAGACGTACGATTTCCTCTGCCAGAGCGACACCGCCTTCGCCGCCTTTTGCCCATACCTCAGAAAGTACGACATTGACACCGAGTTCCTTACACTTTGTCTCTACCAGGTCAAGCTCTGCCTTCGTATCTGTCGGGAATGCATTGATGGCAACCACGCAGGGAAGCTTGTATACATCTGTAATGTTGCTTACATGCTTCAGTAGGTTCGGAAGTCCCTTTTCCAGAGCCTCTAGGTTTTCATTGTTCAGATCTGCCTTTGCGACACCACCGTTATATTTCAGCGCACGTACCGTCGCTACAACAACGACTGCGTTCGGCTTCAGGTCTGCCATCCGGCACTTGATATCCAGGAACTTCTCAGCACCGAGGTCTGCACCGAAGCCTGCCTCGGTAATGGTATAATCTGCCAGGTTCAGGCACATCTTGGTAGCGGTAACGGAGTTGCATCCGTGAGCGATATTTGCGAAGGGTCCGCCATGTACGATAGCCGGTACATGCTCCAGTGTCTGTACCAGATTCGGCTTCAAAGCATCCTTCAAAAGAGCTGCCATTGCGCCCTGGGCATTCAGGTCTCCTGCGGTAACCGGCTTCTGCTCGGAAACCTTTCCGTAGGTATATCCGATGATGATTCTTGCCAGTCTCGCCTTCAGGTCTGTGATATCCTTTGCCAGACACAGAACTGCCATAATCTCGGATGCTACTGTGATATCATAGCCATCCTCTCTCGGCATACCGTTGGTCTTTCCTCCCAGTCCGTCTACGACATTACGCAGCTGACGGTCATTCATATCGACGCATCTTCTCCAGGTGATCTTTCTCGGGTCGATATGCAGCTCATTTCCCTGGAAGATATGGTTGTCAATCATGGCTGCCAGCAGGTTGTTTGCTGCGCCGATGGCATGGAAGTCACCGGTGAAATGGAGGTTGATATCCTCCATCGGGACAACCTGTGCATAGCCGCCGCCTGCTGCTCCTCCCTTGACACCGAAGACCGGTCCGAGGGACGGCTCACGAAGCGCTACCATAACCTTTTTCCCGATTTTCTGCAGACCGTCTGCCAGACCTACGGAGGTAGTCGTCTTTCCTTCTCCGGCCGGTGTCGGATTGATCGCCGTTACCAGAACCAGCTTGCCGTTCTTTGCCGGCTTTTCCTTCAGCAGGTTGTAATCGATTTTTGCCTTGTACTTACCGTACTGCTCCAGATACTTGTCATCGATGCCGGCCTTCGCTGCGATCTCTGTAATCGGCAGCATCTCTGTCTCCTGTGCAATCTCAATGTCGGTTTTAAATCCCATTGTAAAGTTACTCCTTTCCTGATGCCGCACCCTAGCGTGCGGCCTGTGTTTGTGATTGATTCCCGTTGATATCCCTTATTTATGTGATTCATTATAATGGACCTCCTGCAAATCAGCAATCATACACATTGCTTAAATTTGATATTCTTTTCACAAACTTCATTTTTTCTTTACATGCGGAATTTTTTATTGAAATTACGCGTATATTCTCTTTTTTTATCCGTATCCCGATTTCTTGTATATCAGGAAACAGGCACTTATTTTTAAAAACCGCTGCATTTTATGAGCATTTCATCCGACACTTTGTAACATTTCTTTCACACAGGCAACTGCCACCGTACAAGTTCCAACGCCCCTTTGCCCTTCCGTCATACGATGGGATCAAAAAAAGTATGCGCCTCACAGCGCACACTTTTTTATTCCCGAACCAAAACCTTTTCGACCTCTGCGATATACAGCGTATGATAATCCTTTTCCGGATACCATTTCTCATCACAGCTTTTATCGATAAAGCAGGCCGGATCATAGTTCTGAGCATAAAGCTTCCGGCATACCAGCACCGTATTGGCCTCGCCGAAATAAGGCGTGCCTTCCGCATGCTCCACCGTCAGTCCTGACTTTGCTACCTTGTCCTCGTTCCGTCCGGATACGGTGCCGAGATAACTCAGTGTCTTTCGATACTCCTCATCCAATACCGAGAGGGAAAAGGTCTCTCCGGCATCCACAAATTCCTTGGTATAGCGCTGGGGGCGCAGAACGATATAGGCTACGTTTTTGCCCCACATCACACCCAGGCCGCCCCAGGAGGCCGTCATTGTATTGACCTTGCCTTCTTTTTCAGCCGTAACCAAAAGCCATTCCTTTCCAATCATATGGAATACATTTTTCTCTAATTCTTCCGGTTTCATCGTCTTCATGTCTTTGTCTCCCTTCCTGCATCCTAGCGAATCTTGTCGGGGAAGCCTACCTTTTTCTGTACCTTCCGCAGGGTCTTGTTCGCGATATAATCTGCTTTTTCCGCATTTTTCTTAATAACCGAATCGATATAAGCCTTGTCCTTGGTCAGCTCCGCCACGCGCTCCTGTAAGGGCTTCAGGACGCTGATAACCGCCTCTCCGACTGCCGGCTTGAATTCTCCGTATCCTCTGCCGTCGAATTCCCGCTCCACCTCCTCCGGTGTCTTGTCGGTGCAGGCGCAATAAATGCTAATCAGGTTTTTGATGCCCGGCTGTTCATCCACATAGCGAATCTGTCCCTCGGAATCCGTTACTGCCCGCTTGAATTTCCGCATAATCGTATCCGGGTCGTCCATCAGATAGATGCTGCCGTTCGGATTTTCATCCGATTTGGACATCTTTCGCCCGGGATCCTGCAGGCTCATAATCTTCGCGCCGACCTTGCCGATATAGGCCTCCGGCACCGTAAAGACATCTCCGTAGATGCTGTTAAAGCGCTGAGCAATATCCCTGGTCAGCTCCAGATGCTGCATCTGATCGATGCCCACCGGAACCACATCTGCCTGATACAGCAGGATATCGGCTGCCATCAATACCGGATAGGTGAAAAGACCCGCATTGATGTTGTCCGCATGCTTCGCCGACTTGTCCTTAAACTGGGTCATGCGGCTCAGCTCTCCCATATAGGTATAGCAGTTCAAGATCCATGCCAGCTCTGCATGAGCCGGTACATGGGACTGATAATAAATACAGTTTTTCTCTGGGTCAATCCCGGCAGCGATAAACAGAATCAGCAGCTCTCTCGCATGCTTGCGAAGCTCCGCCGGATTTTGTCTGACCGTAATCGAGTGCATATTTGCCACACTGTAGAAGCACTCATATTCGTCACTGAGAGTAATCCAATTTTTCAAGGCTCCGAGATAATTTCCCAGAGTCAGGTTACCTGTTGACTGCATGCCGCTGTATAGTACTTTTTTGTCTCCCAACATATTGCATTCTCCTCTTGTCTTTTATATGAAGCCTAAAAGCATCCTCGCTACCTGAAAATAAATCAGGAGGCTGCTGGCATCCACAATTGTCGTAATCAGGGGGGCAGCCATAATGGCCGGATCCAGCTTCAGCTTTTCCGCCAGCATCGGCAAAATACAGCCGATAATCTTCGCCAGCACAATGGCCAGCAATAGGGATAGCACCAGAACCAGATTCAGCGTCCATCTGCCCGGATACTGCAGAGCCAGCCGTACGAAATTCACTGCCGCCAGAACAGCGCCGCAGAGAAGTCCGACCCGAAATTCCTTCCAGACTACCCGCAGGACATCCTTCAGCTCGATCTCGCCTACCGACATGCCTCGAATCACCATCGTGCTGCTCTGGTTGCCGCAATTTCCGCTGGTATCCATCAGCATCGGTACGAAGCTCAAAAGCAGCGGAAAGACCTCTAAGGCTTCCCGATGAGCCATCAGAATCGCGCCGCTTAGGATCGAGGTAAACATCAGGACAATCAGCCAGGGAATTCTGTTTTTAGCAATCTCCAGAACGCTCGTTCGAAGATAAGGTTTCTCGGAGGGCAACATCGCCGCCATCTTCTCAAAATCCTCGGTGGCCTCCTGCTCCATGACCTCCACCACATCATCTACCGTAACAATCCCCACAAGGCGCTCCTCGTGGTCTACCACCGGCAGACACAGGAGATCGTATTTGTTGAAGGTTTCGACTACATCCTCCCGATCCTCTGTCGTCACGGCACAGATGATATTTTCATCCATGATATCCTTGATAATGGTATTGTAAGGATTCATCAGCAGATCCTTTACGGTCACGACACCCTGCAGGCAGCGTTTGCTGTCTGTCACAAAGCAGGTATAGATCGTCTCCTTATCGATACCGTTCTCCCGGATATATGCAAAAGCCTGTTCCACGGTCATATTCCGCTTCAGGCCGATATATTCGGCTGTCATAATGCTTCCGGCACTATTCTCCGGATATTGTAAAAACTGATTGATCAGATTTCTCGTCTGGGGCGTCGCATTCTGCAGCACGCGCTTCACGACGATGGCCGGCAGCTCCTCCAGCATATCCACCGCGTCATCCACGTAGAGATCCTCTACAATTTTACCCAGCTCATAATCCGTAATGCTGTTGATAATATGTTCCTGGTCATCTACCTCCAGGAATGAAAATACGTCTGCCGCCAGTTCCTTCGGCAGCATACGGTATACAAGAACCTTCTTCTCTGCTTCCAATTCCTCGATGAACTCCGCAATATCGACCTCATTCATCTCCGCAATCGTCTCGCGCAGCTTCCGAAAATGCCGCTCCTCCAGAAGCTCGTTAAGCTCTTCCCGATCATAACTTCCGATTGCCATGCATCTGTTCCTCCCACGTCACAGAAAGACACGGCCTCCGGCCTCCTGCCGCTCACTTACGACAGGACTTTTTCCGAGAAATCCGCGTCTGTCTTTATTTTGTTCTGTCTTAAGCTACAACTTCGACTTCGCCCGTCCACGGACTCCTCACTTCCTTTTTTCGCATAGATTAGGCATTCCTGCCTGCCACTCTTTATCATACCACCGGAGGGCAGCTACCGTCAACCGGTAACTGCCCTCCGCATCAGAAACGAACCTTTTCTCTTTATTTTACCGCCCGCAGCCCAAAGACCGGCATCGGGTTGTAGAAAGGACTGTTTTCTTTCTTGTAAATACGCCGGTAAACGTCCAAGTCTACCGTCACCTCAGCGCATCCAAGGCTTCTCAGCACCTCCACATCCCAGGAGGGACGGCTCATCTTGTTAATCATCAGCTGTTTTTTGATATTATCGCACTCTTTCAGCTGCCCGCAGCTCATATGGTTGTGGGCATGCTCCTTTGGAAGGCTGTCAAGCTCTCCCAGCAAATCCTCTTTTCCGTAGTCCGCATCAAAATTCAGCAGGACACCGTCCTCCTTCAGCACCCGCAGCCATTCGCCGTAGGCTCCCGCCGGATGGGGCAGGGTCCAGGTCAGATTTCGGGAGACCACCACATCAAAGCTGCCCTCCGGAAAATCCGGATGTTCGGCGTCCATGACCTCGAAGTCCGCCTCCACACCGTGATCCCTTGCGAGCTTTTTTGCCTTTTCGATCATGGCCGGTGTCAGATCGATACCGGTCACTTGATGCCCCAGCCTTGCCAAAAGCACCGCAAAGAAGCCACAGCCGGTACCGACATCCAGGATACGAAGCCCTTTCCCCTTCGGCAGACTGCCTTTCAGCTCTGCAAGCCAAAGCTCTGCCATTTCACTATTTAACTCTTCCTCACGAAGACGGGCGAAGTCCTCGCTTCGCCCGCTCCAGTAGGAGGAGATCTCTTTCTTTATCTCTTCCATCTTTATTTTACCGCCTTCACCAGAAACATCGGTGTGGATGCATAATTTACCTTCTCGGTATCACTCCAGACCTTCTGCCATACCGACTCGTCAGAACAGACCTTCTGAAAGCCCAGGCCTTTCAAAACCTTCAAATCCCAGGCCGGACGAAGCACCGGACTCAAGGGCACATTTCTAGCAATTTCTTCCATTTCGTCAATATCTGTTCCGATATAATGATCCTCCATGGCCTGCTCTTCCACATGCTTTCGGTCTTCCTCGTACATCCGTCGCTTCTCACTGTTAAAAAGATGACCGTACCAATTGGCATCAAAGTTCAAAAGACTTCCGCCCGGCTTCAGGACGCGCTTCCATTCCCGGTAAGCCTCATCCGGATTTTCCAGGTTCCAGGTCAGATTTCTCGATACCGCCACATCAAATTGATCATCCGGCAGCTCCAGCTTCTGGGCATCCATCCGCATCCAGCGAATCTTGTCCGCATAGCGCCCTGCATTTTCCTTTGCCTTCGAAAGCATTTCTTCCGTATAATCCACAGCTGTCACCTGATAGCCTGCCTTTGCCAGAATAATCGCGAAAAAGCCAGGGCCGGTGCCGATATCCAATACCTTGATCTCACGCGGATCCCGATGCGGAAATTCTGCCTCCAGGGCACGCAGCCACCGATTCTTCTGCTCGGTCGCCAGCTCCTCCCGATTGACCTGCGAATAGCCTTCCGCCCGGTTTGTCCAGTATTCTTCAATTCTTCCAAGCATCTGTCCCATATCGTCCCTCTCCCGAATTCCGCGCAGCCTTTGTTTCCCGTCTCAGCCACGCTTTCTTATCGATAAAATGTACTATTCCGAACCAGCCCGAAGCACTTGCTGCTGAGGGCGTATGAAAATGATTCAGCAATGCAAAATCCCATCGGCGAAGCCGATTTTCATGGATTTTGCATCGTAACTGCGAAGGTACTGAACAGTTACGATAAAATTATAACAAACCCCCGAAAGGGCTACAAGCCTCCCCGGGGGATAGAAGTTTGAGTATTTTACAATATAGAATCCACCAGCATCTGCGTATAGGCTTCCTTCGGATAAAAAATCACCTCGTCCGGCGTTCCCTCTTCCACAATTTTTCCCTGATACATGACCAGAAGCCTGTCACAGAAATCCTGCACCAGTGCCAGATTGTGGCAGATAAAGATATTTGAAATTCCCGACTGCTCCCGCAGCTCTCCCAGAAGTTCCATAATCTTCTTCTGTACCGTCACATCCAGGGCCGCGGTGGCCTCATCGCAAAGCAGCACCTTGGGTTCGATGGCCAGGGCTCTGGCGATAGCTGCCCGCTGGCACTGGCCGCCGCTGACCTCATGAGGATAACGCTTTGCAAACTCACCCGGCAAATCACAGCGTTTCAGGAGCTTCTGTACCCGTTCCCTTGTCTCCGATACCGACATACCCGCATTTCGCAGGCTTTCTCCTATCCCGTCTCCAAGGGTTCTACGCGGATCAAAGGAGCTGTTCGGATCCTGAAAGACCATCTGGATATCTCGGTAAACCTCACGGAGTTCCCGCCCCTTCGCCGCTGTAATGTCCCTTCCGCAAAGGATTATCCTTCCTTCCGTGGGTTCCTGCAGACGGCAGAGCAGCTTTGCCAGGGTACTCTTTCCGGAGCCGGATTCCCCGATGATACCTAAGGTTTCCCCTTTTTTCAGAGCAAAGCTGACCCGATCCACTGCGCGAAGGTCTTCTTTTCCTCTCTTCTTAAAAACCTTTGTCAGATTTTCCGCTTTTAAAACTGTCTCGCTCACCTTTTGTTCCTCCGAAGTCTCGGAACCGCTGCCAAAAGCTCCCGGGTATAAGGCTCCTTTGGCTCATTCAGTACCTGAACCGAAGGACCATATTCAACGATGCTGCCTTCCTTTAAAACCAATACCTGATCTGCCAGGGCCTGCACCACGCCGATGTCATGGGTCACCAGAAGCTCTGCTGTTCCAAACTCATCCCGCAGCCGTTTCATTTCCTGCACCACCTGCCTCTGAACCGCCACATCCAAGGCGCTGGTGGGCTCATCTGCCAGCAATACCGGCGGCTCCGACACCATAGCCAGTACGAGGCCTATGCGCTGGTTCATACCACCGGACAGCTCGAAGGGATAACTGTTCCAGATCCGCTCTCCATCCTGAAAATGGAGCTTTTTAAAAAGCTCCATTGCCTTTTCGTAAGCTTCCTGTTTTGAAACCTTCCGGTGCGCTGCTATGCTCTCCCGAATTTGCTCTCCAACCGTACGGATCGGACTTAACGAAGCTCCCGCGTCCTGAAAGATCATCCCCATTCCGGCGCCACGGATCCTCCGAAGCTCTTTTTCTTTCCTTTCGCAGATATTTTGACCCCGAAACAGAATCTGCCCCTCCGTCACCCTGCCGCCATTTTCCAAAAGTCCCATGGCCGCCTTCAGAATCGTGCTTTTCCCGCTTCCGGACTCCCCCACGATACCTAGGATTTCTCCCGGCTTCAGGCTAAAGCTTACCTGATGAAGGATCTCATTTTTATAGAAAGCAATGCTCACATTTTTAAAGCTTAATAATTCATCCATTACTCACTTACCGGTGCCAGATCCACCGTAATCTCATAGAAATCACAGGGATGCGCCACAATTCCAGTCACGCTTGCCCTGGAAATCATACTCATCTTCAGATGGGAACAAAAAACATAGGCATTATCGTCCAGAATGGTCTGCTGCATCTCCACTGCCAGCTCCTCCCGACGCTTTGTATCAAAGGTACCCGCCAGCTCTGCCTCCAAAGCCTCCAGCTTATCGCAGTGGTAATGGCCGTTATTCACTGCGGAGCTGTCCAAACAGTGTGTCGTAAAAAAATATTCCGGATCACCGGTGGGTGCCGTGACCATCGCGCTGGCGTAGACGTCCCAGGCGGAGGAATCCTTCCGGATGCTGTTGTGATCGGCTGTGCTGTTGATGACGATATCGATTCCGATCTCCTTCAGGGTCGCCTGGACAGACTCGGCCAGAAGCGGAAGCTCCTGGCGGCTTGGATAAGTCAGCCAGCGAATCGTAAGCTTTGTACCGTCCTTTTCCCGAATGCCGTCTCCGTCACCGTCCGTCCAGCCTGCTTCCTCCAGCACCTGCTTCGCGCCCTGCGGATCATAGCTTTCTGTATGAACCGCATCGCCGCCGAAGCTGAAGTTATCCGGATACGCACCGACAGCTGTGTAACCATTGCCGTCCAGCAGGATATTTACAAAGCCTTCCTTATCCATGCCCATAGCAATGGCTTTTCGCACCGCTTTGTCCTGAATTATCGGGCTTTCAAAATTCATATCTGCAAAGAATACCCGGGAGGTCGCGCAGCTAGAAAAGGTGTAATTATCATTCTGAAACAGGGGATAGCTGGCATAGGGCAGCCCGTAAGCCGCATCGATTTCTCCGGTCTGCAAAGCCATTGTCAGGGTATCACCGTCAGAAATCGTACGGACGGTAATAGCGTCGAAGCCCGGCGTACCGTTCCAGTAGTTGTCATTTTTTTCCAGTTCCAGACGTTCACCCGATACCAGCGAAACTGCCTTATAAGGGCCGGTGCCCACTACCATACCCTCCTCTGTAATGCCTGCCTCCATATCAATGATGCAGCCATAGGGATCGGACAGATAGTTCAGTAAGGTCGGCTTCGGCTCGGCAGTCTGAATAGTCAGGGTTTGGCCGTCTGCCTCGATAGAATCTATCATCAGATCGCCCTTTGCCCGCTCATGTACCTCCACCAGATGCTCGAGACATTCTTTTACTGCCTCGGCATCCATTTTCCGGCCGCCGGAAAAGGTCACGTCATCCCGAAGCTTTATCACCCAGGTCAGCTCATCCGGATTCTCATAGCTCTCGGCCAGCCAGGGCTCGATTTCCATGGAATCGGAGTAACGAAACAGGGTCTCTCCGATGCCGTAACGGATGCAGGCCCAGCCTGCGTAGGTATTGTGGGGATTTACATCCGCTTCCTCATTTTCCGCATTGAAGGTGGTATCTCCAAAGACAAAGGAGTTTCTTTCTCCGGCACTGCTGCCTGCGTCTGCCTTATTTTCTCCGCAGCCTGCCAGAACCCCGGCTGTCATTGCAAACGCAAGTGCTATGCATGCTCCTTTTTTCCATTTCTTCATCCTTTTTATCATCCTCTTTTACTCCGCGGATCCAGATAATCTCTCACCGCATCACCCAATAGATTAAAGATAACAACCGTAATAAAAATAGCGATGCCGGGGTCAAGCACCACCCAGGGGCATGTCTGCAGCATACTTCGTCCGCTGCTCATCATATTGCCAAGCTCTGCTGTAGGCGGCTGTGCACCAAGTCCCAGGTAGGACAGGCCGGCCAGCTCCATCAGCATGGTTCCGATATCCAGCATGGAGGTAACCAGCACCGGACCCAGGATATTCGGGAAAATATGCTTTCGAATCATCTTTACCGGGCCGGAGCCGGACAGACGTATCGCTAAGATATAATTGCTGCTTTTCACTGTCAGGGTCTGACTTCTGGCAATCCGGGCATACTTGGGCCAGCCGGTCAGCGACAGAGCCAGCACCGCGCTGCCGATGCCGCCGTTTAAAAGAGCTGCAATGGCCATGGCAAATACCAGGCCCGGAAACGCCAGGCATACATCCGATACCCGCATCAAAGCTGTATCCGCCACTCCACCCAGATATCCGGCCAGCACACCCAGCACCGTTCCTGCTGCGGTAATGACCGCCACCAGGGCTAGGGTCGCCAGCAGACTGGTTCGAAGCCCCACCAGTATCCGTGAAAACATATCCCGGCCAAACCGATCCGTGCCCGCCGGATGAAGTCTGCTTGGCGCCTGAAGGGCGGCACTTAAGTCCTGGGCATTTGGGTCGAAGGGGGCAAGTCGCTCTGCAAAAACCGCTGCAAGCAGAAGGCCCAATGTCAGCACCGAAAAGAAAATCAGTCTAGTGCGAATCCGCTTTTTCTCCGGCGTCCTCATTCTTCCATTCCTCCCAGGCGGATTCTCGGATCCAAAAATCGATAGGAAAGATCCGTAATCAAATTGATGCAGACATAGATCATCGCCATCCACATGACGTAAGCCTGTATCATGGGATAATCACGCATGCTGATGGCATCTACTGCCAGCTTCCCGACCCCATCCCACAGGAAAATGGATTCCACGATGGCCGTACCGCCTAAAAGGCTTCCGATGGACAGCGTCAGCAAGGTCAGGATCGTCACAAACGATGCCTTCAAGACACTTCCGGTCAGTGTAACAGAAAATCGTATTCCTCTGGCTCGGGCTCCAATCACGTAGCCTTTTCCCAGTTCCTCCAAAACGACAGCCCGCACCTGTCTGAGATACTTGGCTGACATGGCGATAGCCAGGGTAAGAGCCGGAAGCGCTGCGCTTCGGACACTGATGCCGTCCGAGATCACCGGAAACCAGCCAAGCCGGATGGAAAAAAAGAACATCAGCAGCAGCGCCGTAAAAAAATTCGGCATACTGTTGCCGATAAAGCTGCAGAAACGAATCAGATAATCCGTAAACCGATTCTGCTTTACCGCTGCCAGCACGCCCAGCGGAATGGATATCACAATGGTCAATCCAACAGATACCGCCGTCAGAAGCAGGGTCGCCGGAAGCTTCGACAGGAAGGTGGGGAATACCTCTTTTCCCGAAATATAGCTGGTCCCCATATCGCCGCGAAGCAAATTTCCAAGCCATATAAAATATTGGGTCAGGAACGGTTTATCCAGTCCCAGTTCCGCCCTCGCCTTATCGATGACCTCCCGGGATACCACCATACCGGTATTTTCCATCTTCTGCAGAACGGCGTCACTGCCTGCCAGCCGCATCATGCCGAAGGACAGGAAGGTGATTACAAGCAGAATCGGAATCAGTTGTAAAAGTCTTTTCAAGACATATTTTTTCATGTATTACAATCCCTTCCGAAATAAAAATGTCCGAAAATCTAAATATCGGATTTCGGACATTTTTATTCTCTGATAAAATTGTAAAACAGGTTTGACTTTTCCACAAGCCCCCGGTGGGGTTATTCGATATGCTTGTTTTTTCAATCCTTTTTCGGTTTGGCCGGAGTACCGCCTCCGCAGCCTCCTGAACAGCTGCAGCCGGCGCAGCCCATACTGCAGGTAGTCCCGCAGGTTTTCTTATTGTGTATCAAAGACTTCACGCACAAGACTGCCAGGAC
>CAVFGF010000058.1:0-14426 GCA_963621925.1 Alistipes onderdonkii | reverse complement strand
TCGGCGGCAGAACCAGCGGCAAAGTCAGAACCACGTCCAGCACACCCTTTATCACCGGATGGAGCTTGGCGATATAATAGGCGGCTAGGATACCTGTAAAAAAGACGATCACACTGGCAATCAGCGCGATCCGCAGGGAATTGTACAAGGGAAACCAATCCATAAAAGCCTCCTGAAAGAAGAAGGCCGAACCTTTCCGTCCGGCCTTTTACTTATGATTTATTCTGCTGCTGTGAAGCCTACTGCCTCGAATACCTTCATGCAGTCATCCGTCTGCAGGTAAGCAAGGAATTCCTTTGCTGCCTCCGGATTCTCGGAGATATTCAGAACGGCTGCCGGATAAATGACCTGCTTGCAAAGATCGGTTCCTGCCTGGTCTACCACAGTCAGACCTGCAGAGAATGCATCGGTTGCATAGATGATACCTGCGTCTGCAGCTGCCTCGGATACCTGGGTGGTAACCTCTTTTACGTTAGAGCCGTAAGTAATCTTGCTCTCAGATTCCAGCGTATCCAGGATACCAAGGTTAGTCAGGATCTCGGTGGAGTACTGTCCTACCGGAACGTCCTCATTGCCCAGAGCCAGCAGGGTCAGCTTATCGGTTCCCAGATCCTCGAAGCTCTCGATATCCTTCGGATTTCCCTCCGGAACTGCCAGAACGACCTTGTTCTCCAGCAGATTTACGCGGGTTCCCTCCAGGACGAAGTCCAGTCCCTCGGTATTGACCTCCGGATCCGCATCCTTATCCATCTGATTCATCTGCTTCTGTGCTGCGGAAATGAAGATATCGCAGTCAGCACCTTCCTGAATCTGCGTCTTCAAAGTTCCTGAGGAGTCAAAGTTGAATACCAGGGTGACATTCGGAGCTACCTCCTTGTACATCTCCTGAATCTCTGTCAGAGTCTCGGTCATGGACGCTGCCGCAAAGACGTTCAGAGTCACTGCCTCCGCGTCTGTCTCTTCTGCCGCCTCATCAGCGGTCTCCTCTGTCTCCGTGCTCTCTGCTGCCTCCGTAGTGGTCTCCTCTGCCTGCTTGCTTCCGCAGCCAAGCATCGAAACAGCCATGGCGCTTACCAAAAGACCTGCAATTACCTTCTTCTTCATAATAAAAATCCCTCTTTCCTTTTCTTTTGCGTCATTCTCCCGTTCGTTATTTTTTCAAAAGAATAACGTTAAGGCTATTATACAGGATTTGGAAAGCAGGTGCAAGGGAATATAAAAAGAATTGATAATTATTTAGTCTTTTTCTATCCATTCCTGAATCCAGGAAGCCGTATCCTCTTCATCCAGCGCAAGTTCCTCTTCTCTTTGGGCAATGACCGGTCCGGCCGCGGTACCGTAGCTGCCCTCCAGCCGTCTGCCCTCCAGCCTGTGAAGTCTCAGGAGGAAGCCCACTGCCCGCAGGCCCTCCTCATCAAAAAGGATCTGATAGTCCGCCACAAAGGTTCGATCCTGCTCCTCCTTGTAAATACGGATTTCGTTTTTCCCATGCTCTTCCAGCAATAAATCATTTTCATAGCCCAGATCAGCCAGAGCCTCCGCAAGAGGGCGAAGCCTGACCTCTGTCATATAGCCATCCATATCATGCTGATTAGTCATTTTTGTCTCCTTCCTCCTTGTTCATAAGATAGAAACAGTCTATCTTATTCATAAAATCATTCAGCTCCAGATCGAATTCTCCGCCGCCTCTCTCCTTTTCGAAATGCTGTTTTCCGATCAGATACTTGCTTTTGTCCGCTCTGGTCCGTTCCGCATAGAAGACCTCTCCGGTGCCCCAGGGATTTCGCATGGTGATAAATTTATGTCCGTGGCTCTCTTTATAACCGGTGACAATATAGGCATGTGCCATAACCATACCGTCCAGCACGCTGCAATCATGGAGTCCGCCGCCGGTTCCTTCCGTTAGGAATAGTGCAGTCTCTGCAAAAACAACCTTTTCTTTTTTATCGCCATCCAGAAATGTCTGAATTTTCTGATATTCTTCAAGGGCTTCATCCGTATAGCGAATTTTTGCATCCGGCTCCATCCGGCAGCCATATTGGAATCGCTTTTCGCTTTTCGTATGCATGCCGACATTCATAAAGTCCTCTCCCAGCTGATTCAGGTATTCGATTAATCCCTGTTCATCTATTTCGGGGAATATCTTTTGTACAGCAACCAGCAAATCATAAAATACCGGACGGTCTTTCTGGTTTTTCCAGTTTTTTACATCTCTCAGAGCATCACGAAAATCATCCACGGTCAAAGCCCGGTAGCCTGCTCTGCGCTGTTTTCGGTTGCTCAGGGTTTCCACAGTACCCAGCCGATATTCCAATTCACGCATCAGCTTGTCCTGTAACTCTTTTCTTAGAACCTCTTTTAGCTTCTTCCGATCGATTTTGTCCTCTTCCGGCTGATTTTCTTCGAAGTTTACCGCCAGATTCCACAATTCTTCATAGGCCACTTCGGTCTCGGATTTCTTTGCTTTTTTTCGTTCCTCGTAAACCCTTAATTGTTCTTTTTGCCTAAAATATGTGTATTTCGATTGTGCTTTAAACAATTCCCTATAGGTCTTATTGCTGTTGCCTCCGGAGCCGAGATGGTGGGTTGTATGGGCGAACAGCTCCATCAGCTTCGTATCCTTTTCCTCGGGCTTCAGGCTCTCAAAACCACGATCCTTTAAAAGCTCATCGGCAAATCCCATATAATTGTCCCCAATATAGGTATTCTCATCATTCGGCTCCTGCAGCATTGCATAGGCCTTCTCCATCACCTGCACCCACAAGGAATCCTTTGCACATTGGGGGAGACATATCTTTTTGGATACATAGACCGTTTGCCTTTCGAAGGTAACCTTCACCAGATCTCCCAAATCCTCCATCCGATCCAGGATCTCCTGCGGGTCGTTTCGAACGACAGCCAGCAGGGTGGAAAGGAAGAAACAATCACCCAGGTGCCCCTGCTTGATATCCTCCGCACAGGGCATATGGGGGAACAAAGCTTCCCCGCTTCTGTCCAGAAGCTCCGGTTTCTGGTATTTCTTTTTATATCGCTCTTCCTTCCCTTTCTTTGCATATTCTTGGAGTTCGTTCTGATAGTTATACTTGCCGTAGCACAGGTTCAGCTCATCCTGAAGTCTGCAGGCTTCTCGAACTTTTTCCATCTCCTTTGTATCTGCAGGCTTCTGAAAAATGGCTTTTCCATACATGTTGGTGAATATCTTCGAAAGCTTCCGGAAGGCTTCGCTGCCCGCCGACTCCTCGGAGCTTTTCCATTTCCGAAAAGCCTCCAGCATCCTTCTGTGAGCCTCGTAATACTCCGTGCTTCCCCAGTTTTTATCCACTGCGGCATAGTAGGCCTTTACGGCCTTCACGGTCTCCTCCATGAGTTCGGAAGGTTTTTTTTCTTCTCCGGCCTCCTCCAGCCATATTTTCAGACTATTATTGCCCCTGAGAGCCGGATAACGCTTTTTCTCCTTATAATACTCCATGGATATGCTGGAACCCGTGGTCTCGCTTGCTGTGGCATTTTTCACCTCCACTTCGGAGGTTCTGTGATAGTTGTCTATCATCTCCGCCAAACGGGCTTCATCCTCATAGTCCTCTTTTGCGATCAGCTCCGTACGCCCCTGATTCAGTGTCTCCTTGATTTGCGCAAGCTTCTCAGAGAGCTTCTTTCTTTGCTCTTCCTTCAGCACATCCCCCAGCAGCAGATCCAGGTCGCTGTCCTGCAAATTACAAAGCTTGGTAGCAAAATCCCGATCCATATGAAGTGCCGGATCCCAATCCTTTCGCAATCTCCAATCACTGAAAAATTCCGATGGCTTCTCTGCTATGACATCCTCGATAATGGTGAGGGGTTCTCCGTTCTCCATGGTTTCCCGAACCTTAATATAATAGGCCCAGGTTGTCCGAAAGATGCCAAGAAAGCGATCCAGATCCCGGATTTTGACCATCTTTGCCATGGCTTCCGGCGTATAGGTAAATTTCTTTTCATCCAGACGTCCAAGGGGGAAATAATCCTTTCTCTCTTGGGGCTCTTCCAGGCCTCCTCCGAGAAGGACTCCCAGGCGTCGAAAGGTCACCATCAGATCCGATTCCTTTGCAGCCGGATAGGCTTCCTTGATGGCCTGGATTGCGGTCTTTCGCTCCTTCTCGGCATAGGCATCTGCCTGCTTTTCATCGGCTATCTGCTCTGCTGTTTTTTGTTCCTGCTTGTCAGCCTTCCCACTCTTCTTTTGGCTCTTTGCATCAGGGATTAGGAATTCCTGTTTTTTTGTCCCTTTCTTCCGTTCTTCATCTACCTTTGTCATCCAGTCCGCTTTTTCATAGCTTTTAACGATTTTTTCGCTTTCCTGCAGCTCCTCGTTAATCTGCTCCAGACTGTCCTTGGAAATCTCCACAAAGGCAAGCTTTCCTTCCTCCTGAAGTCTCATGTATTCATCTCGAAACCTCAGAAGCACCAGATATCTCGCAATCGTTCTCGTCGCATAAGGATGATATTTCAACATATATTTCGCGCTCTGGACCTGAAATAGGTTCAGCTTCAAGGAGATGTCACAGGCTACCTTTTTTCCCTTCATATTTCCGAAATAAGAAATATATTCCTCGATTGTTCTGGGTTTCAAATCTGAATGGAAATCTTCGGCCAAACGCAGCAGTGTTTCCATCGTCTTTGCTTCCGGGCTGTTCTTATCCTGCTGCTTCAAAACCTCCTCACAGTGGAGCACCACCTGCTTAATCTCTTCCGGCCGCCTCCTCCGGCGCTCTTTCTTTTTCTCTTCCAGCTCCTGTTTATTTGCCTTCAGCGTTTTCTCGCACTCTTTTGCCTTATCCTCATACTCCTTTTTGTTCTTCTTATATTCGGCATCCAAAGCATCACGGACAGTATGTGTCAGAGCCTGTAACATGCCTACTTTAGACTTGCATGCCTCATATTGGGCTTTCATTCCCTTCGCATCCAGGTAATAGCTGCTAACCATTGCCTTCAGGACACAGCTTAGGGCACTTTCCTTTACAATCCATGCAAGGATTTCCGGATGCTTCTCTTCCAGATACAGTGCCATAGCCCGCTGGTTTATCCTCCTGCAATACCATCTGCTCTCATCACTCAGCAGTTTCAGCATCTCATTACTCCACTCGTTCATCGGATGCTTGTCATTGACATACTGATAGAAATCCAGCGCATTTGTAAGCTTCGGATATTTTTCCTTATGATCCTTTAGATCGGTCGGGAGCATATTTTGAAGGCTCAGCTCCTTCAGCCACTCCTCCACAGGCACGATATCGGGTTTTCTCTTGTCCAGTATCTCCTCTACACTGAGTTCCTTTTTTTCTTCCTTCTTGATTTCTTTCTTGATTTTCTGCTTCGGTGCCTCTGCCTTCACGGGCTCCGGCTGTTTCTCTGCCTCTACTTTCACGGGCTCCGGCTGCTTCACTGCCTCTACCTTCACGGGCTCCGGCTGCTTTTCTACTTCTACTTTCACAGGCTCCGGCTGTTTCTCTGCCTCTACCTTCACGGGCTCCGGCTGCTTTTCTACTTCTACCTTCACCGGCTCCGGCTGCTCCGGGACCTCTATCACCTCCGGCTCCGGCTGTCTCGGATGGAGATATTCCTGCACTGCATCGCGGTAGGCAGCGCTTATTGTGATCCGATGGGTGATAGCGCTGGATACCTGCTTTTCTATCAGCATTTTGGAAAATTCTTCCACTTTGAGTTCTGAGGTCGTTTGATTCTTTAGCTTCTCATACATGCCTGCCAGCAAGGCGTTGCGAAGAGCGCCGCATACAAGTCCGGCGCGTCCGCTCTCCAGGAGAAAATCAAGGCCGGTCTTCTCCGTGCCCTCCTCCAGGGGGCTTACGTATGACCGGGGAATATGCCCCCCAAGTCCGGCCTCGGTCAGATGAAGGATGGCTTCCCGAATAGAAGCACGGCTTGCCTCTGAGAGGTTGCCAAGCGCTGCCTCTCCTTCGATCTCGGCGCATCGATCCCAGATCGCTTTCAGCTCGTCGAAGCCTGCGGGATGTCTTTTTCCCTCACGAAAGAGTGCCCCCGGGTCAAAGGCATTCCCTCTGGCCTCCCGGTAGCCCTGCTGAAATCGCTCCAAGGTAAGCTCCTGTTCTTCTGTGCGTAGAAACGCCCGCATTTCATCGACCCTGCTCTGCACGCGGGGCAGCAGATTTCCAAATCTTTGCTGCTCCTGCTGAAGATCCGCTGCTACCGCTCCATATTTTCCCTTTATTTTATGAGCACCCCTATAGGTCCGTCCTGCCTGCTCGTCTTGATCCATTTGAAGAACCTTCGTCTGGGCTGCCACCTGCATCCTGATATTGGTCTGATAATCCCGTTCGATGCGGCTTAAGTCCTGCTGTGCCCCAAGCTCCAGCCTTGCACCGCTTTTCAGCTCTCTTCGAATGGAGCTTTTCGGTCGCAAGATACTCCATAATCCCATTTCTACCCCTCCTTATAAAACATGTGTTTTCCGATCAGTACTTCTTCTGTCTGCCGCTCATGCTCCGGCAATACGTGTTCCGCCAGCTTTTCTATATTCTCGCTGATGCAATAAAAGCTTATGCGCTCGGTCTTTTCTCCGTCCCGAAGCAGATCATCCGCCATCCGGCGAAAGAGCGAGAGGAGCTCCATCTGATATTTCTTTTCCACATAACAGAGGGTCAGGATTTTTTCCTTCCCCAGATTGCGGATAAGCGCTACACCGACGATGGCATCCTCCGCCACCAGAACCTTGCTCTGATCCGGATCTGCCGCTTCAAAATCCGCCCGGCTTACCAGATAATTTTTCTTTTTTTCGCATAAATTTCGAAAATTTTTCAGCTGCTGTCTCGTAACCTGCCGAAGGGAAAGAATCTCTGTCCTGGAATCCCGGCGAGATTTCTGAAGAGCCGGGTCCGTAAAGAACACGGCCTTTTTCAGCTGCTCCCTGGTAGCTGTGATCATCGGAATCTGTTCCCAGGTCAGGAAAAAATTTCGTGCGGACAGCATCGCAAGAAAGAGATCCCTGTCCGGCGCGTCCTCCTGAAGATAGATTTCCAGACTGTTTCCGCCATTTTTCTCTGCCTCCAGGAGGGCGGCATCCAGCAGGGCACTGCCATAACCCTTTCCCCGTTCCTCCGGAAGGATAAAGATATAGTTCAGTATAAAGTCCTCTGCCTTTCGCATCAGGACCGCTGCTCCCACTTCCCGATCCTGTACTTCGCAGAGCAGAATCCGATCCCGATCCTGCACATAGGTATCCGGGATCAGGGAGTCCTGCTTTCTCTCTTTTCCCGATATCCTTCGTATCTTCATCGCCTGCATCCTCACTTTCCAAAATATGTCTCAAAGAATCCGCCCGTGATGCGCCTCATGTCTTCCAGCATGGCATGATAGCGCTCCATGAAGAGGCGCCCTTCCGGGGTAATCGTGGAGCTACCGCCATTTTTCCCGCCGTTGCAGCGATTCAAAAAGCGAAAGCCCAGCTCCTTCTCGACCTTGTTGATCATTTTCCAGCTTTTGGAATAGGACATGTTCATTTTGGCCGCAGCGGCCTGGATCGAACCAGTCTCATCGATATCCTGCAAAAGATGATAGACACCGGGGCCAAAGAAATCCTGCTCCTTCGAAAGGATCAATTTTGTCTTAAAATGCAAGGCCGGCATATCCGGCAGACTGCTTTTCCTTCTTTCCTGCAATATAAAATCCGCAATTCTTTCGGCATCCTCCGGGTCAAAGAGCGGTACCTCCTCCGGCAGATCCTCGATCTTCTCCGGCGGCAAATCCGTAACCACCGCACTTAAGTGATGATCTTTGCAAACGCAGACAGACGAATTTTCACTGCGAATGATTTCCAGCTTCGGATAGTCGCTGTCCTTGAAGCCCTCCAGCAAAATCAGATCCGCCTCCGGAAACCAGGCCGCCATCTGCTCCGGAGTCAGTCTTTCCGCAGGACTTTCTCCCGATTGCTCCTTAACCACCATGTATTTGTAGTCTGAAAAAACCGCCGTGCCGTAGGCGCCTGCCTGAAAATGCGCAAAGGTGTCGGTGCCGGGGACGTCCGTCCCGAAATCATGGCCGTCGTGCTTGATGGTCGCCACCTTCAGCCCCCTTGCCTCCAGGATCGGCAAAAGCTTTGTAATCAATGTAGTTTTTCCGGAATTTTTTACACCGCTGACGGCAAAAAATCTGCTCATAATAAGATCGCCTCCGCTTCATCTCCCGGCCGCAATGCATCGGATCCGGCAGGAATGTCCAGCAGACAGTTGCAGCCCAGCATCGAAGCCAGCACGCCGTTGGAATTCAGACCCTCCGGCAGATGAAAGCTGCCATTTTCCCAGAAGGCCCGCACAAAGCGCCGTCCCGGGCTTGGTTTTCCAAAGGCATCCGAAAGCTTTCCCGTTACGCGCCGAAGCTCCATCGAGGGCTTTTGCATCATCTTCGCCAGCATCGGACGAAGCAATAATTCGGTGATCACCAAAGCGCTGAAGGGATTTCCGGAAAGACTCATCACCGGGATGCCTTCGTAGTCCGAAAACAGGGTCGGCATACCGGGCTTCACCTGAATGCCCCAGAATACGCGCTCGGCGCCGATAAGCGCCAGCGATGCATGCATGATATCCTTCTTTCCCACGGAAACCGCACCGGTGGTCACGATGAGATCTGCTTCCCCGGCAGCCTTTTTCAGCGCCTCCGCCATCTGTTCCGGCTCGTCCGGGACAGACCGGGCCTCGGTAAGCTCTGCCCCAAGCTCCAAAAGTCTTGCCGCCAGAAGCTTTTGATTGATATCGAAGATTTTCCCCGGCGCCAGGGGCTCTCCCGGCTGCACCACTTCATTACCGGTGGTCAGGACAGCGATACGGGGTCGTCGATAGACCCTTACCTTCGGGATACCCATCCCGGCCAGTACTCCGGCCTCCACGAAGCCAAGCTCCCGGCCGCTCTTCAAAAGCACCTGTCCTGCCCGAAAATCCTCTCCCCGGAAGCAATAATTGCCCCATTGTCTCTCGGCCTTATAGATCTGCACCGTCTCCTCTCCGTAGTCGGTATCCTCCTGACGAATACAGCAGTCACAGCCCGGCGGAATCGCTGCGCCGGTCATAATGCGAACGGCCTGACCGCTTCCGACCTCTTCCTCGGAATAATCGCCTGCATCGATTTCCCGAAGAACCCGAAGAGAGACCGGCTGCTCCTTTGTCGCGCCCTCCAGATCGGCTGCCTTACAGGCATAGCCGTCGATGGGTGAGCGATGAAAGGGCGGATTGTCAAAGACGGTTTTGATATCCTCCGCCAGGATCCGACCTGAAAGCTCTGCAATCGGTATCTCTTCCTTCTCCTGTATCACCGGCGTATGCTGCAGCACCAGCTTAAGCGCCGCCTCCGCTGTCATTCCTCCCATACGTCACGCCCCCTATCTTCCTTTTCCAAAGCCGCAATTCGGATAATGGCAGGTCTTGCAGCCCAGGCAGAATCCGCCATTGCCCATATGAGCCAAATCTTTTTTCGTCACCTCGACGCCGGCAGCGATACGGGGCAGTACCAGGTCAAATACCGTGGCCTTGGCATACATGACGCAGCCCGGCAGTCCCATGATGGGCGTACCGTCCGAAAGATAAGCCAGCAGGAACATGGCTCCCGGCAGCACCGGCGCGCCGTAGGATACAATGCGGGCTCCGGTATTCTTAATCGCACCCGGCGTGCGGTCGTCCGGATCCACACTCATGCCTCCGGTACAGAGAATCAGGTCGGCGCCTTCTTCCTTGAGTTTCAAAATCGAATTGGTAATTTTTCCCATATCATCATTACAGAGGATGTGATCCATGACTTCGATGCCGTAGAAAGCCAATTTGTCGATGATGACCGGGGTGAAGGTATCCTGGATCCGTCCGTAATATACCTCATTTCCGGTGGTGACGATACCGGCCTTCAGAGGCCGATAAGGCGTCAGGGAGACCAGCGGCTTAGGACCTGCGGTCTCTTTTACCAGCTCCATCTTTTCCTTGGCGATGACCAGCGGTATCACGCGGGTACCCAGCAGGCGATCGCCCTTTTTCACCGGTGTGTTGGTATGGCGGGTGGCAATCATAATCTCATCGATCTCATTGATGGCATCCAGGCGCGGCACATCCACGCGAAACAGGCCGTCGCAGTCGGCTATCAGCTCGATTTTACCCTCTTTTACTTCGGTAGGATGCATGTTTTCGTTCTTACAGACACCGTAGAGGATCTCGGCCGCCTCATTTTCGTGCAGGGTGTTCTCATCCTTCTCCCAGACATAGAGATGATCCTTGCCCAGGGACAGCAGCACCGGGATGTCCTCCTCCGTGACGATATGACCCTTTCGAAAGGCCGTGTCCTTGACGACGTCTTTGACAATGCGGGTGATATCATGGCAAAGCACATGTCCCACCGCATCCGTGGTATTGATACATTTCATTTGTAATTCCTCCCAAAATCTCCTATTTTCCGCTTTACCCTCTGCGGAATATATACTGAATATAGTGTAACACAAAGGGAGTTGTTATTCAAAACAGATCGGTGATTTTTAATCAATCTTTAAGGAAACGCTGATTAAAGCGTTTCCCTCGCCGGATTTGCGCTGCGAAGCAGCAAATTCCCTTGCAAATCCGTGCGATCCACCGGAGGTACTAAGGAAATGCTGATTTAATCAGTATTTCCTTAGTAATGGAAGTTGCTTGACGATACTTCGGTATACCGATATAAAACGGCACTGCCATTCTGGTCAGTGCCGTTTTTCTACCTTTCTCTTTCCTTGGAGCGAGTGCTTTCTTTTTGTATACTTAACTCAAACTTTTGCATTGTCACCATCGTTGTGGATGAAGGATCCTAAAAACTCTGCCGGAGTCATGATCACAGGCTGGCTAATTCCTGATTCAAGGAAATCTCTATCTCCTGTCAACAAGATATCAGCGCCCGCATTCAGCGCTGCTCTCAAAATTGGCCTGTCATGCACATCCCGAATCTGCTGTTCCTCTTCCGTTTCTTCCATCGGTGTAGGAACAAGCTCCAGCGTAAAAAGAGCTAGCGATAGGAATGTTTCCAATGCTTGTATTCGATGTGGAAATTTTCTATTCCAAATTCGCCTTAGCTCATCGATATTCTGTTCGCATACCATACCGTGATTCGGATAGCTCACGGCCTTCATAAATGCCTTAGACGGTGTGCCTTTTGAACTAAGTGCAGCGGAAATAAGCACATTGGTATCAATCAGAACTTTCATGCTCCCTCACTTTCTGCACGAACTTTCTTTACCAAGGCCATGACATCCTCCTCTGACTCAAGATCGGATATCTTCACTTCTCCGGCCATCTGAGCCTGCAAAATCTGCATAGCATAAACTGCCGAGTTGACCATACGAACAGTATTTCCTTCTACCACAAAGGTAATTCGGTCGCCGCTTTGCACACCTAAGACTTCTCGTATATCCTTTGGGATTGTAACCTGCCCCTTCGACATCACCTTTGCATTATCGACAAACGTATTTGCTAACATATAAAACGACCTCCATTTCCATCAGTAGGGTAAGTAGGGTTTTTCTAACTCTTATTATACGCTTTTGACAAAGGCTTATCAATATCCGGCAGGACTTTTCTTCTATCAAAAAATCGAAAAAGTCTATCAAAATGCAACGCTTTCAGCTTTTTACTGTTAAATGCAATTTCAGAAAAATTATCCAGATGTACTAACGAACTCAAACTTCCCACTTGAAACAATGGTATGGAAGCAGCTGCGGGTGCCACTCAAGGTTACTTCTTTCTAGATTCCAAAGTAGAAGATTTGAATATTTAATTGAAACAATTCAAAATCTATGGATAGCGTTCCTTGACAGGATCTTTCTCGCGCGATACAATCCCATGCCTGTCAGGCAGAGATAGACCGGCAGGAACATATACAAATACTTCGACCGATTTTCAAAAATCATCAAATACAGTGTAATTCCAAGAATCATCAGTTTCAGGCAATTCTCGACACCCTTCTCACGTAGCGAAAGGATGGCGCCTATAAAAAGAAGAATTAAAACGCTGTCCCAGACCACCTGTAATCCAACCACTCCCGCGCCGTAAAGTGCTCCTGCCGGATCCAGCACTGCATAGAGAAAATCCATCTTTGGTTCCTTTTGTTCTCCATCGAGCCCCGCCTGTACATTATTGAAGTAACCATCGCAATAAGCCACGTCCAATTTCCCAATATAAAAGGAGAAATTTTCCATCCATCCACGACTTTGGATACGCTGCAAGGCCTCCTGTAGAAACTGTTCATCCACATATCCCCGATCCAGCCCCTTCTCTTCTGCCTCACGATTGACCCGGTAAAAGATTTCTACGGCATCCAGATCGTTGTAGGTTCCATAGAAATCTGAATTTTGTCCCAGCATAAACATATATTGCCAATCGGTAACGTAGAGTTTCTCAGTCGTCTCAAACCCATAGTGCTTCTGCAGACAGCCTTGCCCGATCAATAAAACGGAAAAAGAAAAAATCAACCAGACAGCTCCATAGAGAATTTTCCTGCCTTCCCGCGAATCCGGCCTTTTGAAACCGGATTTCAGGAGAAAGCAAAGTACGATCGCTGCCATCGGAATCGCAACGGTCACCTTGATAAAGCTGCCTAGTGCTGCTGTCAGGCACAGCAGCGGCATCTTCCATCGATAGGTCAGATCCGTCGAAAGCAGAAAGAGCACTCCCGCCACAAAAAACATCCCGAAGTTGTCCGTATAGACCAGAAAAGCTCTCCAGGTCAGAGCCTGCAGAACTTCTGCTGCCAGAAATATCCAGAGAGCCGAACAACGACATTTTGTAAAATTTCGAACCGCAAGGCTTACCAGGATCGCGGAACATGTGGTAAGCAAAGCCCCCAGAAAGACAATCCCTCTCCAGTCTTCTAAAAGTCGGTAGACCCAGGAAAGAAAAATAGCAAGATTCGCATTATTCGGGTACCTGATAAAATAGGCATTTTCGGCAAAGCTGCCGCCTTGGCTAAGGGAAATAGCAGCCTGCATCACCTCTGCAAAGTCCCCGGATGGCAAATTTGCCCGCTTTGATATCAGAAGCTGCAGCCCCCCCCCGAAAATTCCAGAAATTCCCAAAATCCAGCGATAGAGCCCCTCGCTTAGGTCTCTTGACCGCTGTTTTTCAAGCAGGAGAATCTCTCCTATAACAACTCCGGCAATAACAAAATAAATGATGTTTTCCATCCTGCATTGGTTTGAAAAAGGTATCTCACAAGCGAGATCCCAAATCATTACAGCTGCTCCGATCAGAAGCAGCAGAACGAGAAAAAGAACATTCACCAACATCCGGCAGCTCTCACTTACCTTCTTCATCCTTCCCCTCCTTAAACGCCCATTTTTTCAAAATAAAGAAATTCGTCGGCACGGTAATCGGAAGGTTGAGAAGCGGCGCCACGAACTTTGAGATACCCACGACCTGAATCCAGAAGGTTCCGAGCAGGTTATTCAGGATAATCCCGCTGAAGGAATAGGACAGGTAGCTGCGAAACAGGGACTTTAGGACCGCGCCCCGGGTCTTTTCGACGGAAAATACCTTCCGGCTGTTCCAGTAAAAGCTCCAGAGGACGCTTAAGACAAAGGCGGTGATGTTCGCTGCGATATAGTCATAGGCGAAGTCCGGAAGCAGCACCCGCTGCAGCAGCAGGGTCACTACATTGATGGAATAAGACACCAGGACATTGCTCATGCCTACCATGCCGAATCTGATAAATTGAAAGAGTCCCTCCCAACTCTTTTCGTCCGGAGAATGGCCCAGAAGCTTTAAGATGGGCGTCAACAGCCTTTTGACCAGGCGCTCCAGCATTCCCCAGGCAATGGTGCAGGCCTTGTGGAAGCCCCAGCTAAAGGGCGTCATATAGCGAAGCATGATCCTTTTGAAGGATTTTTTCTGGTAGTCTTTGAAAAATTGTTCCCTTCTTGCCGGAAATTTCACCGACTTGATCAGGCTCTGGTTTCTTCGAATCGCCTTCCCGAAATCCACCTCCTGATAATAAAAGTCCTCCTTATTCTCGTCGAACAATTCCATTCCATGCCCATTATGAAAGAGAACCAGGGACGTTCCCTTGCCGTCATATAAGTCCGGATAGACCCGATCCACGCCCCAGAAATCCGCAATGGTGAGATCCGCATAGTCCTTCGGCAGCGTCTTAAAATGGCATCGGTAGCAGGATCGTCTCAGATAAGTATCGTCCAGGAAGCCATTCATATAGGGATCCATAAAGCCCGGAAAATGGCGCACAAGCATACCCGTACCCGTACCCGTACCCGTACCTAATTGTAATCCGGTAGGATTCCACTGTCTATCCTTCATTCGAAACCGGAAGGATGTGACCGGATCTCCCAGTTTTTTTGACAGATACCGGATATAATCTGCAAAGACCTTCGGAGAGGGAACACCGTGGCAGATAAAATCAATGGTATAGAGGTT
>CAVFGF010000057.1:0-14505 GCA_963621925.1 Alistipes onderdonkii | reverse complement strand
GCATCCGTGAGGAGTTGCCAGTGGCAAGTCCTTAGGTGAAGGTACTGAACAGTTACGATTGAATTTAAAAGAGCCCCCGCCGCGGCGAGAGCCCTTTCTGCTAAAGAAATGCTGATTTCTGAAGCGTTTTCCTAATAAAATACATGATTTCCGATGACGATGCCGTCTACGCTTCCTGCTGCAGCTGCATTCTTAAAATGCGTATAGCTTCCGACATTCGTATAGCCGTTTATCGCCTCCTGGGCTGCCTGTCTGCAGCTTGCCTTCGGGTTGCTTAGGTAATTCCCGATGGTGCCGTTGGAGACTACACCGAACTGCCCCGGCGCATAGATGGCCGCGTAAATACTGCTGTAGCGTCCGCTTCGCACACGGTTCATGACGACGGCACCTACTGCCACCTGTCCTTCGTAGGGCTGGTTGCCGGCCTCAGCCTGGATCAGCGCCGCCAGAAGTGTCACCTCGTCACCGTTGGCCTGCAGGGCACTCAGCTGCTGCTTCAGCTTCTCCTTCTTCTCCTCAGCCTCTTTCTTCTCGATTTCCTCCATCGTCAAGGCCTCGCCCAGCTCATAATTCACATCCACAAATTCTGCCGATACGTAGCCTGTCTTGTCTTCGGCATATTCCACCTGTACCCATTCATCCTGCTGCTCCACGACGCTTAACTTGGCGCCTTCTTCTACATTTTTCAGAATCTTTGCATCCGTATTGGCCTCGGAGCGTATCCGGAGGCCGCCGGTCAGGGAAGTCGCTGTCAGCGTTGCCTCTTCCTTGGATGCCTCGTAAGCCTCCTGCCCGAAATACAGGTATTCATTGCTTACATAGCCCTCTACATTGCCGGAACAAATCTTCGTCCAGCCATCCTCGGTTTCCTCCAGAATCTCTCCGCCGTCACCCTTGAACAGCCGTCCCACTGCCTTGGAATCCGAGCTTGGCTCCTCACGAACCGTCACATAATCCTCTACCTTCGCCAGGACCTTTGCTCCCCATTCGTCCTCTATCTGTAAAGCTTCAAAATCTTCGCTCGTCAGATCCTCCATGACAGACTCGATACCGGCGGAAGTCTCCACTTCCAGATTTTCAAAGCCGCAGGCCAGAAGCCAGACCATGAGCACGGTTGCAAACATCGGTATCTTTTTGCTGATTGCGTTCATAAAAACCTCCCGTAATCATTACCATTTCTTGCAATATATAACATTTTCATGTCTTATGTTACATTCTTTGTTACAAATATTACATAATTATTACGAGATGTATTCTAGCAAAGGAGCCAGCGTTTGTCAAGTCCCCTGAAAAAGGCGACTTTTATGCATTTTTGTTTACTCTTGATTGTTCTCAGCCAAAAGATATTTTATAATGATCAAGACAGTAGGAAAATAAGGAGGAAGCCACGTGAATATATCAGACCTTGTCAATCGTTCCGCCTATATCATAAATGAATATTATTCCAACCATATCGAGCCCTTTCTGGAGGCCTTCCATGAGGATGCCCTCTGGATCGGTCCCGCCGAAAAGCAGGTTCTTCGAGGCCGGAAAGCCATCCTGGAGGCCTTCGCCCGGGAAGAGCATTCTCTTCGCTTTGTCCTGCATGATCTTCAGGTGCTGCCCCTCTCCGTCGGCAGCCGTCATGCCTGTGAAATGATTGCCTTTTATCGTGTCGATACGATCTGGCCGGACGGCAGCTCGAACCAGGTCTTTCAACGAGTGCAGCTTTCCTGGTGTCTCCAGAAGGAGGAACCCCGTATCCGGGTCTGCTATATCTCCAATGCCATCTCCTATGATGCGCGGGATGCCATCTACCCGATCCATTATTCCGAGACGCACCGGGCCATGACCCTCGCCGGAGAAAGCTGCATGGCACGCCTTATTTTCCACAGTGCGGACAAGTCCCTTCTCAACCTCAATCCGGCCCATATCCTCTATATCGAAACCCATGGACGGCATACCCTGCTCCATACCACCGACGGCACCTACGAGTCCACAGAAGGCCTGTCTGCCATCGAGAAGCGCTGCCCGGATATCCTGCTTCGAAGCCATCAAAGCTATCTCATCAACCCGAAGCATGTCGTGCAGATTCAACGATTTCGGCTCCGCCTTACTGACGGCACCGTCCTGCCGATTCCGGAGAAGAAGTATACCGCCGTCAAGGCAAAGCTTGGCGATGTAAAGTGAACAGCCCGGACGGCAAAACTTTTCCAGACTCATCCCAACCTAGGGATTCGCTTAGGAAAGTTTTTGTCGTCCGGGCTGTTTTTTTCTACGCTCTTCTATCTTCTCTGCCGGTAGGCCTCGTACATCAGGAGCGCCGACGCTACCCCCGCATTCAGGGACTCCAGCTGTCCCTCCATCGGGATGCGAATCAGCGTATCTGCCTTTTCGCTCAGTTCCTCCGTCAGCCCGTTTCCCTCATTGCCGATCAGAAAGGCCGTACCACCCCGGTAATCCTCCTGATCGTAAAAATTTTTGCCCTTCAGATGAGCCGCATAGGAACGGATACCTCGCTCCTTCAGCTTTTCCACGACTCCGCCCAGATCCTCTGTATACAGGGTCGGCACCCGATAAATGGAGCCCATCGTAGAGCGGATGGTTTTCGGATTGTAGAGATCGACGCAGCCCTTGCTCAGGATCACACCGGTCACACCGGCGCCCTCCGCCGTTCGAAGGATCGTTCCCAGATTGCCCGGGTCCTGCAGGTTTTCCAGCAGCAGCAAAAGCGGTCTCTCTGCCCTCAAAAGCTCCTCCAGCGTACTTTCCTGCTGCCGCAGAATGCACAATACCCCCTGAGGTGTCTGGGTATCGCTGACTGCCTTAAATACGGAGTCCTGCATCACTTCATAGTGCAAACCGTCTTTTTTCAGCTCCTGCTCCAGCTCTTTTCTATATTTTCCATAGAAGCTTTCTGAAAAATAAACTCTCTCAATTCGCTCCTTCGGAGCCTCCCGGAACATCTTGACACCCTCGGCCACAAAGATGCCCTGCTCATCCCGAAGTTTTCTCTTTTTATTGAATTGAACCAGCAGTTTTACCTGCTGGTTCGCCGTACTTGTGATCATAGAAGTCTTCTCCTAGCAATGCTTCGACAAATCTTTTGCCACCTGATACTGATACGGGTCGATGCCCTTGACCATCGCCAGAGCTTCGTCAATATCGAAATCCTGGAAGCGTCCGTGCTGATAACCTACGACACGGTTCGTCTTTCCGTCGCAGAGCAGATCCGCTGCCATCGCTCCCATCATCGAAGCATAGACCCGATCCTTACAGGTCGGACTGCCGCCGCGCTGCATATGACCCAGGATCGTCGCCCGGGTCTCGATGCCCGTCGCTGCCTCGATACGTCTGGCCATGCTGGTGGAATGGCCGACGCCCTCCGCATTGACGATGATATGATGCTTCTTTCCGCGCTTCCGGTTTGCAATGATATTGTTGATGATCTTCTGCTCGTCATAATCATAATTCTCCGGAAGCAGGATATCCTCCGCTCCGTTGGCGATGCCGCACCACAGAGCGATATAGCCGGCATTACGTCCCATGACCTCGATGATGCTGCAGCGCTCATGGGAAGTCGAGGTATCACGTACCTTATCGATGGCCTCCATCGCTGTATTTACCGCCGTATCAAAGCCGATGGTATATTCTGTACAGGAGATGTCCAGATCGATGGTTCCCGGTACGCCGATGGTATTGATTCCCAGAGCGGCCAGCTTCTGCGCACCGCGAAATGACCCGTCACCACCGATGACGACGATGCCGTCGATCCCGTGCTTCCTGCAGATCTCGGCGCCTCGCTTCTGTCCCTCTTCGGTCATAAATTCCTTACATCTCGAGGTGAAAAGCATCGTGCCGCCCCGCTCGATGGTATTCGATACGTCATTGGCGGACAGATCCATGATTTCTTCATTCAAAAGACCGGTATATCCCTTTAAGATTCCCTTTACCTGCTTGCCGTTTACCAAGGCCTTTCGCACGACCGCTCGGACGGCTGCATTCATGCCCGGCGCATCCCCGCCGCTTGTCAATACTCCGATGGTTTTGATCTCTTTTGCCATATTGAATTCCTCCTTGCGTCTGTCTATTGCCTCGATTTTACACTATTATACAACAACTCAATAGTTACGATTTTACTTTATTTTTCGCCTGTTTTCAATACGTTTCTCCACAACTTTTACATTGGCTTTACCGAATTTTTGCTCTAATTTTGACAAAAGCTCCGGACAGATCTGCGCACATTTTCCCCCTGTCGGAGTCTTCATGCTCTTCTCGGCTGCCGTATAGAAAAGCACCCGATCCTTCCCTCCATAATTTTCCAGAATCGCAAGTACTTCCGGTTCCTCCCTAAGACAGGTCTCCTGATCCGGGAACTGGATCCAAAGCTCCCGTGGGCAGGCATCGAAGGGAATGATCCGGTCGCAAATTACCTTTCCGGCTCGGTCATCACCGGCATCCACGCGGCCGCTGACAAAAATCTTGGCATCCTCTGTAAGGCTCTCGGCACATCGCTCGTAGACATTCGGAAATACGACCACCTCCACGGTACCCAGCAGATCCTCGATCTGCAAAAAAGCCATGACCTTGTTATTCTTTGTATATTTGATGGTTTTTCCGGTAATCATGCCGCCGATGATGACCGCCTCCCCGTCATGCACCTTCGTCCTTCCGGTCTCCTCGTCCAGAAGAAAATCTGACGTCACCGCCGTGATATTTTTCTTCCAGCGCTCCATATATTCCTCCAGCGGATGACCGCTGACATAGACGCCCATGACCTCCTTTTCAAAGGAAAGGCAGAGCTCCCTCGGGAATTCGCCCACATCCGGAAGCTTCGTCTGAAAGCTCGCCTTCTCCTCCTCCCCAACCAGGTCGAAGAGGGAAAGCTGGCCGGAGATCGTATTTTTCTGACTCTGGGCGACGCCGTCCATAATCCCGGCATAACCCGTCAGAAACTGTTTCCTGGTGCCGCCGAGGCTGTCGAAGGCTCCGGCCTTGATCAGGTTCTCCATGACACGCTTATTGACATCCTTGCCGTTTGTCCGCTCGATAAAGTCGGTCAGGCTGCGGAATTTTCCGCCTGCCCGCCGCTCCTCGATGATCGACTCCACCACCGGACGGCCGATGCTCTTGATGGCGCACAGGGCAAAGCGAATCGAGCCTTCGGATACAGAGAACCGCGCCTCCCCCTCATTGATATCCGGGGGAAGGATAGCGATGCCCATCTGCCGACAGGTCAGGATATATTCGGCCACCTTTCCGGAATTGTCGATGACCGAGGTCATCAAGGCCGCCATAAATTCCACCGGATAGTAATATTTCAGCCAGGCCGTCTGGTAGGCCACCACCGCATAGGCGGCTGCATGGGATTTATTGAAGGCATATTTCGCGAAATCAATCATTTCGTCATAGATCTTCTGGGCTGTCTTTTCCGGAATGCCGTTGGCGATGCAGCCCGGCACCCCTTCCTCCGGATTGCCGTAGACGAAATTCTGACGCTCCTTCTCCATGACGGAGGCCTTCTTTTTCGACATGGCTCGACGCACCAGATCGCTTCGTCCCAGGGTATAGCCTGCCAGCTTCTGTACGATCTGCATGACCTGCTCCTGGTAGACGATACAGCCGTAGGTAGGCTTCAGAATCTCCTCGAGCTGCGGGCAGTCATAGGTAATGCTCTCCGGATGCTCCTTTCCCTTGATATACTGGGGAATGAAATCCATCGGCCCCGGACGATAGAGGGAGATGCCGGCAATGACATCCTCCATATTCTTCGGCTTCAGCTCCTTCATAAAGCCCTTCATGCCGCTGCTTTCCAACTGGAAGACGCCGTCGGTTTTCCCGGTTCCAAGGGATGCATAAACCGCCGGATCGTCATAATTTATCTGATCGATATCGATCGCTTCTCCGGTTCGCTCCGAGGCCATGCGGGCCGCGTCCTGAATGACGGTCAGCGTACGCAGTCCCAAAAAATCCATTTTCAGAAGCCCCAGCTCCTCGAGGGTAGTCATGACAAACTGTGTCGTGATGGAGCCGTCAGAGGCTCTCGACAGGGGCACATATTCGTCCACTGCCTTCTGGCTGATGACAACGCCCGCCGCATGCATCGAGGTATGTCTTGGAAGTCCCTCCAGGCGCATGGACATATCGATGAGCTCCTGCACCTGGGGGTCGTTTTCGTAGCTTTTTCGAAGCTCCGGATTCATCTTCAGAGCCTTCTCCAGGGTAATATTCAGCTCCTGGGGCACCATCTTCGCGATGGAATCGACGAAATTGTAGGGCAAATCCATGACCCGGCCTACGTCCCGGATGACACCTCTGGCCGCCAGGGTACCGAAGGTCACGATCTGCACTACCCGGTCCTTCCCGTATTTGCGAACGACGTAGTCGATGACCTCCTGGCGCCTCTCAAAGCAAAAATCCACGTCGATATCAGGCATGGATACACGCTCCGGATTCAGAAAACGCTCGAACAGAAGCTGATAGCGCATGGGATCGATATTGGTGATGCCCATGGTATAAGAAACGATGCTGCCGGCTGCAGAGCCTCGCCCCGGCCCTACGGCAATGCCATGCTCCCTCGCATAATGGATGAAGTCCCAGACAATCAGGAAATAATCGACATAGCCCATTTTTTGAATGACGCCCAGCTCATAAGTCAGGCGATCCCGCATCGTCCCGTCATCCTTTGGATAACGCTTTTTTAGGCCGTCAAAGCAGAGCTTATTCAGGTATTCCCAGGAGGTGTAGCCTTCCGGCACGTCATATTTCGGAAGCTTGGTGACGCCGAATTCGATCTCTACATTACAACGCTTCGCGATTTTCTCGGTATTTTCCAGAGCCTCCTTGGCATAGGGAAATAAGGCTTCCATCTCCTCGGGAGATTTGACATAATACTGCCCGCCCTCGTAGCGCATCCGATCCTCGTCCGCCAGCTTTTTTCCGGTCTGGATACAGAGAAGGATATCATGGGGCTTGACATCCTGCGCATAGGTATAGTGGCAGTCGTTCGTCGCTACCAGCGGAATCTCCAGCTCCCGGCTCATCCGAAGCAGAGCCTCATTGACGGTCTGCTGCTCCGGAATGCCGTGATCCTGCAGCTCCAGAAAATAATTCTCTTTTCCAAATATTTCCTGATAGGACAGGGCAGATTTTTTTGCCTCGTCATACAGACCCTTTTGAATATACCGGGGCACCTCCCCCGCCAGGCAGGCCGACAGGGCAATGATACCCTCATGAAACTCCTGCAAGACCTCTTTATCCACCCGGGGCTTATAATAGAAGCCCTCCACATAGCCCCTGGATACGATCTTCATCAGATTTGCATAGCCCTTGTTATTTTCAGCCAGCAGCACCAGGTGATAATAGCGATCGTCACCGCCTCCCGTCTCCTTGTCGAAGCGGGAATTCGGCGCCACATAGACCTCGCAGCCTAGGATGGGCTTAATGCCCTCTGCCCGGGCTGCCCGGTAGAAATCAATGACGCCGAACATGGCTCCATGATCGGTGATGGCTGCGGCCGTCATGCCCAGCTCCTTAACCCTGGCTACGTATTCTTTTATCTTATTCGACCCATCCAGAAGGCTGTATTCTGTATGGGTATGCAAATGTACAAATGACATAAGTCTCCCCAAAGCAGTGTTTACAAATATTTACAGATCTCATTCAAAATCTCATGAGCCGTCTCTTCCTTCGAGAGCAGCGGAAGCTCCCGCTCCCCTTCTTCGGACAGGAGTGTCACGCAATTCGTGTCCCCGCCGAAGCCGGCGCCTGCTTTTCTTAGACTGTTCGCACAGATGAGATCGCAATTTTTACTTGTCAGCTTCTTCCTTGCATTGGCCAGCAGCTCCTCTGTCTCCATGGCAAAGCCGCAAAGCACCTGGCCTTCCCTCTTGTGCTCCCCTAAGTATTTCAGAATATCCCGGGTTCTCGTAAGCTCGATGGAAAGGCTTTCGCCGCTCTTTTTGATCTTCTGATCCGCTGTCATTACCGGCGTATAATCCGCCACTGCCGCAGCCTTGATGATAATGTCCGCCTCGTCTGCCCGCTCCTTCACCGCCTCAAACATCTCTGCGGCAGAGGTCACCCGAACCACATCCACGAGCTTCGGCTCTTCTGCCTCGGTATGTCCGGCTACCACGGTCACCTCCGCTCCCCGCAGCATCGCCGCATGAGCCAGGGCAAAGCCCATCTTTCCGCTGGAATGGTTCGTAATAAAGCGCACCGGATCTATGGCCTCTCTTGTCGCTCCTGCCGTCACCAGAACCTTTTTCCCGAGCAAATCCTTCTCCCGGGCGATTTCCCTTAAGATATATTCCAGTAAAAGCTTTTCCTCCGGCATCCTGCCGTCTCCGCTGTCGCCGTTGGCCAGCATCCCCGTCTCCGGCGGAATGATTTCATAGCCAAACCTTGCCAGCTTCGAAAGATTGTCCTGAACGATCGGATTGTGATACATATTGTGATTCATAGCCGGGGAAATGATCTTCTTGCAGGGGCAGGCCATCACCGTCGTGGTCACCATATCGTCCGCGATGCCGCCTGCGATCTTGCCGATGACATTGGCGGAAGCCGGAGCCACCAGCACTACATCAGCCTGCTTCGCGAGCGCGACATGCTCTACGCTGTATTGGAAATTTCTGTCAAATGTATCAATCAGGCAGCGATTCCCCGTCAGCTGCTCGAAGGTCAGGGGTGTGATAAATTCTGTCGCATTTTTCGTCATCAGAACTTGTACATTTGCCCCCAGCTTTTTCAGCATCCTGGCCAGATTTACGATTTTATATGCAGCGATGCTGCCGGTCACGGCCAACACCGCAGTCTTTCCTTTTAAGGTCTTCTTATCAAATGTCATGATGTATCCTCCCTGCTTATTCTCCTTGATTATAGGAGAATTTCGCATTTTTTTCAATACAAAGGCCCCGGAACTTTTTCTTTGCTTGAATCACCGGATTTCCTATGCTATGATAACCGCGTATTGTATTGTATCCCCTGACGGGGAATAATAACAAGGAGGAAAACTACATATGAAAGCATCAACCAAAACACGGCAGCTAACCATTCTCGGCCTGCTGACCGGCATCTTACTTCTGATGGCTTATACGCCCCTCGGATACCTGAACATCGGCCCTTTGGCTATCTCGTTCAACGTCATCCCTGTCGCACTGGCTGCCATTACGCTCGGACCTGCAGGCGGAGCTGCCGCGGGAGCCGTATTCGGACTGACCAGCTTCTTACAGTGCATCGGTGTAGGCGGTGTAAGCTCCATGGGTGTCATCCTGTTCGGCATCAATCCCATTCTCGCCTTTATCCAGCGTTTCGTCCCGCGTCTTCTGGACGGACTGTTACTGGGCTATATCTTCCGCGGCATGAAAAAAGCCACGAATGCGCGTCTTTCCTGCTTCGTGACCGGCTTCTTCTCCGCCTTTTTAAATACTCTGTTTTTCATGACTGCCCTCGTGGTGCTCTTCGGTCATACCGAATATATGCAGAGCCTCATCGGCGGTAAAAATATCATTCTTTTCGTATGCGGCTTCGTCGGAATCAATGCTGTCTGCGAAATGATTTCTTCCACCATCATCACCGGCGCCGTGGGCTTCGCTCTCTTAAAGGCCGGTTTGATTCAGCATGACTAACTTTTTTACAGGAACTGTTTTGGAGGAACCATGATTCTAACCATTGATATCGGAAATACAAATATCGTCATGGGCTGTTTTCAGGGAGACCGGCTTCTCTTTCTGGAGCGCTTTTCCACGGAGCAAAATTCCACCTCTCTGGAATATGCCACTATCCTGCGGGAAATGCTCGATCTCCACGAGATAAAGCCCTCCCGCATCAAGGGCGGAATCATTTCCTCTGTCGTGCCCTCCGTCACCAATACGGTGCGGGAGGCCGCCGAGAAATTCACCGGGGCTCATATGCTGGTCGTAGGCCCCGGTATCAAGACCGGCCTGAAGCTGAAGGTCGATGATCCGGCCCAGCAGGGCAGTGACCTCATCGTCGGCGCTGTAGCCGGCATCCACAGCTATCCGGTTCCCCAGATTCTCGTAGACATGGGAACCGCCACGACAGTCTCCGTCATTGACCGGGACAAGGCTTATATCGGCAAAATGATCCTGCCCGGCGTCGCGGTTTCCTTAAATGCCCTCTCCGGAAAGGCTGCGCAGCTTCCCTATATCTCTCTGGAGAAGCCAAGGAAGCTCATCGGAAGCAATACGGTCGATTCGATGAAGAGCGGGATTCTCTACGGAAACGCGGGAGCCATCGATGGTTTGATTGATCGGATTCAGGAGGAACTGGGCGAAAAATGCACCGTCGTCGCTACCGGCGGCCTGGCCCGGGTGATTACGCCCCTTTGCAGACATGAAATTCTCCTCGATGAGGATTTGCTGCTGAAGGGACTGCTGATACTGTATGAAAAGAATTGCGATTAAAAAAATGAGGTATTTGTTCCACCGGAACGAATACCTCATTTACATTTTAACCATTGATCATAAATGAAACTAATTTGTCGATGTCTTCCTTCTCATATGCGATAATCTCCAGCTCCGGAATCTCACCGTTGGAGAAGATATTTGCCATGGATACATACTGGGAAAGCTTTGACTTCAGATTCAGTCTGTCGCCCTCACCGGTAACCAGCTCAACCTTGCCCTTGCAGCTGTCTACTACCTTGAAGAATTTATCGATATCGGTAATGTTCTGTACTTTCATTTCATTCACCCCTTTCTTCTATTTCCCTATTATAACCGTAAAATTCGGCTTTGGAAAGCACTATTTTGTAATTTTCATAAAATTTAACACTTTTTATACTTTTTGGCGAATACTCTTCTCGGTTATCTCTATTTTGCCCTCTTTCAGGAGTCTTCCCACCGCTCTTTTGAACGCATTTTTGCTTAAATGCAGCTCCCGCTCGATGACCTCCGGTGATGCTTTATCGGTAAAGGGCAGCACGCCGTCGAATTCCCCGATGACCCTCAGCACGATTTCCGCATCCTTGTCCATCTGCAGGTAGGCTTTTTCTCGAAGGCTTAGGTTCAGCTTCCCGTCCTCATGGACACCGGTCACCCGAGCCTCTACCACATCACCGATTTTTGCACCGCCGTGGAAGTCCTTTCTCGGCACCAGGCCGGAATAGCGATTGTCAACTGCCACGAAGGCGCCGAATTCCTCGCTGATCTCGTAAACCGTTCCCTTGACTCGATCATCCTTTTTATAGGGTGAGGAAAGATCCAGGTATTCGTAGACGTTCATCGTTCCGCAAAGTCGGCTGCTCTTATCGATATAGAGAGCCACCAGGACCTCCTGTCCCTCATGCACCCGCCTGGTCTGCTCCCGGAAAGGCAGCAGCAGATCCTTTTCCAGTCCCCAATCCAGAAACGCACCGATTTTTCCTACCTGCGCTACCCTAAGGACAGCGATGCCGCCAAGCTCCAGCTTCGGCTCTCTGGTGGTGGAGATCAGCCGATCCTTGGAATCCTTGTATACAAAAACCGTCAGTTTCGATCCAAGCTCCGTACCCTCCGGCACCTGCTTTTTCGGCAGCAGCACACGCTCCTCGCTGCCCTCCTGCTCCGCCAGATAGATACCGAATTCTACTCTTTTGATTACGGTTAGTTCCTGTTTCTTTCCTAATTCAATCATGTATTTCCGTCCTCTCGTTTTCTTTATTTATGTCAGCTCGACGACTGCGTAGGGTCGTCCCAGCTCATCGCAAAGTCCTACGGTATAGCCTGCATCCAGGGAAGCCACCACCGGATAAATCGTATCTCCGGGAAGCGCTGACTTCTTATACTCCGCCCGCATCTGATGCACCTCAAAATCCTCCGGCAAGTAATCCCTGGCCATCTGGATATATTGACCGTTATTTACGTGATGATTCGTATCCAGATGATGCTTCTGCACGGCGAAGGGTTCCCGCGCCTCACATTCCCCGGGCAGCGAAACCTTTCTGGAGGCATATTGCATATCCAGCCTTTCTTCCAAAGTATAGGCCTTCTCTAGCTCCTCCGGCATCCGGGTCGGAAGCCCTGTATCGGTATTCAGAAGGACCCAGAGGCTGTTGGCCCAGGCAATCCGCCTTCCTTCCTTATCCTTCATGATAAAGTTGCGGTAGCCGGCAAATTTATTGAAATCATAGGGCCAGGTTCCGATCGTGATCTCCTCGCAGAGAGCCGGATAACGCTCCACCACAATCTGCCAGGAGGAAAGTACCCAGACCAGATGCAGCTTCTCCAGACGCTCCACTCCCACATGCAAAGCTTCTGACTGAAACGTACTGCAATCCTGAAAATAATTGATGATTCCGTTTAATGTCAGCTTCTTATCTTCGCCCACCTCGCTGTAGCGGACTCGGCTTTGAAATGCATACATAAAAATCAGTCCTTCCTGTTATGCACGCTTTCATTATACCGAAGGAAAATCAAAAAAACAATGCCGAAAATGAGCAAGAGGGACCAGGAGGTCTTCGGATAGAGCTGAGACAGCAGCACTCTATGAATGCTATAGAAAAGAAGATAGCATCCGACCAGATCCATATATCCGCAGATGCGATTCTGTCTAAAGTGACAGAGCCAAATTCCGGAGATTCCCAGTGATGCAAGAAACAGGATACTCAAAAGTATTGTCCAACCCACGATGCTGATTCCTGTTTTTGCCTGAATATTGTATTTCGTCGGAGTCGCATTCATCTCATACTCTCCACATCCGCTCTCAGACAGCAGCGCTTTGATCACCTTCCACTCTTCACAAAAATCTGCCTTGTCACTGACCGCGATTCCGCTGGTCTTATTTGCATAATGAATCTTAAGGCCATCCGTTTCTGCATCTTCGCTTGATAGATCAAAGCTCGGCATCACAATGTATTTATCCAGGCTGAGATTCTCTCCCAGCGCATCAATGGCAGCCCCTTCGGATAAAATTCCGACTACCTGAAAGGTATATTTCTGATACAGATACGAAGCTGTAAACTCGCTGCCTACCGGCATACTGTCCTGATATCCATAGCCCACAAGAACCGGGAGAGTTCCCTGGGCTGCTTCAAAATCCTTCTTCTCAAAAAGTCTGCCTTCCAGAGTATCCAGCTTCGCTATCGACTGTACGTTTTCACTCACCTGTATACACTGTGCAGCTTCGCAGCCAGCCTTCAGCATTCCGCTTTCATAATCAAAAAATCTCATCTCCTGCGGAAGCTCTTCCAAATATTGTGCGTAGCATTCGTAATATTCAAATTCTGCATCCTGCGTCAGCTTTTCATATAGATCTTCATAATTTTCCAGAGGAATATCAAATGGATTACTTTCCTGCTGCAGAGAAATCGATACCGTTTCTTCGTTCTGCCCTTCTCCCTGTTTATCACTTGCGGAAATCTTCCAGATTCCGATCAAGATACTGAGAGATGACAGGGCAACTACCAGCAGAACAGAAATTCCGCATACTCGAACTGCAGCCTTTGTTTTCTTCTTCATTTTTTCGTTCCTCCTAAAATTATTTTTTTAGTTTCTGCGTTTTATAATAAGGAGAATATCGAAATCACACATATTCTCCTTCTCATACTAAATCGTCTTCGATTTTAAAATGAATAGGTATACTCGACCGTCACCTGATCCTTTCCTTTATTTTCGACATAAAAACCATAAATTCCCTTTTCCTCAATTTCAAAGATGCTGCTTTCTTCTTCTTGGACAGATATAAATCTTTTTAAGTCATTTCGAATGATTCCCATATTCACCGGTCCAGATCCGGATGTAATCTTGATACACATATTTACTCGGTCACTTTCATTCAAGAAAATATTGTTTTTCTGATAACATTCGCCATTCTCTATCGTCCACGCATATACTGCTCCGGATACTGGCGTTGTAATCGGGAATAGGGAATCCTCATGGATTTTATTTAACCGGCTAAAAGCATACATCTTGATTGGTTCTTCAATTTCCGTCAATGTTGCATCGTAAATAATATCTAAACCTGTTTTGGCGCAGCTGCTAACTGCCATTACTGTCAGTGAGCAGGAAATGATAAAGACAAATGCTAAAGCTCCGCAGAGATATCTTCCTTTCTTTTTCATCTCGTGATAGTGTTTCATCGCTTTTACTCGCCACTCCAGTGTGTTTGTTTCCTCAAATAAAGCCGCTCCCATTTTTATCTGTGATGCTTGCCGCTTTTCTATTTCTGCGAAAATTACGGAATAATACTCCTTTGCTGTCCACTTTGCCTCTTTTCCCATGCATAATTCGATATCGCAGATCTCTTCACTCCAACAGTTATATGCATCAAAAATCTGTTTCGCCCATGGACAAAACCAATAGACTATCGTAATCATGACACAAATATGCTTATAAAGCAGATCGTGATGTCTAAGATGCGTCACTTCATGAGCAAGAATTATTTCCATCGTTGCAGGATCATAGGAAATTGCCGGAAGATATAGTTTTTTTCTTTTGAATCCGCTTATCATCGGTGAATAAATCCCAGCGCAAATATATATATACAATATTTGGTTATTTCCCAGTCGTTCCCGTTCTTCATTTG
>CAVFGF010000056.1:0-14738 GCA_963621925.1 Alistipes onderdonkii | reverse complement strand
AGTCCCCACTGTGCTATCTTTAGAGTGCGTCGAGAAAAGCGCATTTTCCAAATGAAGACCTTCCCTCTTCAATTTCCCCCATACCAAAGAAAATCCGGGACATCTCCGAAGCGGAGTAGTCAATCAAAATAAACTTGACAGAAGAAAAAAAATAGAATAGAATAGTACCAGAAAAACGAACAAATATTCGAAAACAGATGTTCGATAAAAGCGGGTACGGAATAAAGGAGAAGAATATGATCAAAGAAGAAAAGCAGAAGGCGCTGGACGCCGCATTGGCGCAGATTGAGAAGCAGTTCGGAAAGGGCTCCGTGATGAAGCTTGGAGACCAGGGAGCGCATATGCAGATCGAGACGATCCCGACCGGGTGCTTGAGCCTTGACCTGGCCTTGGGACTGGGCGGCATTCCCAAAGGCCGTATCATCGAGGTCTACGGTCCGGAGTCCAGCGGTAAGACGACGGTAGCGCTGCATATGGTGGCCGAGGTACAGAAGCGCGGCGGTATCGCAGGCTTCATCGATGCAGAGCATGCCCTGGACCCGGTCTATGCGAAAAATATCGGTGTCGATATCGACAACCTCTATATCTCCCAGCCGGACAACGGCGAGCAGGCGCTGGAGATCGCAGAGACGATGGTTCGCTCCGGTGCAGTCGATATCATTATCGTAGACTCCGTTGCAGCCCTGGTTCCGAAGGCGGAGATTGAGGGAGATATGGGAGATTCCCATGTAGGCCTTCAGGCGCGTCTGATGTCCCAGGCTCTCAGAAAGCTGACAGCCGTGATTAGCAAGTCCAATTGTACCGTAATCTTTATCAACCAGCTGCGTGAGAAGGTGGGTGTCATGTTCGGAAACCCGGAGGTTACCACCGGAGGCCGTGCCCTGAAGTTTTACTCCTCGATCCGTCTGGATGTGCGTAGAATCGAGTCCCTGAAGCAGGGCGGCGAGATGGTCGGAAACCGTACCCGGATTCGTGTGGTAAAGAATAAGATCGCTCCGCCCTTCAAGGAGGCAGAGTTTGATATCATGTTCGGCGAGGGAATCTCCCGGGAGGGTGATATCCTGGATCTGGCTGCCAATACCGGGGTGGTCAATAAGAGCGGTGCCTGGTATGCCTATGAAGGCGACAAGATCGGCCAGGGCCGTGAGAATGCAAAGCAATTTCTGAAGCAGCATCCGGAGATCTGCCATGAGATCGAAGAAAAGGTTCGTGAGGGCTTTGGCCTGGACGGAGGAGAGGAAGCCGAGGGAAAGGCAGAGAAGGCGGAGCCGAAGAAGACAGAGACAGAGACGGCAGGAAAGAAGAATGCAGCAGAGACCGCAGAGAAATAGAACTGGAAAATATACGAAAGAGACTCCCGAGGAGGACTACGACAAAAAGCCGGAGAAGTCCGGTGATCTGACTCGGGCTAAACGCAGAGCGCTCCATATTCTGGAGCGCTCTGATCGTACAGAGCAGGAATTGCGGGAGAAGCTCGCAAAGAATTATCTGCCTGAGGTGGTAGATGCAGCCATCGAGTATGTGAAAGGCTTCCATTATATTGACGATCATCGCTATGCAGTCAACTATCTGAACAGCCGAAGCCAGGGAAAAAGCAGCCGCCGGTTAGAGCAGGAGCTGCTGTACAAAAAAAGGATCTCGAAGGAAGTGCTGGAGGCAGCAAGGGAGGAAGTGGATCCTCTGGATGAGCGGGCGCAGATCCGCTGCTGGATCGAGAAAAAGCATGTCGACCCGGCGACGGCGGACCAGGGAGAAATCCGGCGCTTCTATCAGTTTCTTCTGCGGCGCGGATATCGAAGTGCGGATATTCTGGCAGAACTTCGGGTGGAGACGGACAGTTACTTTGATTCTAGAAAAGGAGGGGCATAAATCCCTCCTTTTATTTTTGTTGAAAAGAGGGGCTGTTTATGATATAGTATCTGCCAAGTGAACCCATAAAATTCCACACAGAACCAACATGTATTCCAAATGAGGAAAACGATGCTTTCACCGGCATTTCGTTAGGGTAACGCTGACTAAATCAGCATTTTCTTAGATACCCGACAGTTCAGGTTCTGACTGGCTTCTCCATGAAAAGTGAATCGGTAGATAATATGAAGAAAAACAAACCCTGCAGAAATGTAAAAATCTGGGCACTCCTGGCTCTTGCCCTTCTTTTAGTCATCAAAGTGCCAAAGCATAGCATCGTAAGAGCGGAGCAGGAGGATCCCTACGTCTCAGAGAATATAACGGAAGGTATCCCAGAAGAGAATTCTGGAAGTGATGCGCTTGATACGGAACTGGAAGATACAGCGGAAGGGGAAGAATATGCGAAGAATGAAGACGCGGATTCTTCCACCGGAGGGGATGAGGAAGAACAGGAGGAGTCGGGCACTCCGCTGGATGTAGAAAACTATATCACGGAAGTGACCATTGCATACAAAACGGATTCTTCCGAATGGATGACGATAGAGGATGGCACAAAGGATATTCCGGCGGATGCGCAGCTGAAGTTTTCGATGACCTATGCTGGACTTCCGGTAGATTCTGTCGAGAGCAGTGGCAAGACAATCAGCTACACGCTGCCGGATTTGTTAGAGAAGCCTTCCGTGCAATCTGCAAACATACAGACCAGCGACGGGACAACCATCGGAACAATCAGAGCCTCCGAGGATTCTAAGAGTATCCTGTTGACCTTTACGGCTGAGTTTTTGAAGAGGGAGGAAGGGGAAGAAACGAAAACCATCAGCGGTTCCTTTGTTTTCTATGCCTATCCGGATCAAAACAAGGTGAAGGAGAATCCTCTTCAACAGATTACTGTAGGAACAAAGGAGATAAAACTATCCTTTGAGCAGGATAGCGATGCAAGATTAGGGCAATTGGATTTAACAAAGTCAGATGCGACCTTTGGGACAGATGCTGGGGGGGCATATCTGGAATATACCCTGACCGTTTCTGCAGGGAATACGGCGATGCCGGACGTGACGGTGACGGATCAGTTTACGACGAATGCAAGCTATATCGAAAGCTATATCGGAGTAACGGGAACAGAGACAACGCCTGCATCAAAGACTGCAGGGGATACAACGGTGACCGCAGCGAATGCACCCTATGAAACAGGTACCTATGCAGGTCAGGGAAAGATTTATCTTGGAAACAGCATCACGGAAGAAAATCCCATTCCATCCGCGGCAGGAGCGAATCTTACCGCACCCGGTGTCCTGGTCTGGAAGGTCGGGGATCTGGAAGCAAACGCAACCAGAACCCTTACCTACCGAGCAAGGGTAAAGGCGGAATATGTAGGCGCACAGAGTCGCGGAACCATCACAAATAAGGCGGCTTCTTTTTCCAAAACCTATCCGCATACCAGCCAAACCAAGGAGTTTACGCCGGTTGCCAGGGTAACTACGTCGAAGACGGTCGGAGATTTTGTCAAAGATAAAGTCGGTGATGGAGGTACCTTGACCTATCAGGTGACGCTTATTGCAGATGCAAAGAATACTTACACTTTAAAGAATGTCAAGATCAACGACAGCCTGAAAAACGGAGGAACTCAAAATAAATATCTCACATGTTTAAGCTATGTAGAAAACAGCTTTCATTTGTACAAGGGAACAGAAATTAATAACAATGCAGAGCTTGCAAGTAGTGAAAATCCGCATACAGGGAAAAGCAATCCGGATATTACAGAGACCGGTTCCGGGGATAGCATCGGACGACAGTTTGATTACTATATTGCAGAAATGGCACCGGGAGAGACGAGAACCCTGGTTTATCAGGTACATGTCAGCGGTACCATCTATGCCGCGGGGAATACCGATATCGAGATAAAAAACAATGCGGCTGCCTACTCGGATGACACGGTAAGTGGGGGTAACGAGAAGTTCTCTTCAGCGTATACGACAAAATCCTTGGGAAAAAAGATCTGGGATCGAAAGCTGCAAAGTGAAGCCATGGATCAGAATACAGAAGTGACGATTCCGAAAGAAGCATCTGTCTATACGACAGAGAACAGTACCTGGAGCAGTCAAACTTTATCAGCAGAAACAGCTTTTGCTGTTCCAAAGGACAGCTTTCGCTATCAGGTAGTTGTAAACGAGGCAGCCGACTGGGATGTAACCTCGGCCGTATTTGGAGATGCTCTGACCAACGATTACCTGGCCTATAGAGGATATCTACGCCTGGATTATTACAGCGACGGCCTGAAAGAGACGCCGGAATCCGATGCCGCTGCAGTGGAAGAGTTACAGAAAAAGACCATCTCCTCGACCGTCTGGGCATACATCGATGGACAGACTTCTTTTAATCTTACTCCGAAGGATCTGCAGCTGAATGCAAAGGGTGCCTATGTTCTGACTTATTATGCCACACCGAAAAATGTCGAGAATATCAGTCAAGTAAGCTCCGGTAACTCCTTTACAATGTCCGGCGAGGTGGTGGGACCGGGCAGCACGAAGGTCCAGATGAGCGGTGTCAAGGTCAGTACTTCAACCATCATCGAGGGCGGAAAGAGCCTGGAGGCAGAGAAGTCCGGCTGGTACTTCGACCATACAAAGGCAGCTAGCGGGGATTGGACGAACGGCAGTCTTTACTGGGTTATCAAGGTCAGTGGGAGAGAGATTTCAGAAGGGACAAAGTTTAAGGATACTCCGGGAAACAGTCCGCAGCATTATATTCGCGGCACCTCGATGGTCGGAATCTATCAGGGCAGTGTTCCGGATGGAAAGTCCTTTACCGATTATTATGGATCGATAGATGATTTAAAGAATGATAATAATTTAATAAAGCTATCCGGAAACGAAGTAAATAGAGGCGCAGTACCGGCAGATGCAGATTATTCCTGGAGTGCGGACAGCTCCGCTGCTACTATCGAATTTTTGAAAACGCGTTCCCTTCCCTCGGGTGAATGTATCTACATCATCCTTCGGACGGAGCCTTCCGCTGCATTGAACGGCAGAGATGCAAGAACCTATACCAACAGCCTCTACATGAAGGACAGCAGTGCCTCGGAATTTGTCAAGCTGGGAGATGCATCGCTTCATGCCACCGGTGCCGGGACAAACTTCAAGGAAACCGCCGGGGTATTTAACTATGACGGAAATGGCTGGAAACAAATCAGCGGCTCCGGAAATCTCAGTCAGCTGGTGCAAAAACAGATAACCGATCCGGGAACCTATATCGAATGGCGCATCAAGATCAACTATGCCGGTGACCTGGAAGGAAAGGTACATGTCGAGGATATGCTGCCGGAGGGGCTGGAGCCGGCCTATGTAAGATACTTCTGGATTAGTTCTGAGATCTATAATAATCCGCCGAGCATGCCAGAAATAACGAAATTGGAAAGTGATACCTCCTGGACAAAACTAAGTTATACAGGAAGAATCGACGGAACGTCTACGGATAACACAGATCATACTGCAAAAGCCTACTTTAATAGTAAAACAAGACGGCTTGCCTTTGACGTGGCAAACCTGCAGAAGGGCGGCTCTGTGGCAGATCGTCGTTCCCTGGAGGTACAGGTGGTGACGAAGGTCACAGACAGCAAGCTTTTACTGAACGGCGGCAGCAAGACCTATCAAAATGGTATCACCGTGACAAATGAGGCAGGCAAGATCATCAGCACCTCTTCTGCCTCTGCAAATATTACGAAGAAAACCATCACAAAAACCATGGGCAGTGTCAACGGAGGAAAGCTAACCTTTACTCTGGCAGTGAATCCGCTGGGAGAAGATTTGGCGGCAAATTCGGATACACTGACTCTGGTCGATGAGATGGAAGCTCCGCTTTCCTTTGATACGGATTCTTTGACGGTGACCGATAAGACGGGTGCTACGGTTACCGTAGGCTCTCAGATCGAGGATACAGCAACCAGGCAGAAATTAACCCTGACGATACCGGATGGAAAGAGCCTTACGATTACCTATCAGGCCGTCATCAACAGTGCGCCGAACCAGGAAATTACGGTAAACAATAAGGCAAACTGGTATGGCTACAGTCAGGATATGAGCAAAATCGAGGATAAGAAGGTCAGCTATACGGTCGAGGCGACAGCAGAAACCAGTTCTACACCGGTACTGGAAGTAAAAAAGGCCGATCAGGAGAATACAGCCAAGGCTCTTTCCGGGGCAGTCTTTTCCTTAGAGCAGGTAACCTGGAATGAGGAGAATAGTAAATGGGAAAAAGTGGAAAATGGCATATCGCTGACCGGAACGACCGGGGAGAACGGTACGGTCTCCTTTGGAAAGGGAACAAGTACGAGTGAAAAACTTGCCTACAATACGGTCTATCGCCTGACAGAGACAAAAGCACCGAGCGGATATATTTTGAATTCAGAGCCGGCTTACTACGTGGTGGCAAAAGCGGATACTGTATCAAAGAAATATCCGGAGATACTTACAACATGGCAAAAACAAGGAGCGAAGATTTATTATTCCGGGACGACCTATAAGGTCGAGGTTTATAATAAAAAAGGAACCTTAACGCTTACAAAGAACTTCCAGAATATCAACAGCGAAGACTTGACCGGCACCCAGATCCCGGACGGAACCTATCGCTTTGGGATCTATGCAGAGAACTCGAGCGAGAAGCAGCAGGAGCTGACCCTGACCTATGCAGGCGGAAACTTGACCTGTCAGCGGGACGGTGTCACGGTAGAAAAAGCAGAATTTACCGGACTGTCAGTCGGAACGAAATATCAGATCCGGGAGCTTGACAAAAAGGGAAATCCCATTGAAAGCTCCGGCAGCCTGGTGACACTTGAAAATGACCAGACCTTCCGAGTAACTTATGATAAAGGGCTTGTGGAGATTCCGGCGACGGGTGATGGCGGTACGGTAACCATCACGAACCGGCAGGATGTAGAAACCACCCCGGAGACCGGTATCCGAACCGATTCGAATCTTTTGTATGCAGGAATTCTGACAGGCATCGTGGTTCTTACAGGAGGCGTCTTTATCTTCCGACGAAGAAGACGATGAAAAAGGAAATCGGAAAAGAATACCTTTGGTTGCTGCTGCGGGCAGGAGGCTTTCTGATCCTGATGTGGCTGCTCTTTTCCAGGCTCTTCTTCCTGACCCGGGTGCAGGGCATGGAGATGTGGCCTTCTCTGAAAGACGGAGATTTAGCTTTCGGAGTATGCATTGTTCAGGAATACCGAAGCGGAGACGTCATCGCCTATGAGGAGGATGACGGTCTCTCCTTTGCCCGGGTGACCGGAAAAGCAGAAGAGGAGGAAAAGGCCTGGGAAGTGCAAAAAGACGCTTCGGATCAGACGTCCCAGGTAATAACAGAGGCACAGATCAGGGGAAAGGTTCTGACCATTCTCAGGAGACGTATTTAAAATAGGTGGGAAAAGATGAAGAAAAAAACAGTAGGAAAAATCATGGGACTTCTCTTGGCAGGAGTGGTAGTCCTTAGCAGTCAGACAGAGGTGCGAGCCGAAGGAAGCAGCCTTACCTTCCAGAAGACCTACGCGTTGAAGGACAATGCCCAGACCGGAGCGTCAAGCCCGGCAGAAAGCTTTTCATTTGAAAGTACGGAGACGACGCCTGTAGAGGGTAAGGCCAAGCTTTACGCTGTCTCCTGTACAAAGTATAACGATGCAGCTGCCCTGGATACCATCAAGGCCTATACGGAGCTTAGCGAGGAAGCAAAAGCAGCGCTGAGCGGAGTAAGCACCCTGACACTCAGCCAAGCAAGTTATGAAGCAGGCGAGGTAAATAAGACTGCGACGGCTGTGGAAAAAGATATAACCGTAACTGCACCACAGGCCTCTGCCTACCCAAGCGTCGGCTATTATTACTATGAATTTCGCGAGACTGTAGGTGATACCGCAGGCGTCACCTACAGCAGCGATACCTGCGTGCTGCGTGTGGCAGTGGTTCGGGATGATATCACAGGCGCAGTGAGTATCGGAAGCGTCAAATTGATGAGCCGAGATGCAACAGGTAGCTTGGCAAAGAAGGACAGTATTACCAATCTTTATTCCGCAGGTACCCTGACCATCGTAAAACAGGTAACGGGCAACATGGGTGACCGGGATAAGGAATTTACCGTAACAGTGACTTTTGACGCTGGAGACAAAAAGATAAAGTCAGCAATCAATGTCAATACCGAAAATGCAGGCACCACCACGAATCCAACGGCTCTTACTCCGGAGGCTTCAGGCTCCTCGAGCTTGAGCACCGAGATTTCCGTGAAAAACGGCACAAAGGTGATCTTCTCCAATATCCCGGAGGGTGTGACCTATAGCGTAACGGAGACGCAGGCAGAGGGCTATGATGCACCGGAATATTATCTAAACAGCACGAAGCAGTCCGGAACGTCCGTAAATGGCACCCTTGCAGATACCGCGTCCGGCGGAAGCATGAATCCTGCGGTAAAGATTGTAAACCACAAAGAGAGTGTCATTGATACGGGTATTATCGTATCCAATCTGCCCTATCTTCTGACTTTGCTTGGAATCGCTGCAGGGACTGCCTTGTATATTGCGGTATGCCATCACCGCCGAAAAGTAAAATGATGGAAAAGGTGAGCCGAATCGCTCTGAAGGTTCTGAATAAGGCTCTCGATCTGGTCATTGGCTTGACACTCCTGACAGCGGCTCTCTATTGCATTTACTGTATCTGGGACAACCATCAGCTCTACGAAGAGACCGGGGACTTTCAGGAAAGCGTGCAAAAGCTGCGGCCAGAGGAGCATAGCCCTTCCTTTGAGGAGCTTCTGGCCATCAATCCGGACGTCGTGGCCTGGGTGACGCTGGAGGGAACTGCCATCGACGAGCCGATCCTGCAGGGCGAGGATAATCTCGAATATCTGAATCAGAATGCCTATGGGGAGTATGCCCTGGCCGGCAGTATCTTTCTGGATGCGCGCTCAGACAAAAGTTTTCAGAGCTTCTACCAGCTGGTCTACGGTCATCATATGGAGAAGCATCGGATGTTCGGCGACCTGGATCTGTATCTGGACGATGAGTTTTCAAAGGAGCATTATACCGGAACCCTGATGATTCCGGGAAAGACCTATCCGCTGGAGCTGGCAGCCGTGCTCCGAGTGGATGCCGGAAGCTCCCTCCTCTTTGAACCGGAGAAATGCGAGGAAAACCCCAGGAGCCTGGTTTCGGAGCTTTTGAAAGAAGCTGTCTTTGTTCAAAAAGAGCTTTTGACAGAGGCGGAGGCAGGAAGTGAACGTTATGCCTTGTTGGCGCTCAGTACCTGTTCATCTGAAAAAGAAGAGGAGCGGATCGTAGTCCTGTGGCGCTATGAGCACTGAGGACGAAGAAGATTGAGCAATAAAGGAGAAGCATAAAAGATATGAAAAGAATCCGTTTTCTAAGCATGCCATTTCTGGCCTGCGTCCTGGTTTTCCTGATGGGATATTTGGTACATGCATCAGGCTCGGACAGCCTGACCGTGCCGCTTTCGATTACCTGGGGTGAGAAAGGCCTGCGGGAGAATGAAACCTATGAGCTTTCCCTGGAAGGCCTGACGGCGGATTGCCCGATGCCAAAGGGCAGCGAAAAGGGATATCAGGTGCAATTGACCAAAAAAGAAAGCATCGATCATCTCCCGACGATTTTGTATCAGAATCCCGGAGACTATACCTACAAGCTCCTTTTGAAACGAAAGGACGGGACGCAGGTTGGGCTCTACTATCTCCATGTCTCGGCCTTTTATGGAGAAGAAGATAAGATAACGGTGACAGTTGCGATCCGGGAAAATAAGAAGGACGGAGCAAAAACCGATACGATTCGCTTTTTGGATCCGGTAGAGAAAAAAGCTGTAACCGAAGAAAAAAAGTCGAGTTCCGAATCCTCCGGGACGTCGGCAAAGACGCCTGCGTCGACAGGCAGTACGGTGCAGACAGGAGACAGTAGAATGCCGGAATTCTGGGCTGGAGTCCTTCTTTTAGGGATGACAGGCCTGATCTTTACTCGAAAGCACCTCAGGGGCAAATCGCACAAGGCGTAACTATTGCTTGACATCAGAGCGAAATAAGTATAAAATTTAATAGTTGTATGTTATTCCTAATCGGCAAAACTTATAAAAATAAGCGTGTCAAACGGGTTATATTTGTACAATGAAAATTAAATAAAGGAGGTGCTCCTGTGCCGTTTTATGTTCCGATTATCGTCGCGGTCGTATGTATCGTGGTGACGGCTCTTGTGACATCTGCTGTACGCAAGAATACCATCGAGAAAAAGATAGGAAATGCGGAAGAGAAGGCAAGAACCATCATTGATGATGCATTGAAGGTCGCAGAACGGTCCAAGCGCGAGGCTTTAATGGAGGCGAAGGAAGAGTCGCTGAAGTCAAAGAACGAGCTGGAAAAAGAAACGAAGGAACGCAGAGCGGAGCTGCAGCGTTACGAGCGGAGAGTACTTGCGAAAGAGGAAACTCTGGACAAGAAGTCAGATGCTCTGGAACGTCGTGAGCAAAGCTATGCGGCCAAAGAAGAGAAGCTGGCGAAGCAGGAAACAGAGCTGAACAAGCTTCAGGAAAAAAGAGTACAGGAACTGGAAAGAATCTCTGGCCTTACCTCCGAACAAGCAAAAGATTATTTATTAAAAACTGTTGAAGACGAAGTAAAACATGAAACCGCCGTGCTCGTCAAGGAATTGGAGAGCAGGGCAAAGGAAGAAGCAGACAAAAAAGCAAAGGAGTATGTGGTAACGGCGATTCAGAAGTGCGCTGCCGATCATGTGGCGGAGACGACGATCTCTGTCGTACAGCTCCCGAGCGATGAGATGAAGGGAAGAATTATCGGCCGAGAGGGACGGAATATCCGGACACTGGAGACCCTGACAGGTATTGACCTGATTATCGACGATACCCCCGAAGCAGTGATTTTGTCGGGCTTCGATCCCATCCGCCGCGAGGTGGCAAGGATTGCGCTGGAAAAGCTCATCGTAGACGGCCGAATTCATCCGGCACGTATCGAGGAGATGGTAGAGAAGGCGCAGCGGGAGGTGGAGACCAAGATCCGCGAGGAAGGCGAGGCTGCCGTCCTGGAGGTCGGTGTCCACGGTATTCACCCGGAGCTTGTCAAGCTTCTCGGAAGGATGAAGTTCCGTACCAGCTACGGACAGAATGCTTTGAAGCATTCCATCGAGGTAGCACACCTGACCGGACTTCTGGCCGGCGAGGTCGGCGTCGATGTCCGTATGGCAAAGCGTGCCGGACTGCTGCATGACATTGGTAAATCCATTGACCATGAAGTAGAAGGCTCCCACATTCAGATCGGTGCGGATCTGTGCAGAAAGTATAAGGAGTCACCGGTTGTCATCAATGCGGTAGAATCCCACCACGGAGATACGGAACCTACCTCTCTGATCGCATGTCTGGTACAGGCGGCAGATACGATTTCCGCAGCCCGTCCGGGTGCCCGCAGAGAGACACTGGAGACGTATACCAATCGCTTAAAACAGTTAGAGGATATCGCCAATGGATTTAAGGGCGTAGATAAGTCTTTTGCAATTCAGGCAGGCAGAGAGATTCGTGTAATGGTAGTTCCGGATCAGGTAGATGATGCCAGCATGGTACTGCTGGCAAGAGATATTTCCAAGCAGATAGAAGCAGAGCTGGAATATCCGGGTCAGATTAAGGTAAATGTTATCCGCGAAAGCCGGGTAACAGATTACGCGAAATAAAGACGAAGGATGTCGCGATGCGGCATCCTTTTTTAATACGGGCAGATAATCCGGCGAGACAGGATTCGTTCTTAAAAGGAGGAAGCTTTCATGGCAGAGATAGGATTTATCGGAATGGGAAATATGGGCTATGCCCTGTTAAAAGGGGTTATGAAGGAATTTGCACCGGAAAAACTGATTTTTACGGCGAAAACCCTGGAGACCAGGCAGCGTATTCACGCAAAGACCGAGGTGGTCTATGCCGAGTCCAATGCAGAATGTGCAAACAGCTGTAAATATCTGATCTTGGCGGTGAAACCTCAATATTATCCGATTGTATTGAAGCAGATTCGTTATGCGGTAACACCGGAGCATGTCGTGATTTCCTTGGCGCCCGGTATTACCATAGAAAGCCTGAAGGAAACCCTTGGCTCCGATCGAAGAATCGTAAGAGCTATGCCGAATACACCGGCGCTGATTGGTGAGGGTATGACAGGCCTTTCCTACCAGGCAGAGGAGTTTGCGGATGACGAAATCGAGATGGTTCATCGGATTTTCGGCGCAGTCGGAAAATATGCAGATGTGGAAGAACGCATGATGAGCGCCGTGGTTTGCGCCAGCGGAAGCTCGCCGGCTTATGTCTATCAATTTATCGAGGCCCTGGCGGACGGCGCTGTGGCCTACGGACTTCCGAGGGCTGAGGCCTATACCTTTGCGGCCCAGGCAGTGGCCGGTGCGGCAAAGATGGTATTGGAGACCGGAGAGCATCCCGGCGCCCTGAAGGATAAGGTTTGTTCCCCGGGCGGAACGACGATTGCCGGCGTGGCAGCCCTCGAACAGAATGGCTTCCGCGGTGCGATCTTAAAGGCCTGCACAGCCTGCTACGAGAAGTCGGAGGGAATCAAATAGACAGTTTCCGGTAAATTCTAAAAATGGCAATTGATTTTCCAAGGATTTCTGTCTATAATGTACTTTACAAGCCTGCCGCCAAAATCAGAGAAGGAGCGGCGGCACAGGGTGAAGCTGAGGGGCATATAGACAGATGGAACAAGAGATTAATGGATTTGTGTCTTATTTACATGAGGTAAAGAAGACATCCCGAAATACAGAGCTCTCTTATCAGAGAGATCTCCTGAAAATGATGCATTTTCTTCAGAAACAGAAGGTGGAGAAGGCCGGTGAGGTGACCGAGACGGCGTTGAACTCCTACATCCTGTATCTGGAAAAAAATGGAATGTCCCCGGCGACGGTATCGAGAAATATCGCTTCTATGAAGGGATTTTATCTGTATCTCTGGAAAGAGGGAAGTATCGCCAGCGATCCCGCAGAGAAGCTGAAGGCTCCGAAGGTAGAGAAAAAGCTTCCGGAGATCCTGTCGGTAGAGGAGATGGAACGGCTTCTGATACAGCCGGGGGATCGGACCGTCAAGGGCTTGCGCGACACGGCGATGCTGGAGCTTCTATATGCGACCGGTATCCGTGTGACTGAGCTGATTTCCCTGAAGTTAGATGATATAAACTGGAAACTGGATTATATCGTCTGCAGAGATCGAAATAAAGAACGGATGATTCCCTTTGGACCGAAGGCCAGAAAAGCGCTGGAGCGGTATCTAAAGGAAGCCCGTGGGACTCTTGTGGGAGATAAGAAATGTGAGATGCTATTTCCGAATTGCTCCGGTGACGGCATGAGCCGCCAGGGCTTCTGGAAGCTATTGAAGCAATATGTCAAGCAGGCGGGGATCGAGACAGAGATTACACCCCATACCCTGCGGCATTCCTTTGCGGCTCATCTGGTGGAGAACGGTGCAGACCTGCATGTGGTACAGGAGATGCTGGGACATTCCGATATCTCCACGACGATGATGTATGCCGCCAGGGCTCGGGAAATTTATGCGAAGGCACATCCAAGAGGATAAAATAGGTAAAAAAAGATTCCTAAGAGAAGAAGCTCAGGAATCTTTTTTTATGCAAAAAGGAGCCGCCAAAGGCGACTCCTCGCATTCATTATCAATATTTTCGCTCAGCACCGCTCGGCAATTTCATAGAGCAGCTGCTCGGAATCCTGCCAGCCCAGGCAGGCATCGGTAATGGACTTGCCGTAGATATGGTCGTGAATGCCCTGGTTACCTTCCTCGATATAGCTCTCGATCATGACACCCTTGACCATCTTCCGGATATCATCCGCGCAGGAACGGCTGTGGAGCACCTCCTTGACGATACGGATCTGCTCCTTGAACTGCTTGTTGGAGTTATTATGATTCGCATCGACGATGCAGGCCGGATTCTTCAGCTCCCTCTGGGCATAGAGATTACAGAGATTGCGAAGATTCTCATAGTGATAGTTGGGCAGGGAGACACCGCGCTCATTGACGGCGCCGCGCAGTACCACATGAGCCAGGTCATTTCCGGAGGTTTGTACATCCCAGCCATGATAGATAAAGGAATGACCGTTCTGTGCAGCATGAACGGAATTCAGCATGACAGAAAAGTCGCCGCTGGTAGGATTCTTCATGCCCACCGGCATCGTGATGCCGCTGGAAACGAGACGGTGCTGCTGATTCTCGACGGAGCGGGCGCCGATGGCAATATAGGAAAGAAAATCCTCGACATAGGGCAGATTTTCCGGATAGAGCATTTCGTCGGCAGCGGTCATGCCGGTCTCTTCGATGGCACGGATATGCATATGGCGCAGGGCAATGATGCCGGCCAGGGGATCCGGCTTTTTCTCGGGATCCGGCTGGTGCATGATGCCCTTGTAGCCGTCGCCGGTGGTACGAGGCTTATTGGTATAGATACGGGGAATGATGAGAACCTTGTCCTTGATCTTCTCCTGTACCGGAACCAGACGGCGGACATAGTCGCAGAGTGCCTCCTCATTGTCCGCGGAGCAGGGACCGATGATGGCGAGAAAACGGTCGTCCTCGCCGGTAAATATTTTGCGGATCTCCGCGTCTCTTTCTTTTTTAATCTGCGCTACGCGTTCGGGAACCGGATACATCTCGCGGGTCTCCTGGGGAGTAGGCAGTTTTTGCTTGAAATTAAATGACATTGTTCAAAACTCCTCATTATAGAAATATGGGTAACTGTTCAGAACCAACCTCCAAAATGCTTCGCATTTCGTCGGTGTGGCGTAT
>CAVFGF010000055.1:0-14775 GCA_963621925.1 Alistipes onderdonkii | reverse complement strand
CGTCGATCGCGAGGAATGTGATCTGGATCCGGATGATCTGATGATGCTGGCTCTGGATGCCGGAGCAGAGGATTTCTCCGAGGAGGAGGACAGCTTCGAGATTCTGACGGATCCGGATTCCTTTGGGGATGTTCGTGCAGCCCTGGAGGAGAAGGGTATCCCGATGGCAGAGGCAGAGGTGACCATGATTCCGCAAAATTACGTAACTCTGACCGATGAGGATGCCATTAAAAATCTTCAGAGAACACTCGATCTCCTGGACGAGGATGACGATGTCCAGAGCGTATACCATAACTGGGACGAGTAAACAGGAGGACTGCTTATGGATTTGATAGCATACGGCGAAAGCTATAATCAGGCGATGCAAGGAATTGAGGATATGCTCTTAAAAGAAGGAAATCCTTTAGCTACCTTTAAAAAGAATGTATATCCGGAGGCTTTTCAGGCTTATCTGCGCAAACACATGGATACCTTGGCTGCCATCGAAGCGGTTTACCAGCAGGAAGAGAATCCGAGTGCCTGGCTGGAAAAGCTGGCAGAGCATCTGGTAGAAGCAGCACAGGCCGAGCTTGACGGAATTCCGAAGAAGGGCAAGAAGAACGAGCAGCAGATCAATTATAATATGACTCTGGCTGTCTATGTTTTCCCGGCGATCCTGGAGCTGAAAAATCCCTCCTCCGAGCCTCTGACCGATCTTCTGATCGAAAAGTGGAATGAAGCTTTTAAGACTTCCGTCGGAAAGGCCAGCTATGAGAAGATCGAGGAAGGCTTCCATCGGAAATTTTGCTATATTACCACAGCCGCATGCGAATATCTCGGAAAGTCGGATGATTGCTATGAGCTTACGCTATTTCGCTCCTACCGGGACGATTATCTCCTTCAGAGCGAAGAGGGGGAGGCTCTGGTAAAAGATTATTACAATATCGCTCCGACCCTCGTCAATCGGATCGGACGTGAACGGGATGCGGCAGCTGTCTACCATACTATTTGGGACACGTATCTTTGCGATTGTATACAAAAAATCGAGCAGGGAGAAAACGAGGCCTGCAAGGATCGTTACATGGAAATGGTCTCGGATCTGAAAAATCGATATCTCTCTTGACAGCATGCACTGCAAGCCGAAATACCCTGACCTCAGGCCACAGCATCAAAACGAAAAGGTCAGGGTATTTTTGAATTTATTGGAAGGACGGACAGGACACAATGGCAGCAAAAAATACCGGAAAGAAAAGAGGAAAAAGAAAGAAGGAAACCGGCTTTCTGCAGGATGAAGTAACGGTCCTGATCCTGTTTGCGATATCCGTTTTGCTCCTCATCAGCAATTTTGGCATCGGTGGAAGCGTCGGTGGATTCGTCAGCGGCGTCATGTTTGGCTTATTCGGAATCTTTGCCTACCTTTTGCCGGTAGTTCTCTTTCTGGTGACCGCCTTCTCGATCTCCAACCGGGAAAATACCATTGCCGCCATCAAGGCGGCCGCCATGGTCGTGACGGCTTTTCTTTTCTGTGCCATCCTTCAGCTTCTGTTTGGAGAGAAGGAGGGCGCCGGAACCTTAAGCGCCTTTTATACCTACTCCTCGCTGCACAAATCCGGCGGTGGTGTAGTAGGCGGCGCCCTTTGTAAGATCTTATCCGGAGCCTTTGGCATCCTCGGCGCCTGGATCATTCTTTTAGTGCTTTTGATCATCTGCCTTGTCGTGATCACAGAGCGTTCCTTTATCGGCGGTGTAAAAACCGGCGGCAAAAAGGTCTATGACGCCGCCAAGGAGGATGCAAAAAAATATCGCATCCAGGCCGACGAACGCCGCGAAGCCAGAAGAAAAGCGATGGAAGCAGAAGAGGCTCTCCGAGCTGAGGAAAAAGAGCCGGAAGAATTGGAGCAAAAAACAGAAAAGCCTGCAAGACCCAAGGAGCCCCGTATCGCGCATCGCGTTTCCGGTATCGCCCTGGAGGAGACCGCCATCAAGGAAGCTGCTGCCAAAGAGTCCATCCTTAAGGAAGCCCCGAAAAAACCGGAGGTACAGCTAAGGACCACCTCTTATACCGATGAAATGCGGGAGATTACACTTTCCGGCTTAGAAAATAACGAAACGCAAGGCTTCCAAGCCGGGATGAAGGATCCGTTTTCTGTCGAAGAGCAGGAGAGCGCCGGTCCGGATTTACAGGATCTGGATGAGATGTTCCGCATTCCGATTCATCGGGAGCGGACGGAGGAAATATCCCAAGTACCTGAACAGGAGCCAGAGATAACCTCGAAACCGACACCGGCACCTGTCTTTGAGCCGGTACCGGAATGCAAACCGGAACCCCCTATTTATAAGGAAATCGAGACAAGGACTGCGCCTGCAGCTGCCAGAGCTGAAAAGTCAAACGGGTCGGTCACCGAAACCCAACGGAAACCGGAGTCATTCCCCCAGGCAAGCCAGGCATCGCCTGCGGCAGGCGAGCCCAGGAAAGAAAATGAATACATCTATCCGCCCCTTCGCCTGCTAAACGAAGTCAAGCATAAGGAGAATAAGGATGCCGACCGTATCTTACATGAGACAGCCCTTCATCTGCAGCAGATTCTCCGGGATTTCGGTGTAGGCGTTACCGTCACGGATGTCAGCCAGGGACCTGCCGTGACACGCTATGAGCTCCAGCCGGATCAGGGTGTGAAGGTCAATAAGATCGTCAGCCTGGCCGATGATATCAAGTTGAATCTCGCCGTGACGGATGTCCGGATCGAGGCGCCGATTCCCGGAAAGGCCGCCGTCGGCATCGAAGTACCGAATGCGGAGAATGCCATCGTTTCCTTCCGGGAGCTGGTATCCTCCCAGGAATTCAAGACCCATAAGTCCAAGCTGGCCTTCGCCGTGGGTAAGGATATTGCAGGGAAAATCATGGTTACCGATATTGCCAAAATGCCGCATCTTCTGATTGCGGGCGCCACCGGCTCCGGTAAATCAGTCTGCATCAATACCCTGATCATGAGCCTGCTCTATAAGGCCTCGCCGGAGGAAGTAAAGCTCATCATGGTAGACCCAAAGGTCGTCGAGCTGAGTGCCTATAACGGTATTCCCCATCTTTTGATTCCGGTGGTTACTGATCCGAAAAAGGCCGCCGGTGCCTTGAATTGGGCCGTGGCAGAGATGACGCACCGCTATAAGCTTTTTGCCGACTATAACGTGCGGAATCTGGCAGGCTACAATGAAAAAATCAAAAATATCGAGCACATCGAGGATGATACCAAGCCGAAAAAGCTTCCCCAGATCGTGATCGTTGTCGACGAGCTGGCGGATCTGATGATGGTAGCCCCCGGAGAGGTGGAGGACGCGATCTGCCGACTGGCTCAGCTGGCTCGGGCAGCCGGCATTCATTTGATCATTGCCACCCAGAGACCCTCTGTCAATGTCATCACAGGCCTTATCAAGGCCAATATGCCATCCCGTATTGCCTTCGCGGTATCCTCGGGTGTCGATTCCCGAACGATTCTCGATATGAACGGGGCCGAAAAACTGCTGGGAAAAGGCGATATGCTGTTTTATCCTTATGGCTATCCCAAGCCCGTCCGCGTCCAGGGTGCCTTCGTATCGGATGAGGAAGTAGGAGCTGTCGTCGAATTTCTGAAGGAAAACAGCGGCGGAAGCAGCTACAATGCAGAGGTCGAGGAGCATATCAATACAGCGCCTGCTGCCGAGGCAGAGAGCGGTTCTTCTTCAAAAGGTGACGAGCCTGAGCGGGATGCCCTGTTTGCGGAAGCCGGCCGCTTCATCATTGAAAAGGACAAGGCCTCCATCGGCATGCTGCAGCGCTGGTTTAAGGTCGGCTTCAACCGGGCGGCACGAATCATGGATCAGCTCAGTGAAGCCGGCGTCGTCGGAGAGGAAGCCGGGACAAAGCCCCGAGAGATCCTGATGACGATGGAAGAGTTCGAACATTATCTGGAAGAATATGCGTGATGGCTCTGATTCTGAGTCGCCGCGCTCCATAAGAGAGGAAGCTTTATGAAGTGTCCGAATTGCGGGAGTGAACAGGAACCCGGAAAGCTATATTGTGAACATTGCGGTCACGAGATCCAGATTGTCCCGGATTATGATCCCTTAGATGAGATGCTCCTTGGGGAGATCGATCCGGAAAATCTCGCTACCGAGCCTCTCCGTACCGAGCCGGAGGCAGAGAGCCAGGAGGAAAGCTCCACTGCCGTTCTTACTCCAAAGGAGCCGGAAACTGTAAAAAACTGGATAAAGTCACATCCCCGAAGAACCGCTGCCTTGCTTATGCTGGTATTGATTCTCGCTTTTTCGTCTTTCCACATCGGTTATCTGTCGATCACCCGGGATCAGAACTACAGCTATCAATTGCGCAAGGGACGAAGCTATATCAAGAAAGAGGAGTACGACAAGGCCATCGATTTTCTGCAGCGGGCGCTGGAGCTTCAGAGCGAGCCAGACGAATCCAGGGTCGAGATTTTCCGGCTTCTGGCAGAATCCTATGCCAAGGTAGGCTCCGGAGATCTTGCAGTCATCTATATGAAGCGGGCTCTGAATATCGAGACGGAGGAAAGCGGTGACAGCAAGGCCCTGACAGAGCTATATCTTGCCATGATGGAGCTTCTCAATGAGACCGGACAGACCGAAGAGCTCAATGAGATTGTGGAGGATTGTCCCTACAGCGATATTCAAAACCAGCTTTTGGGCTATCGTATCGAAAAGCCCGGCTGTGATACGCCGGAGGGCGTCTATCATTATTATCTGCGCCTGAATCTCTCTGCAGAATACGGCAGCATTTACTATACATTGGACGGCAGCATGCCGACCAGGGACAGCACACGCTACGAGGCGCCCATTGAGCTCATCGAGGAAGGAGATTTCCTTCTTTGTGCTGTCGCCATCAACAAAAAAGGGATTATCAGTGAGCCTCTGGTCCTCGCTTATACGCTGGAATTTCCGGCGGGGGATGCTGAGGGGGATGAAGAATATTAGTAACTCTGGTGGATCGCACGGATTTGCAGGGGAATTTGCTGCTGCGCAGCGCAAATCCGGCGAGGGAAACGCTTTAATCAGCGTTTCCCTAACTATCTCTCAACATGAAAATGATTGACACAGGTATCATCATGGCATAAAATAAAAGTACGAAAAAGCATACGTTTTTTGCATAGAAATGAGGTGATACATATGTTAGCAGTAAAAAGTATGGATGTAAGAGAAAATTTTAAATCGCTGTGTGATAAAGTTTTCAGAGGAGAAACATTAATTGTATCCAGACCAAAGAATGAAAACATCGTGATGATGTCAGAATCTGAATACAATGATATTATGAAAGCGAAAAGAAATGCGGAATACCTTGCTATGCTGGATAAATCTATGGCTGAAGCAGAAGCTGGTGGGTTTATTGTAAAATCAATAGATGAGTTAGGAGCATACGAACAGTGAATATAGTATTTACTCCAACCGCATGGCAGCAGTATACGGACTGGCAGAAGGAAGATAAAAAGATTGTAAAGCGGATTAACGATCTTATAAAAAGCATAATTCGTGATGGACTATTAGAGGGAATCGGTAAGCCTGAGCCACTGAAACACAGGAAAGTCTGCAGCAGACGAATCACTGACGAACACAGACTTACATATAACTTTGATAGTAACCAAAATCTCATAGTATATTCTTGTGAAGGACACTATGAAGATTAACACAGCATCAGCGTTTATGAAATAAAACCCAGCAAAGAAAGGAATAAAACATTATGGTAAAGCATCTGATTATGTGGAACTTCAAAGAAGATTTCCCGGAGGAGAAAAAAGAGGCCTTTGCGCAGGAGGCAGACAGACGCATCAAAGCCCTGATCGGACCGGTGAAGGGTCTGAACGCAGCGGAAATCAAGCTCAATCGTCTGCCGGGAAGCAATCGGGAGCTGATGCTTCTGACGGAATTCGACAGCCCGGAGGATCTGGCCGCTTACCAGGTTCATCCTCTTCATGTAGCCTTCGGCTCGGAGCTGATTAAGCCGTCGACCCGTGACCGCGCCTGCTTTGATTTTGAAATATAGGTAACCATCAAATCTAATAGTTGAAATCCGTAAAGGATTGCGTTATTATATTAACGATGAGTAATATTTGGCCGTGGGAAGAGATTCCGACGGCTCTTACGCGGTTCAAGCCGCAAGAATCTATTCCAGGAGGGAACGTATGTTCAAGATTGTAAAAGCAGAGCAGCTCTCTGCAAATGTTTACAAGAAGGTTGTCCTTGCTCCGAGAGTGGCAGCTTCTTGTCAGCCGGGACAGTTCATTATCGTCAGACTGGATGAGACGGGAGAACGAATTCCGCTGACTATCTGTGATTATGACAGAGAGGCCGGGACGGTTACCATCGTTTTTCAGCCCATCGGTGTATCCACCAGCAAGATGGTAGACTTAAAAGAGGGAGATGCTTTCCTTGATTTTGTCGGACCGCTGGGACGTCCGTCCGAGCTGGTAACCGATGATTTCGAAGAAGTAAAGAAAAAGAAGGTTATCTTTATCGCCGGCGGTGTCGGAACCGCACCGGTTTATCCGCAGGCAAAATGGCTGCATGAGCATGGTATCGAGTGCGACATCATCATCGGTGCGCGTTCCAAGGATATCCTGATCATGGAGGAGGAGATGAGCAAGGTTGGAAATCTGTACCTGTGTACGGATGACGGAAGCTACGGCTTCAAGGGTGTCGGTACTGCGATGCTGGAGAAGCTGGTCAGCGAAGGTCATCACTATGATCTCTGCGTAGCCATCGGACCGATGATCATGATGAAATTCGCCTGTCTGACTACTAAGAAGCTGGGTATCCCCACCATTGTCAGTATGAACCCCATCATGGTAGACGGAACCGGTATGTGCGGAGCCTGTCGTGTCGTGGTAGGCGATGAGGTAAAATTTGCCTGTGTAGACGGACCGGAGTTCGACGGCCATCTGATCGATTTTGATCAGGCGATGAAGCGTGCAGCAATGTACAAGACAGAAGAAGGCCGCCGCATGCTTGCATATAAGGAAGGAAAAACCCATCACGGCGGATGTGGAAATTGCGGAGGTGACAAGTAATGGCTGACGTATTAAAGAAGGTTCCGGTAAGAGAGCAGGATCCGAAGGTTCGTGCAACGAACTTCGACGAAGTTTGTCTAGGATATAACAAAGATGAGGCAGTAGAAGAGGCCCAGAGATGTCTCGGCTGCAAGAAGGCAAAATGTATGGAAGGATGTCCGGTACAGATTCATATTCCGGATTTCATCGGTGCAGTAAAGGAAGGCGATTTTGCAAAGGCCTACAGCGTTATCAGCGAATCCTCCGCCCTTCCGGCTATCTGCGGTCGTGTTTGTCCCCAGGAGAGTCAGTGCGAGGGACGCTGTATCCGCGGCATCAAGGGCGAGGCTGTTTCCATCGGTAAGCTGGAGCGCTTCGTGGCTGACTGGGCAAGAGAGCAGGGCATCAAGCCGGCCGCTCCCGCAGAAAAGAACGGCAAGAAGGTCGCTGTCATCGGTTCCGGCCCGGCAGGTCTGACCTGTGCAGGCGATCTGGCAAAGCTTGGCTATGATGTCACCATCTTCGAGGCACTGCACAAGGCCGGCGGTGTTCTGGTATACGGTATTCCGGAGTTCCGTCTTCCGAAGGACGGTGTGGTTCTTCCGGAGGTAGAAAATGTAAAGTCTCTCGGTGTAAAAATCGAGACAGACGTCATCATCGGCAAGTCCGTGACCATCGATCAGCTGATGGAGGATGAGGGCTTCGACGCTGTCTTCATCGGTTCCGGTGCAGGACTTCCGAAGTTCATGGGTATCCCGGGTGAGACAGCCTGCGGTGTATTCTCTGCGAACGAGTTCCTGACCAGAAATAACCTGATGAAGGCCTTCGATGAGAACTATGATACCCCGATCTTCCACGGTAAGAAGGTAGCCGTAGTCGGCGGCGGCAACGTAGCTATGGACGCTGCCCGTACCGCTCTGCGTCTCGGCGCTGAGGTACATATCATCTATCGTCGTTCCGAGGAGGAGCTTCCGGCCCGGAAGGAAGAAGTACATCACGCTAAGGAAGAGGGCATCATCTTCGATCTGCTGACCAATCCGGTAGAGATTCTTCAGGACGAGAACGACTGGGTAAAGGGTATCCGCTGCGTACGCATGGAGCTCGGTGAGCCGGATGCATCCGGAAGAAGACGCCCGGTAGAGGTAGAGGGATCGGAGTTCGATATCGACGTCGATACCGTCATCATGTCTCTGGGAACCTCCCCGAACCCACTGATTTCCTCCACCACCAAGGGACTGGAGATCAATAAGAGAAAATGTATCGTCGCTTCGGAGGAGACAGGCGCCACCTCCAAGGACGGTGTATTTGCAGGCGGTGACGCGGTAACCGGCGCAGCTACCGTTATCCTAGCTATGGGTGCAGGAAAAGAGGCTGCAAAGGGTATTCATGAATATCTGAGCCAGAAATAGTTACATAAATTCTATTCATACGAAGCCGTATCAGTAAAAATGCTGATACGGCTTTCTTGTCAAATCCGTGTACGCCTGATAAAATAGTGTTTGTATATTTACGAAAGGAAGTTCATCTTTATGAAGATCACCTGCATCACCGTCGGGAAAATCAAAGAACGCTATTTTACAGATGCGATCCGGGAATACAGCAAGCGGCTTGGCCGTTATTGCAAGCTCGAAATCATAGAAGTGCCGGATGAAAAGACGCCGGATGGTGCCGGCGAAGCAGAAGAGCTGGCGATTCGTCATAAGGAGGGCGAACGTATCCTGAAAGCAATTCGAGATGACGCCTATATCATTGCCCTTGCCATCGAAGGGCAAATGCTGGATTCCGTCGCCTTATCCAAAAAAATCGAAGAGCTCGGCATTCGGGGAGAAAGCCATATCCAGTTTCTGATCGGCGGATCCTTAGGGCTCTCTCCCGAGGTGCTGAAGCGGGCGGATTTTTTACTCAGCTTTTCCAAAATGACCTTTCCCCATCAGCTGATGCGGGTGATTTTGCTGGAACAGCTCTATCGAAGCTACCGGATCATGAAGCATGAGCCGTATCATAAATAACGGAGGTTCCCATGGAAAATAGGAGAGAAAAGGAAGAAGAAGCATGGGAGCGGGAGCGCGCAAAAAGGCGTGCCAGACGAAGGAAGCTCAGACGCCGCCGGGCCAGAATCAAACGGATGCTGGTGCTGCTCTTTATGGGTCTGGTGCTGCTTCTCCTCATCCTGCTTACAGTCAGGCTGGTTCATGCGCGGCAGAAAAAAGACCCGGACGGAACCGCCACATCGGCCTATCTTGCAATGGAGTCTAACATTTCCGCCCCTGCTGCAGGGGATAGCGCGGACACAGGCGATACAACGGAGGAAGACAGCACCGCTTCGACAGGCACCTATGTCGCAACCGGAGACTATTCCCTAAGCGGCCAGGAGAGCGCTGCCTACTTAGGAAGCGATGAGGTAAACAGCACCCGCGCGCTTCTGGTCGATGCGGACAACCGAACCGTTATCGCCCAGCGTGGAGCCGGAGAGCGTATCAGTCCGGCCTCCATGACAAAGGTTTTGACCCTTTTGGTTGCCGCGGAGCATGTCACGAACCTCGATGACAGCTTTACCATTACCATCGATATCACCGATTACAGCTATTCTCATGACTGCAGCGCCGTAGGCTTCGATGAGAATGAGACCGTTACGGTAAGAGATCTCTTATACGGAACCATTTTGCCCTCAGGCGGGGACGCTGCGGCCGGTCTGGCTTACTATATCTCCGGATCCCTGGATGGCTTTGTGGAATTGATGAATGAGAAGCTTGAGGCCCTCGGCCTATCCGGGACAGCGCATTTTACGAACTGTGTCGGTCTCTATGATGAGAATCATTATTGCACCTTATATGACATGGCTGTGATTATGGAAGCGGCGATGGATAATCCGCTCTGTAAGGAAATCCTGAATACCCGGACCTATACCACCTCGCAGACGGAGCAGCATCCGGACGGCATCACCATCTCCAATTGGTTTCTTCGAAGAATCGAGGATAAGGATACCCACGGAGAGATCCTCGGAGCCAAAACCGGTTATGTCGTGCAGTCCGGAAACTGTGCCGTCAGCTTTTGTAAGGCAGCCGACGGACGCCAATATATCTGTGTGACAGCCGATGCCCACAGCAGCTGGCGCTGCATCTACGACCATGTGGCCATCTATCAGAATTACCTATAGGAAATGCTGATCGACGCAGCGTTTCCGTATAGTTATAAATCGGCATTGACTATCCGAAGGCAAAAAATTATAATAAAGAAAATAGGAGCACAGAAAAAACATGTGCTCTTATTTCTTGAGCAACAAGAAAGGATGCAGTGAAACGCATTATGCAAAAGGAACTGGACTATTTTATCATCGAACATTCGTACGGAGGAAGTCAGGACTGGTTTTGGGATCCCACGATGAAGCTTGGAGGCTGCGCTGCAGTGACGGCCTGTGACTGCAGCATCTATTTCGATTGCTACAAGGGAACCGGCGGACTCTACCCTTATGAAAGAACTGCCTTGACAAAGAAGGACTATGTCCGGTTTGGGATGAAGATGAAGTCCTATCTGAAGCCGCGTCATATCGGCATAGATTCCCCGGACCTTTTTATCGAAGGCTTTGGAAAGTTTCTGCAGGAAAATGGCTGCGACTCGATTTCTATGGAAACCCTTTCCGGTACAGAGGAGGCAGCAAAGGCAAAAGCGGCAGTCATCGACTCCGTGGATCGGGGTTTTCCGGTTCCATGCCTTCTGCTAAAGCATGACAACCCGCTGTTTGCAGATTATACGTCGCATTGGTTTCTCCTGACCGGCTATGACACGGCGGGGGACAGCTGTATGGTAAAGGCCGTGACCTATGGTGCCTGGAAATGGCTGGATATGGATGACCTGTGGAATACCGGATATGAAAAAAAGGGCGGATTGATTATATACAGATGAAGCTGCGTGAAGTCATTGAAGAAAAGTTAAAAGCATATCCTATCTGTGAATATGCCTTTGTACGACCGGAGGAACTTCCTTTCCGGGAGGAGGTTCGGACGATCTGCCGGAACGAATGTCCCCAATACGGGACCTCCTGGTCCTGCCCGCCGGCAGTCGGCACCGTGGAAGAATGCCGGGAGCATTGTCTGCGCTTTGACGACGCTCTCTTGTTTACCAGCATTGCCGAGGATGTCGATACCGAGGATATGTCCGCGATGTTGGCCACCCGGATGGAGCATGAGGCCTTGACGAGACAGATCCGGGATGAGATGAAGAACCTATGCGGCGAAATGCAGGTTCTTTCTACCGAATCCTGTGCCATCTGTAAGACCTGCGCCTACCCGAATGGGCCGTGCCGCCATCCGGATCAAATGTTCCCCTGCGTCGAAAGCTACGGAATTCTGGTGACCAAGCTGGCAGAAAATAACGGAATTACCTTCCTGAACGGCAGCAGGCTCGTCACCTGGTTCAGTCTCATTTTATATAAAAAGGAGCCAACAGAAACTTGAATACAACGGAAATGATACTGGATATTCCGGCCGAGCATGAGAGCAATGTATTCGGTCCGTTTGACAGTTATGTTAAGAAAATAGAGCAAACCCTGCAGGTATCGGTGATAGCCCGGGACGGAAAAGTAAAGATCCTGGGAAGAGAGAGCGAAGTCCATCAGGCAGTACGCGTTCTCGAGCAGCTTCTGGAGCTTTCCAAAAGAGGAAATACTATCGAGGAGCAAAATGTCAATTATGCCCTGGCGCTGTCTTTGGAAGGGCAGGAGGAGTCTCTCGTGGAGATGGACAAGGAGCTGATCTGTCATACCATGGCCGGCAAGCCCATTAAGCCAAAGACTCTGGGGCAAAAGCGCTATGTAGATCTGATTCGAAATAAGATGATCGTCTTTGGCACCGGCCCTGCCGGAACCGGAAAAACCTATTTGGCCATGGCCATGGCGATTACGGCCTTTAAAAAGAATGAGGTCAGCCGCATTGTCCTGACCCGTCCTGCCATCGAAGCCGGCGAGAAGCTCGGTTTTCTTCCCGGCGATTTGCAAAGCAAGGTAGATCCGTACCTGCGGCCCCTTTACGACGCCCTCTATCAGATCATGGGGGCAGAGAGCTTTTTAAAAAATATGGAAAAGGGGCTGATCGAAGTGGCTCCCCTGGCATACATGCGGGGCCGCACCCTGGACAATGCCTTTATCATCCTTGATGAGGCTCAGAACACGACGCCGGCTCAGATGAAGATGTTTCTGACCCGTATCGGCTTTGGCTCCAAGGTCATTGTCACCGGAGATGCCAGCCAGAAGGACCTACCAAGCGGCACACGTTCCGGCCTGGAGGTCGCCATGAAGGTTCTCGGAAAAGTCGATGATATCGGCTTTTGTGAGCTGACCAGCAAGGATGTGGTACGTCATCCGCTGGTGCAAAAGATCGTACAGGCTTATGAAGCCTATGAAAAAACCCAGGAGCGGCGAAACTCCAGAAAGGACAGCCATGACCGTAAATATCGAAGATGAGAGTCAAAGACCGCTGGCAGGCGTAGAGACAGAGAAAATTGCACAAATGGTCATCGAGGCGGCTCTGGATTTTGAGGGCTGTCCCTATGAAGCCGAGGTCAATCTTCTTTTGACGGACAATGAAGGAATCCATGCCATTAACCTGGAGCAGCGGGGCATCAATCGGCCGACGGATGTTTTGTCCTTTCCGATGCTGACCTACGAGCAGCCGTCTGATTTTGCCTTTGTAGAGGAAGCCGAAGAGGATTATTTCAATCCGGAAAGCGGTGAGCTGGTGCTGGGGGATATCGTGATTTCTGTCGATAAGGTCATCGAACAGGCTGAAAAATACGGCCATAGCGAAACCAGAGAGTATGCTTTCTTGATTGCCCACAGCATGCTGCATCTCTTCGGCTACGACCATATGATCCCTGAGGAGGCCAAGGTGATGGAGGCGAAGCAGGCTGCCATCCTGGAAGACTTAGGTATTTCGCGTTAACAGACAGGAAAATCAGATGGGAAATAAAACAAAAGCAAAATCCAATTATATTATGCAGGGCAGTATTCTGGCGATCGCATCCATCGTCAGCCGAATCATCGGACTTCTTTACCGCCTTCCTGTAACAAATATTATCACGGATCACGGAAATGATTATTATTCTGCTGCCTATGAGATCTACAATGTTATACTTTTGATCTCCTCCTACAGTCTGCCGCTGGCCGTCTCGAAGGTCATTTCCGCTAAAGTCGCTTTGGGAGAATATCGCAATTCCTGGAGAGCCTTCAAGGGTGCCCTTTATATGTCCATGGCGGTAGGCGTCGTCGCTTCTGCGCTGACCTTTTTCGGGGCCGGTTTCTTTACGGGAACCCTCTTAAATACGCCGGAAAGTGAACTCTGCCTAAAGGTTCTGGCTCTGGCGGTCTTCGTCATGGCCGTCATGGGAGTCCTTCGAGGCTTTTTCCAGGGCATGGGAACCATGATGCCTACGGCGATCTCTCAGATCATTGAGCAGATTGTCAATGCCGTCGTCAGCATCGCAGCTGCCAGCTATCTCTATTCTTACGGCACTCGGCTTGACGCGGCAGCCGGGATTAGCGACGGCAAGAGCGGGGCGATCTACGGTGCAGCGGGAAGTACCCTGGGTACCAGCCTCGGCGCGGCAGCCGGACTGTTGTTTTTGATCCTTGTGATGCTTTTCTACAATCGGATACTCCACAAGAATCTGAGACGTGACCATGTAAGCCGCAGGGAAAGCTATAGCAGCACCCTGCATATTCTGATCCTGACCATCGTTCCGGTCATCCTAAGTACGGCGGTCTACAATATCAGCGGCATCGTCGATCAGGGTGTCTTCAAGTACCTGATGCTCGACGTGCAGCAGGCGGACAAGAGTACCGTCGAGGTCTATTGGGGCATCTATGTCGGAAAGTATAAGCTTCTAACCAATGTCCCCATCGCGGTGGCCTCGGCTCTCTCGGCCTCGACGATTCCCGCGCTCACGAGAGCCCGGATAGAAGGAGACTGGGAGGAGATGCGCCGAAAGACAGAAGGCGCCATCCGCATGGTCATGCTGATCTGCATTCCGAGTGCCTTTGGACTCACGGCTCTCGGAGAGCCAATCCTCGATTTGCTCTCCTGGAACAGCAATGCCATCGCGCCGAAGCTTTTCCTCATTGGCTCTGCCTCTGTCATTTTTTACGGCCTGTCTACCCTGACCAACGGCATTTTGCAGGGTATCGACCATATGCGGATTCCGGTACGAAATGCCGTGATTGCACTGGTAACCCACCTGCTTTTGATGATCGTCCTGGTACAGGTTTTTAAATTGCATATTTACGGTGTTGTCCTGGCCTACATGTTCTTTGCGATCCTGATGTGTATCCTGAACGGTCTGGCTATCCGAAAGTATCTCGATTATCACCAGGAGCTGCTTCGTACCTTTGTAATTCCCGGTGTCTCCTCGCTGATTATGGCGCTGGCTGTCTGGCTTCTCTATCAGCCGCTTCATAAGCTCATCGGCATCCGCATTTCGACGCTGCTCTGTCTTATGCTCGCGGTGCTGATCTATGCCTTCTTTGTGCTGCTTTTGCATGGCATCACCGAAGAAGAGCTGCGGGCCTTTCCCAAGGGCAGGACGCTGGTACGGATATTCAAAAAGATTCATCTTATTTAACCTTGGTTACAGTGTCAAAACTCAACTTCCACGACATGCTTGCATGTCGCTGGGAAATGGAGTTTATGACACGCCCTTCAATGAGGATGAAGTGGGGCAAAAGCACCACGAGAATCCGAATTGAAGCAGGATTGTG